>NZ_DASQCJ010000175.1:0-14058 GCF_035634735.1 Cellulomonas sp.
ACCGTGCGGCTGAAGGGCCGGTACGGCGCGGACAAGCTCGCGGACAACTCCGAGGCCGTGCTCGCCGCGGCGGTCCTGGCCCTCCGCCGCGCCCGCGCGACGACCCCGGCCCGCGCCTGACCCCGCGACGGCCCGCGAGGCCGCCCCGGTCAGCCCCGCGGGACCTCGTCGCGCCAGGAGTGCTGCGGCTCGAAGCCGAGCAGCGCCCGCGCCCCGTCGATCGCCAGCAGCGTCTCGTGCGTCCCGAGCTCCCTGCGCACGGGCACGCCCGGGAACTCGGCGGCCAGCAGGTCGGCGGACGGGGTGTCCATGAGCGTGTCGGCCGCGGCGATGATGACGTTCTGCGAGCCGGTCGTCTCCACCTCGAGCGCCAGCCGGAAGGCGGTCGCCGCGTCCCGCGCGTCGATGTACCCCCAGAGGTTCCACCGGCGCTTCGCCGGGTCGTCCTGGTACGACGGCACCGCCGCGTACGCCTCGGCGGGGAACACGTTCGACAGCCGGAGCCCGACGAACGGGATGCCGGACCACTCGGAGACCTGCGCGGCGAGGTCCTCGCTCAGCACCTTCGACAGCGCGTAGGTCGTCGTCGGGTGCGGGAAGTGCGCCTCGTCGACCGGGGCGTACCGCGGCGGCACGTCGAACGGCAGGCCGAGCGTCGTCTCGCTCGACGCCCACGCGACCTTGCGCAGCCCGAGCCGCTGGGCGGCCAGGAACACGTTGGCGTTCGCGGCCATGTTGCGGTTGAAGGTGTCGGGCGGGGACTCCATGCCGGGCTGCGGGATGTTGGCCAGGTGCACGACGGCGGAGCAGCCCGCGAGCGCCTCGACGGCCTGCCCGTAGTCGGTGAGCTCGGCGCGGAGCACGTCCACGCCCAGTCCGGCCCGCTCCCCGAACGGCCCCTGGGCGTCGGACGCCTGCACCCGGTACCCGTGCGCGAGCAGGTCCTGCACCACCGCGCGGCCCACCTTGCCCAGCGCGCCGGTCACGGCGACGGTCTCGGTCATGGCCGCATCCTCGCCCGGCGCGGCGGCCGCGTCCACCGCGGGGACCCGTTCGCGGCGCGGCGTCACCGCACGGGCAGCCCGGCGACGGCGGGCGCCGGGTCCGTCGCCAGCCGCGCGTGCGTCTCCACGTCGAACCGCTCGTCGCCGTACCGGAGCTTCGCCCGCTCGACCCCCTCGGCCGGGTAGCCGGCCCGGGTCGCGACGCGGCAGGAGGCGGGGTTGTTCACGCGGTGGCCGAGCTCCAGCCGGAAGGTGCCGAGCTCGCGCACCGCCCACGCCGAGGCGCCGACCAGCGCCGCGGCCGCGAGGCCGCGGCCGCGGGCGCTCGCGGCGAGCCAGTACGACAGCCACGCGGTCGCGTGCACGTCGTCGACGGCGCCGATCCCGACGCTCCCCACCGGGACCCCGTCGACCGCCACCGCGAACGCGTACGAGCGCGGCCCGCGCGGCGCGAGGTGCCGGCGGATGTGCTCGGCCGCGGCGCCGTCGGTCGACAGGTCGGCGCCCCCGGTCTGGCGGACCAGGTCGGGGGCGGCGGCCACGACGGCGCGCAGCGCGCTCGCGTCGGCGGGGGTCCAGGGGCGGAGCTCGGCGGTCACCGGCCGATGGTGGCACCGGGGCGCGTCGCCGTCACGGCGATTCCGGTCCACCGTGGGCGCGGGGCGGCGCGCGGCGCCCCGGCCGCGGTCAGATCGCCGCGAACCGCGGCAGCGGGTTACCGCACAGGGCGAGCGACCGGCGGACGCACGCGGCGGCGCCGAACCGGACCCGGCGCCCGCGGGCCGCGAGGTGCAGACGGCGGAGCATGTGCACGCCCTCGGCCCCGCAGAACGTCACGTCGTGGAAGTCCAGGCGGGTCGGGGCGGTGCTGCGGGTGACGGTGTCCAGGACCCCGTCGAAGGTGGGGCGCAGCGCGGCGTCGAGCTCGCCGCTGCCGCGCACGACGAGCTCGTCGGACACGGTGTCGGAGGTGACGCTCATGGTGCCGTGGGCGGATCGGGCCTCGGCGAGCGTCGCGGTCAGGGTGGGCATGTCGACCTCCCGGCGGACGGTCGTGCATCGCCACAGCGCCCGCCCGGGACGGCGGACTCGTCAGCGAACGACCCGTCCACCGTCTCACGGATCGTGCCCGGTCGGGGCGCGCACCTGCGGGAACGGCTCACCCGGCCGCCGGCGCGGCGGCGCCCGTCACTCCCAGGGGCGAGCCGCGAGCGCCGCGAGGTCGACCACCCGGCCGCCCGCCACGACCGCCGCGCGCGGCACCCGCCGCACCAGGGCGTCCATCGGGTTCTCGGCGTCGAGCAGCACCACGTCCGCGCGGGCGCCGGGCGCCAGGTCGTGCCGCTCGTCCGTGACGAAGGCCGCGCCGTCGCGGGTCGCGATCTCGACCACCCGGAGCAGGTCCTCGTCCCGCACCACGCCGCCGGCCCGCGCGTACTGCCAGGCGATCCCGAGCAGGTCGCCGTCCCCGTACGGGCTCCACAGGTCGCGGATCCCGTCGGTGCCGAACCCGAACCGGACCCCGGCCGCGTCCATCTCGGCGAGCGGCAGCTGCCGCATCCGGACCGGCGCGACCGTCGTCATCGTCACGCCGAGCGCGCCCATCCGGTCGAGCAGGTCGCGGCGCCGCGCCGGGTCGACGTCGACGACCGCGAACCCGTGCGCCACGTTGACCTTGCCCGGCGCGATCCCGTCCCGCTCCACGCGGTCGAGGATCAGGTCGATCTCGAACGCGCCGAGGTCGCCGGGCTCGTGCAGGTGGATGTCGAGCCCGCAGCCGTGCTCCGCGGCGATCCGGAACAGCCCGTCGAGCTGCCCGACCGGGTCGCGGTCGATCAGCGCCGGGTCCAGCCCGCCGACGTGCTCCGCGCCCGCGGCCGCCGCCCGGTCCAGCAGCTCGAGCACGCCGGGCCGCCGCAGCACGCCGTCCTGCGGGAAGGCCACCACGGTCAGCTCGACCGCCCCGTCCAGCGCCGCCGCGGCCTCCCGGACCGCCTCGATGCCGCGCAGGCCGAGGCCCAGGTCGACGTCCACGTGCGTCCGGACCCGCGTGGTGCCGGTGCGCAGGTACTCGCGGAGCACCCGCTCGGCGACGGGCGCGCTCGGGATGCCGAGCTCGTCCCGGCGGGCGCGCTCGTGCGCGATCCGGCCCTGGGTGCCGCCCTCGCCGCCGTACGACTGCCAGGGCAGGCCCCACCAGCTCTTGTCGGCGTGCGCGTGCGTGTTCACCAGGCCGGGCAGCGCGAGCAGCCCCCGCCCCTCGACGACCTCGGCGCCGCCCGCGGCCGGCGCCGGCTCCGCGGTGCCCGACGGGCGGACCCAGGCGATCCGGTCCCCTGCGATGCCCACGTCGGACGGCTCACCGCCCCACGGCCGCACGTCCCGGATGATCAGCGTCGCGTCGTCGTGTGCCACCGCGCCATCGTGCCACCGCCCCGCCGGTCCCCCGGCCACCGGCCCGCCCGCTGCGGTCGCGCGCGCCCGCGGGCCGACTTACCTTGCCCGCATCGAGGCCGGTCGAGCCCAGCACCGGGCCGGCCAGGACCGTCGACCGGCGACCGCCCGGCGACGACGAGACGAGGAGCACCCCCCGATGAGCACCTCCGACGACCCCCGCACCACCCCCGACCGCCCCGCCGACCGCCGGGCCGCCCCGGCGGACCCGGCCACCCCCGCGACCCCCGCCGCCACGGCCGACCGCCCGGTCGCGCGGCCGGCCGACCACCGCGCCGACCACCACGCCGAGGGCGCGCACGTCGCCCCCGCCCCGGACGCCGACGGCACCGCGGACGCCCCCGCCCTCGCCCGCGACCGCCAGGCCGTCGTGGCCCGCGAGAAGGAGGAGTACGGCGGCATCAAGGTCGGCTCGGCGTTCTTCGGCTGGCTCACCGCCACCGGCACGGCCGTCCTGCTCACCGCCGTCGCCGCGGCGGCCGGCGCCGCCGTGGGCGTCGCGAACGACACCTCGGTCGGCGAGGCCGCGGACCAGGCGGCGTCCGACCCGACGTCCATCGGGGTCGTCGGCGCCGTCGTGCTCGCGGTCGTGCTGTTCGTCGCGTACTACTGCGGCGGGTATGTGGCGGGCCGGATGGCGCGGTTCAACGGCGCGAAGCAGGGCCTCGCCGTCTGGCTGTGGGCGGTCGTCATCGCGATCGTCGTCGCCCTCGTGGCGCTCGTCGCCGGCGACCGGTACAACGTGCTGGGCCGGCTCGACAGCTTCCCGCGCATCCCCGTCGCCGAGGGCGACCTCACCACCGGCGGCATCATCGCGCTGCTGGTCGTGGCGGTCGTCAGCCTGGTGGGCGCGGTGCTCGGCGGCATCGCCGGCATGCGGTTCCACCGCCGGGTCGACCGGGCCGGGCTCGGCGGCTGACGCCCGCGGACGTCGTCGTGCGGGTCCCGGCCCGCGGCCCCGCGCGGCCCCTAGGCTGCCCGGGTGCCCCACGACGACGTCCGCACCCCGCCCCTCGACGCCCTCCGCGCGCTGGTCGCGCCCGTCGGCGCGCTCGCAGCCGCCGAGCGCCTCGCCGGCGGCACCTTCGCGACGACCTACCGCGTCACCCTCGAGGACGGCCGCCGCGTCGTGGTGAAGACCGCCGCCGCGGACCCGGGGGCCCTGCTGTCGCACGAGCACGACCTGATCCGCACCGAGGCCGAGGTCTACGCGCTGGCCGCCGGCCACCCCGCCCTGCGGATGCCCGCGCTGCTGCACACCGACTTCACCCGCACCGTGCTGCCGGGCGACGTCGTGGTGGCGGCGCACCTCGACGGGGTCCCGTGGACCGAGGCCGGGTTCGGGGCAGCCGACGAGGACCCGCGCGCCGCCCGCGCCCAGGCGGACCTCGGCGCCGTCGTGGCCGGGCTCGGCGCGCTCACCGGCGAGCGGTTCGGCTACCCGCAGAGCCCGGCGCTGCAGGCGGCGACCTGGCGCGCGGCGTTCACCGCGATGGTCACGGCGCTGCTGGCCGACGCCGAGCGCGCGGGGGTCCCCGACGTGCCGGCGGCGCGGGTGCGGGCCGCGCTCGACGCCCACGGCGCCGCCCTCGACGAGGTGACGGTGCCGCGGCTGGTGCACACCGACCTGTGGCCGGGCAACCTGTTCGTGGACCCGGCGACGGGGGCGCTGCTCGGGGTCATCGACCCGGAGCGCGCGCTGTGGGGCGACCCGCTGCTCGACCTGGTCGGGGCCGACCCGGTGGGCGACGGCGTCCCGGCCGCCGTCGCGGGCGACCTGGACGTGACCTCCCCCGGCGCCGCCGCGCGGCTGCTGCTCGCGCGGATGTGGCTCGGCCTGGTCATGACGATCGAGATCCCGGTGCGCGGGTACGTCGGCGACTGGGTCCCGGACCACGAGGCCGCGTGCCGCCGGTCGCTGGCCCGGGCGCTGGACGGGCTCGGGGTGTGACGGGGCGGGGCGGTCGCGGCCCCCTGCGACCGCCCCGGGCGTCAGCCCTTGACCGCCCCCGCCATGACGCCGGAAACCAGCTGCTTCCCGGCGACGACGAACACGACCAGCAGCGGCGCCGCGACCAGGAACACCCCGGACATGACCAGGCCGGTGTCGCTGGTGAACGCGCCCTTCAGCTGCGGCACCACGAGCGGCATCGTCAGCTGCGACCGCATCACGACCGACGGCCAGAAGAAGCTGTTCCAGGACCCCACGAACGTGAACAGCGCCAGCGTGGCGGCGGCCGGCCGCGCCGCGGGCATCGCGATGGACCAGAACGTCCGGAACATCGACGCGCCGTCGACCCGCGCCGCCTCGACCAGCTCGAACGGCAACGCCTCCTGCAGGTACTGGGTCATCCAGAACACGCCGAACGCCGTGACCAGGGTGGGCACGGTCAGCGCCAGCAGCGAGTCGATCCAGCCGAAGTCGTTCATCATGATGAACATCGGGATGGTGCCGACCTGGGCCGGGATCGCCATGGTGGCGATCACGGTCACGTACAGGACCTGCCGGCCCCGGAACGTCAGCTTGGCGAAGCTGAACCCGGCGAGCGTCGAGAAGAACACCGTCGACGCGGTCACCGCGACCGCGACGAGCACGGAGTTCGCGAACGCCGTCCAGAAGTTGAACTGCGAGGCGGTGACGACCTCCCGGAAGTTCTCCAGCAGGACGAGCGTCGGGAACCACGTCGGCAGGTCGCCGACGGCGCGGGCGATCTCAGTGCTGGTCGACGAGCCGTACATCGCCGCGGCGTAGAGCGGGAAGACCGACACCGCGACCACGACGACCAGCAGGGCGTACGACACCCAGCCCGGTCGGCGCCCGGTGGCGTCGTGCTGCCGGACCGGCCGGCCGCGCGCCGCGCGCTTCTGCGCGTACCGCACCGCCCCCTTGCCCGCGGTGTTCCCGATGTACCCGGTGCTCATCGGCTCGCTCCTTCCTGGACGTCGGCGTCGTGGACCGGGGCGTCGGGCGGTGGCCCGTCCCGCCCGGGCGCGGCGGCCGCGGCCGCCTCGGGCCGGGTCGAGGCGGCCGCGACCGCCCGGGCCCGCGCCACGGCCGCGCGGTGCTGGGCCCGGGTGACCCGGGCCCCGCGCGACCGCGACGACGAGATGGACCGGGTGAGCAGGAAGTTCACCAGGGAGAACACGGCGATGATCACCGCGAAGATCCAGCCGACCGCCGCGGCCTGCCCGAGGCGGTCCTGCCAGTCGCCGAAGCCGAGCTCGTACAGGTAGAGCACGACGGTGGTCCACTGGTTGTCGGCACCGCCCTTGCCCCCGCCGGTGCCGCCGCCGTCGTAGAGCCGGACCTCGTCGAAGATCTGCAGCCCGCCGATGGTCATCGTCAGGGTCACGAAGATCATCGTCGGCCGGATGCTCGGCAGGGTGACGGAGAAGAACTGCCGGAGCCGCCCCGCCCCGTCGACGGTGGACGCCTCGTACAGCTCCCGGGGCACCGCCTGCATCGCGGCGAGGAAGATCAGCGCGTTGTAGCCGGTCCACCGGAACACCACCATCGAGCCGATGGCCATGTGCGACAGCAGCCGGTCGGAGAAGAACGGCGAGTCCGACCCCGTGAGCAGCCCGAGCTCCTGGAGGTTCGGCACCAGGAGCCCGAACTGACCGAACACCTGGCCGAAGATCATCGCGGTGGCCACCGGCATCACGACGAACGGGACGAGCACGCTCATCCGCCAGAAGGTCCGGACCCGCAGGTTCTGGTCGAGCACCGCCGCGATGAGCAGCGCGAGGACCAGCTGCGGGACCGCGCCCCACAGGAAGATCGAGAACGTGTTCTCCAGCGACCGCCAGAACAGCGGCTGCCGGAGCACCCAGGTGAAGTTGTCGAGCCCGACGAAGTCGCCCATGCCGGCCCGGCGGTGCCAGTCGTGCACCGCGACGACCACGTTGAACAGGAGCGGGAAGGCCCCGAACACCGCGAAGAGCAGGAAGAAGGGCGAGACGTAGAGGTAGGGCGAGACCTTGATGTCCCACCGTGAGAACCGCTGACCCCACCCGACGCGGCGCGCGTCGGGTGGGACGGCCGACCTGGTCGACACGGTCGGCCGCTCAGTCCGCGGTCTCGAAGCCGAGCGCGTCGAACTCCGCGACGACCGACTCCCAGGCCTGCTCCGCGGTCGCGCTGTCCGACTCGACGAGCCGGATGCCGTCCGTGACCAGGGTCTGGATGCCCGCGAAGTTCTCGCCGCGGTACCCGCCGGCCGCCGCGTCGCCCGCGGCCGCGGCCAGGTCGCCGTAGATCTGCCCGACGCGCTGGTCGCCGAAGAACGGGTTCTCGGTCTCGGCGATCTCGGGTGCGGACATCGCCTCGAGCTGCGACGGGAACTGGCCGGTCTCGTCGAACCAGTCGATCGCCGCGTCCGGGGTGGTCAGGTAGTCGGCGAGCTCGATCGCCCAGGCGGTGTTCGGGCCGGTCGACGGGACCGCGAAGAACGAGCCGCCCCAGTTGCCGCCGCCCTCGGGGAACGTGCTGGCGATGCGCCAGCCGTCGACGCCGTCGGCGTTCTCGGCGATGATCCCGGTCATCCACGCCGGGGTGACGACGCTCGCCCACTGCCGGTTCTGGAACCCGGCGCCCCAGTCGGCGTGCCCGATGGCGATGCCGGCCGAGACGTCGTCCTCGGCGGCGTCCGCGAACATCGCGAACAGGTCCTTCACCTCGGTGTTCTCCGCCAGGTCGTACGGCAGGCCCGACTCCGGGTCCTCGAACGCCGCCGGCAGCAGGTTGATCGCCGCCTGGAACGCGTTGGTCAGCGAGTCGACGAAGTAGTTGTCGCTGGTCGCCACGTACTCGCGGCCCGCGTCCAGGAACGTCTGCCAGGTCGCGTCGTCCCCGCCGATGAGCTCCCCGAACGACTCCGGGTCGGTGGCGAGGCCGGTCCCCGCCAGCATGTCCTGGTTGAACGCGATCGCCAGCGGGCCGATGTCGGTCCCGTAGCCGGTGATCGTGCCGTCGACCGAGCCCTGCGCGACCTTCCAGTCGACCCAGCGGTCCGGCACCTCGGGCAGCTCGGCCCAGTCCTCGGGCACGGCCATCATCTCGGTCCACCAGTCGAGCTCGACCAGGTGCACGTCGGACAGGCCGGCGCCGTCCGAGGACAGCCCGTTGCGCAGCACGGTCTGCGCCGACGCCCCGTCGGGGAACCGGTTGACGACGACCTCGATGCCGGTCTCCTCCTCGAAGGAGTCGAGCAGCGCCTGCGGGAAGTCCATCCAGGCGGCGACGGTGAGCTTGTCGGGCTTGTTGTCCTCGCCGGCCTCCTCGGACGCCCCGCCACCTCCACCGCCGCACGCGGCGAGGGCGAGGGCGGACACGGCGGCGAAGGCGACAGCGCCGGCGGACTTCGCGGTGATCCTCATGGTGAGGTCCTCTCGGTTTCTCCCGCGTCAGCGGGTGGTGGGGGCGGGGCTGATCGAGGCGACGGCCCAGGCCGGCAGCTCGAGGTCGATCGTCAGGACGCCGTCGTCGGCGACGGTGAGGGTGCGGCGGTCGAGGCCGTCGGCGACGGCGGCGAGCTCGGCGACGTCGCGGCGGCTGAGGTTGAGCGGCTCGCCGCGGCGGTGCCACTCCTCGGCGACGTTGCCGTGCTCCCAGTCGAGGAGCTCGACGCGGTACCCGGCGCCGGGCAGCAGGCCGGAGACGGTGTGCGCGACCCGGCGCGCGGGCCCCTCCCCGAGGTGGCGGCGGGCGGCGGCGTAGCTGGTCGCGCTGCCGACGGACCGGTCGCCCATCGAGTCGGGGTAGTTGAAGAACACCCCGGCGACGCCGCCGTCCGACGTCGCGGTGAGGACGCCGTGCTCCGTCTGCGCCAGCAGGCGGTCGCCGAGCCGGTGGAGCATCGCCATCGCGTGGAAGGTCGGCTTGTGCAGGCCCTGCTCGTTGACGAACCCGAAGCCGCCGTGGAACGGCCCGATGCCGCCGCCGCCCTCCTCGAACACGTCGGTGAACGTCCAGTACGCGATGGAGTCCGCGAGGTCCTGGCACTGCAGGAACGCCCGGGTGATGTACGTCGCGGCGAACAGCGTGTCGTGCATGTGGTCCCGGCTGGACGGCGACGTCGACCACTCGGTGACGTGCACCTCGGCGTACGGGAACGGGCTGGCGGCGATCAGCGCGCGCAGCTGCCGCAGGTCGTCCCGGGTAGCGTCGCGGTTCCGGCTGATCGGCCGGCCGACGCCCTGGGTGTCGAACGCGAAATCCGTCGGGTACAGGTGGGTGGACAGGAAGTCGAGCGGCAGGTCGCGCTCGGCGCAGAACGCGATCAGCTCGTGGATCCACACCGGCTTCCACGGCAGCGCGTCGGGGTCGGCGGCCTCGGCGGTCGCGGCCTCGACGGACTTGTCGTGGTACTCGCCGTCGTAGCGGGCGTCGGCGACGAACACCGACGACGACGGCCCGCCGACGCGCAGCCCCGGGTCGATCGCCTTCAGCGCACGGGCGGTGGCCTCGTACAGCGCGAAGTACTCCGACCGGGTGCCGGTCCAGAAGTGCGGGACCAGGTTCGGCTCGTTCCAGACCTCGAACGGCCAGCGCCGGACCTCGTCCAGGCCGTAGCGGTCGATCCAGTGCCGGACGGTCGTCGTGACCAGCTCGACCCAGGCGCCCATGTCCGTGGGCGGGCTGCCGTGGGCCTTCCACCAGAACAGCGTCTCCGTGTCCCGCGCCAGCTCGCGCGGCATGAACCCGAGCTCGACGAACGGCCGGGCGCCCGCGTCGAGGATCGCGTCGAACACCTTGTCGACGTACGCGTAGGTGTAGACCGGCGCGGCCAGCGGCGTCGGCGGGCCGAACCCGCCGCCGTTCGAGGCGCGGTACACGAACATGTCGTCGTGGAAGACCCCGTGGAACCGGACGTGGCGCGCGCCCAGGACGCGGACGGCCTCGCGGAACTGGTCCTGCCAGTCGACGCGGAGCGCCTCGTTGGCGCGGCCCGCGCCCAGGCACTCGCTCCACACGTGGCGCAGCGGCAGGTCGGACGGGCGGCGGCCGTCGATCAGCAGGGTCGACGGCGGTGCCTCGACTGGCGCGCGGACCTCCTTCGGTCGGTGCGGGCGGCTCCGGTGCTGCTCGCGGGTGTCCGAAACGGTTTCGCAACTCGTATCGGGACCCCGACCGTAGGATACGAGCGGCACCGGCGGCAACACCCCGGGCGAAACGGGTCCCCGCCGTGCCAGGACCGTTATAGAGTGCCGAAACAGTTTCGGGTCGAGGGAGAGCCATGACGAGTGCGGCCGGGCGGCGCGCCACCCTGTCCGACGTCGCGACGGCGGCGGGCGTGTCCAAGGCGACGGTGTCGAAGGCCCTCAACGGCCGCGACGACGTGTCGGCCGAGACCCGCGAGCGCGTCCTCGACGCCGTCGCCGCGATCGGCTACCGCCCCGCGCCGGGCCCGGCGCACCCGCACGACCGCCGCGCGCTCGCCGTCGTCTTCGACCTGCCCGCCTCCCCCTACATCCTCGGCGTCTTCCAGGGCTCGCTCGCCGCCGCGACCGACGAGCGCGTCGACCTGCTGACCCGGCTCGCGCCGGACCGCGACACCCGCACCCAGCCGGCCGTCGCCCGCGACTGGGTGGCCGACCTGCTCGCGGTCGGCGTCGGCGGCGTCGTCGGGCTCACGCTCTCCCGGCCGGGCGCCCTGATCCGCGCCGCGGCCGACGCGTCCCTGCCGTTCGTCATGGTCGACCCCGTCGGCACCCGCGACCGCCGCCTGGTCAGCGTCGGGTCGAGCAACTGGGACGGGGCCCGCGCCGCGACCGAGCACCTCATCGGCCTCGGGCACCGCCGCATCGGCTGGATCGGCGGCCCCGAGGACTCCGACGCGGCCCGCGAGCGCCTGTACGGCTACCGGGCCGCGCTCGACGCCGCCGGGCTCGCGCCCGACCCGGCGCTGGTCCGCTCGGACCAGTTCACGGTGGACAACGGCACCCGGTACGCCCGCGAGCTGCTCACCTCCGCGGACCCGCCGACGGCGATCATGGCCGCGGACGACGAGATCGCGGTCGGCGTGCTGGGCGCCGCGCACGCGCTCGGCGTGCCCGTCCCCGAGCGGCTCAGCGTCTCCGGCTTCGACGACACCCCGCAGGCGGCCTGGACCACGCCGCCGCTGACCACCGTGCACCAGCACCTCGGCGACATGGGCCGGATGGCCGTGCGGACGGTGCTCGCCATGGCGGAGGGGCGGCACCCCGCGTCGCCGCGGGTCGAGCTGGCCACGTCGCTCACGGTCCGCGCCAGCACGGGCCCGGCGCCCGCCTGACCCGGGCGCGGGGCCTCAGCCCGCCGCGGGCGGCGGCGCGGTGGACTCCCGCACCACCAGCGTCGTCGACAGCTGGACGTGGTGGGAGTCGACCCGCTCGCCCCGGGCCAGCTGCAGCAGGGTGCGCAGCGCGACCCGCCCCATCTCCACCACCGGCTGCCGCACGGTCGTGAGCGGCGGCGCCGAGGAGGCCGCCGCGGCGCTGTCGTCGAACCCGACGACCGAGAGGTCCTGCGGCACCCGGAGGCCGTGCCGCTGCGCGGACGCCAGGACGCCGAGCGCGATCGAGTCCGACGCCGCGAACACCGCGGTCGGCGGCTCGGGCAGCTCGAGGAGCTGGTCGCCGATCGCGAGGCCGGCCTCGAAGGTGTGCGCCCGGGACCGCACCAGGGCGTCGTCCACCTGGCCGTCGCCGGCCCGCACCATGCTCAGGTACCCCTGCAGCCGCTCGGCGGAGGGCAGGAACGTGGGCGCCCCGCCCGCGAAGGCGATCCGGCGGTGGCCGAGCTCCAGCAGGTGCCGGGTGGCCTGGACGCCGCCGGAGAAGTTGGTCGACCCCACCGAGACCGTCGAGTCGTCCATCGGGTTCACCGGGTCGATGTGCACCGTGGGGACGCCGAGCGCCCGCAGCAGGTCCCGCTGCGCCGCCGTGGGCTGCGTCGTCACGAGCACGACCCCCGCGCGCTCACCGGTCGCCTGGCGCCGGATCCAGGCCGGCTGCAGCGGCGCCGCGTCGCCCTCGGCGGGGCCGGCGTCGAGCACGTCGACGACGACCTCGATCCCGTGCTCGCGGGCCGAGGCGACCACGCCCTCGAGCACCCGCAGGGCGTACTGGTCCGCCAGCGTGCGGAACACGACCGCCACGCCGAGCGGGGCGGTGCCCGCGCGGGGGCCGGTCGTCGGCGCGTAGCCGAGGCGCTCGATCGCCTCCTCCACCCGGCGCCGGGTGACCGGCGCGATCCCGGGCCGCCCGTTCAGCACCTTCGACGCGGTCGAGGTGGCGACGCCCGCGGCGGCGGCGACCTGCTCGAGGGTGGGCCGGCGCGGTCCCGTGGTCGACATGGGCCCCACCGTATCGAAAGTCTTTCCGGCACGGAAGGCGCGATCCGCCCTTCCCATCACGCGGTGCCGCGCTCTAGGGTCGGCAGACCGACGCGCCGGAGCGGAAAGTCTTTCGCGGTGGCGCGCCCCCGCCCCGACGACCGAAGGACCACCCCGTTGACCACGCTCCACGTCGCCGTGACCGGCTCCGACCGGGCGGACGGGAGCCCCGGCGCCCCGTTCCGCACCATCCAGCGCGCCGCCCGGGCGGCGCTGCCCGGCGACACCGTGCGGGTGCACGCGGGCACCTACCGCGAGTGGGTCCGCCCGGTGCGCGGCGGCGTCGCCGACGACCGCCGGATCACGTTCGAGGCCGCGCCCGGGGAGCACGTGGTGATCACCGGGGCCGAGCCCGTCACCGGCTGGGTGCGCGAGCGCGGCGACGTGTGGCGGGCGGAGATCCCGCACACCCTGTTCGGCGAGCTCAACCCGTTCGACGAGCCGGTCGCCGGCGACTGGCTGCACACCAGCCCCGGCGCGCCCCTGGCGCACCGCGGCGACGTCTACCTGGCGGGCCGGTCCCTGCACGAGGTGCACGACCGCGCGGCCGTCGACCGCCCCGAGCGCCGCACGCACGTGCGCTACCAGTGGACGGCGCTCGACACCCCGCTGGTCGACCCCGACGGCACCCTCCTGGTCTGGTACGCCGAGGTCGGCGAGGACGTCACGACCGTCTGGGCGAACTTCGGCGGGGCGGACCCGACCGCCGAGGTGGTCGAGGTCAACGTCCGCCCGTCGGTGTTCACCCCCGAGCGCGCCCACGTCGACTACGTCACCGTCCGCGGCTTCGAGCTCGCGCAGGCCGCCACGCCCTGGGCGCCGCCGACCGCCGACCAGCTCGGGCTCGTCGGGCCGCGCTGGGCGAGGGGCTGGGTCATCGAGGACAACCTGATCCGGGACTCGAAGTGCGCCGGCGTCTCCCTCGGCAAGGACGCCGCGAGCGGCGACAACGAGTCGTTCGTCCTCGGCGACAAGCCGGGCTACCAGTACCAGCTCGAGGCCGTGTTCACCGCGCTGCACCAGGGCTGGGAGCGCGAGCACGTCGGCTCGCACGTCGTGCGCCGCAACGAGATCCGCGACTGCGGCCAGAACGGCGTCGTCGGCCACCTGGGCTGCGCGTTCTCCACGATCGCGGACAACCACATCCACCACATCGGGACCAAGCACGAGTTCTCCGGGTACGAGGTCGCGGGCATCAAGCTGCACGCCCCCCTGGACGTCAC
>NZ_DASQCJ010000176.1:0-18006 GCF_035634735.1 Cellulomonas sp.
GCGGGCGTCGCGGGCGAGGCCGACGGCTGCGCCGACGCCGAGGCCGCCGCGGGCGTCCAGGTCGACAAGCTCCGGCACTACTTCAACCACCCGGGATTCGTGCGCGCCAACGCCGACGCCGTGGTCGAGGCGTTCACCGAGCTCGCCGCGCAGGTCGGCCGGCCGGTCGCCGAGGTCGCAGCCGAGGCGCCGCTGCTGTTCGTCACGCACTCGATCCCGCTCGCGATGGAGGCCGGCTCCGCCGCCGCCCGCCCCGGGTACCAGGCCCAGCACCAGGACGCCTGCCGGGAGGTCGCGCAGCTCGTGGCCGCCGACCTCGGGGTGTCGCCGGACTGGAGCCTGGCGTTCTGCTCGCGCTCCGGCCCGCCGTCGCAGCCCTGGCTGGAGCCGGACATCAACGACGTGCTCGCCGAGCGGGCGGAGGCCGGCACCACCGCGGTCGTCATGTCGCCGATCGGCTTCGTGTCCGACCACATGGAGGTCGCCTACGACCTCGACACCGAGGCGATGGCCACCGCGAAGGACCTCGGCGTCACCGCCGTCCGCGCGGGCTCGGCGTCCACCCGGGCCCCGTTCGTCGCGGGCCTGGTCGACCTGGTGCTCGAGCGCGCCGCCGCCGAGCGCGGCGAGGACCCGGACCGGACGACGGTCGGCGTGCTCGGCGCCTGGCCCGACCGGTGCGCCGTCGGCTGCTGCTTCCAGCGCGCGGGCGTCGACACGGGCCTGCCCACGATCAACCAGCAGCGAGCGCACGACACCCCCGAGGGAGCAGCAGCACGATGAGCACCACGACCCCGCCGGCCGGCGGCCACAGCACCGAGACCGCCGACGAGATCAACGCCTCGATCCGGTACGCGATGTACGCGGTGTTCGAGACCACGGAGCCGCTGCCCGCCGACGAGACCGAGCGGAAGCGGTACGTCGAGGACGCGCTCGCCGCGCTGACCGGCCCGGACGCCCCCGCGGGCCTGGTCGTCCGCGGCTGGTACGACGTCGCCGGCCTGCGCGCCGACGCGGACCTCATGGTCTGGTGGTGGGCCCCGACGATCGAGGCCGTGCAGGAGGCGTTCCACCGGCTGCGCGCGAGCGACCTCGGCGCCCACCTGCTGCCGGTGTGGTCCGTCGCGGCGATGCACCGCCCGGCGGAGTTCAACCGCGGGCACGTCCCGGCGTTCCTGGCCGGCGAGGAGCCGCGGGACTACCTGTGCGTGTACCCGTTCGTGCGGTCCTACGAGTGGTACCTGCTGTCCGACGAGGAGCGCCGCGAGCTGCTCCGCGAGCACGGCCACGCCGCCCGCGACTACGCGGACGTCCGCGCCAACACGCTGTCGTCGTTCGCGCTCGGCGACTACGAGTGGGTCCTCGGCTTCGAGGCGGACGAGCTGCACCGCATCGTCGACCTCATGCGCGACCTGCGCGCCACCGGCGCCCGCCGGCACGTGCGCGAGGAGATCCCGTTCTACACCGGCCCGCGCGTCGAGCTCGCGGAGTGGGCGGAGCGGCAGCCGCGCGCCTGAGCGGCGGCGCGCGCCCGGGTGCGCGCGTCCGCTAGACGGACTCCTCGGCGGGGGCGGGCAGCAGGCGGCTGACCCGCCCCTCGTCGTCGACGAGCACGAGCGCCCCGTCGGCGACCGCGGCGCGCACCGGGCGGGCCAGCAGGTCGAGCACCGCGCGCTCGCGGGCCATGTGCTCGGGGGTGCCGGCCATCAGCGTGGTGACCACGGGGCCGAACGTCAGCGTGCCGGAGGCCGGCCCGTCCGGGTCGCGGTCGAACGACCAGGTGCCGCGCAGCCGGTTCACGCCGCCGGTGCCGTAGACCTGGCCGTCGCCGGAGAACGTCAGCGCCGGGTGCGCCCGCTCCGGCCCGTCGTCGAGCGGCACGCCCGCGACCTCGGTGAACCGCCACGCACCCCCGACGACCTCGTCCATGGCGCCGATCCTGCCACCGTGCACCGGCCCGCGCGCCCCGGGTCACCAGGCGGCGGCCAGGGCCTCCAGCGTCGCGATCCGGTCCGCGACGTCGTGGGTCGTCGCCGTCACGATCAGCTCGTCCGCGCCGGTGCGCTCGACCAGCTCGCGCAGGGCCGCCGCCGCGGGCTCCGCCGTGGTCGCGATCTGCGTGCCCGCCACCTTCGCGAAGAACTCCGCCGCCTGCACCGGGTCGAGGTCCGCCAGCAGCGTCGAGGCGTCCTCCGGGGTCTCGATCGGCGCCAGCGCCCCTCGGCTCCGCAGCCGCAGCGCCATGACCTTCGACGGCCCGGCGAGCCACTGCGCCCGCTCCTCGGACTCGGCGACGATCACCGAGGCCGACACCATGAGGTGCGGGGCGTCCAGCACCGCGGACGGGCGGAACGCCGACCGGTACACCTCGGCGGCCGTCGTCGTGATGCCGGTGCCGAAGTGGTGCGCGTAGGAGAACGGCAGGCCGAGCTCGCCGGCGAGCTGCGCGCTGAACGTCGACGACCCCAGCAGCCAGACCTCGGGCGTCCCCGACGGCACCGGGGTGGCGCGCAGCCGCTGCGTGACGGCCGACGCGGCGCGGCCCGCGGGCAGCTGGCCGAGCAGGTGCAGCACGTCGAGCAGCTCGGCGGGGAAGTCCTCGGCGCCCAGGCCCTCGACCGTGCGGCGCAGCGCGGCGGCGGTCATCGGGTCGGCGCCCGGCGCGCGGCCGATGCCCAGGTCGACGCGGCCCGGGTGCAGCGCCTCGAGCATCGCGAACTGCTCGGCGACGACCAGCGGCGGGTGGTTCGGCAGCATGACGCCGCCGGAGCCGACCCGGATCCGCTCGGTCGAGGCGGCGAGGTGCGCGAGCAGCACGCCGGGGGAGGTGGACGCGACCGCGGGCATGCTGTGGTGCTCGGCGACCCAGAACCGGCGGTAGCCGAGCGCGTCGGCGCGCCGGGCCAGGGCGGTGGAGTCGGCGAGCGCGTCGGCGCTGGTCGCGCCCGTCCCCACCGGGGACAGGTCGAGGACGGACAGCGGGACCTCGGGGCGGACGACGGGCTGGTGCGCGCGGGCGGCGTCGGGGGTGCTCACACCAGGGGCAACGCGGCCGGCCCGCGGGGGCTTCCCGGGGCCGGCCGCGTCCCGCGTCACACGCGCGGCGCCGCGCCGATCAGGGGTACAGCCCCCGCAGCTGGTGCGCCTCGGCCACCCGGCGCACGCCGATGACCAGCGCCGCGTCCCGCAGCGTGATCCCGTCGGCCCGGGCCCGCTGCGCCACGGCGGCGTACGCGGAGCGCATCCGCTGCTCCAGCCGGTCCTCGATCTCGCGCTCGGTCCACCAGTACGCCTGCTGGGCCTGCACCCACTCGAAGTACGACACGACCACGCCGCCGGCGTTCGCCAGGATGTCCGGGACGACGGTGATCCCGCGGTCGGCCAGCACCCGGTCGCCCTCGCTGGTGGTCGGGCCGTTCGCGCCCTCGACCACCCAGCGCGCCTTGACCGCGGCGGCGGTGTCCTCGTCCAGCACGTCCTCGGTCGCGGCGGGGATCAGCACGTCGACGTCGAGCGCCAGCAGCTCCGCGTTGGTCAGCGGGTCGGCGCCGGGGAGGTCGACGACCGAACCGGTCTCGGCGACGTGGCTCAGCAGCGCGGCGACGTCCAGGCCGCCCGGCGCGTGCACGCCGCCGTACTGGTCGCTCACCGCGACGACCCGCGCGCCGCCCTCGGCCAGGAACCGCGCCGCGTGCGAGCCGACCTTGCCGAAGCCCTGCACGGCGGCGGTGACCTCGGACAGCTCGGTGCCGGCGTCGGCCAGCGCCGCGGCGGTGGCGTGCACGACGCCGCGGGACGTGGCCGTGGCCCGGCCGAGCGAGCCGCCGATCGCGATCGGCTTCCCGGTGACCACCGCCGGGATCGTGTACCCGGAGTTCACCGAGTACGTGTCCATGACCCAGCTCATCGTCTGCTCGGTGGTGCCGACGTCGGGCGCCATGATGTCCCGCTCCGGCCCGATGATCGGCATCACCTCGGAGGTGTACCGCCGGGTCACCCGCTCGAGCTCGGCGGGGGAGTAGCCGCGCGGGTCGATCGCCACGCCGCCCTTCGCGCCGCCGTACGGCAGGTCGACGACGGCGCACTTCCAGGTCATCCACATCGCCAGCGCGCGGACCTCGTCGATGTCCACGCCCGGCGCGTACCGGAGGCCGCCCTTGCCGGGCCCGCGGGAGATGTTGTGCTGCACCCGGTAGCCGGACAGCAGCTCGATCCGGCCGTCGTCCCGGCGCAGCGGCACGGCGACGTGCAGCTCCCGGCGCGGGGTCGCGAGCATCTGGTGCAGGCCGTCGTCGTAGCCGAGCAGCCCGACGGCCGACGACAGCTGCGCGAGCGCCGTCGTCAGGGGGGAGGTGCGCGGGGCGGGCGTCGCGGGGGTGGGCGACGACGACGTCCCGGCGGGTGCGGTCGCGGTCATGCAGAGGCCTCCTGGGCATCGCGTCCGGCAGCCCGGGCGCGGCCTCGTCGCCGCACCCGCCGGCGGCGGCCGGGTACCTCGTCACTGTGCCACACGCGGCGGGGCCCGACCGGTCGGGCCCCGCGCGGTCAGGAGGTCCGGCCGGGTCCGTACTCGAAGTGCCAGTACTCGGCGTAGGGCTGGCCCTGGCGGACCCGGGCCGGCGCGTACCAGCCGTAGGTGGGCCCGTTCGCGACCAGCCAGTCGTACCGCGCCGTGCCGAACCCGTACGTGCCGACCCACTCCTGCACGTCGAGCGCGGTCCCGAGGCCGTGCGACGACGTGCCCGGCGCCGCGGCGAGGCCGCCGAACGTCGCCTTCATCGCCACCTGGTCCTCGTAGGACCGGTAGGTGAGGTCCAGGTCGATCGACGCGCCGAACTGCGCGCGGAACGCCTCGTTCAGGGCGGTGAGCGCGTCCGCGGCGTCGCAGCGGAGGTACTGGGCGAACCCGAGCTGGTCGGTGCCCCACGGCACCTGGCACATGGCGGAGGCCGGCATGTGGCCGTTCGACCCGTCGCCGTCGGCGGTCGGCACGGAGGTCACCCAGAGCACGTTGCCGTTCGCGTCGACCGGGCGGCCGTCGACCCAGCCCGCGATCCCGGGGTTGCTCGGCGCGCCCGCGGGGGCCCCGCCCGAGGCGGAACCCGACCCCGAGCCCGCGCCCGCCCGCGCGGCGGCCGCGGCCTCCGCGTCGGCCTGCTCCTGCGCGGCGCGCGCGGCCTTCGCCGCGGCGGCCTCGGCGGCGGCCTGCTCCGCGGCGACCCGGGCGGCCTCCTCGGCCGCGGCCCGCTCCTGGGCGGCGCGCACCGTCTCGGCCGCCTGCCGGGACGCCTCGGTTCCCGCGCTGCGGCGCTGCTCGGCCAGGAAGTCGTCCTCGGCCGCGGACAGCTCGGCGGTCAGGCCGATCGCCTCGGCGCGCTGCTCGGCGTCGGCGGCGCGCTCGCGGGCCTGGTGCAGCTGCACGCCGGCGATGGCGACGGCCGCGACGAGCACCGCGCTGGTCGCGGCGGCGACCGCGGCCCGGCCCCGGCCGTACCGGCGCGCGGGGGTGGGGCCGGTCGTCACGACGGCGTCCGCGTCGGGGGCGCCGTCGTCGGCCCGGCCGTCCGCCCGGTCGTCCGCCCGGCCGTCCGCCCGTCCGTCCGCCCGGCCGTCCGCCCGGTCGTCCGCGCGGGCCGCGGCCGCTGCCGCGGCCGCTGCCGGGGCGGCGGCCCGGGCCCGGGCCTCGCGGCGGGTCGCCGGCGGGGGGACCGACGGCGGCCCCGGGACGGCGGGCGTCCCGGGGTCGCGCGTGGCGTCGGGCTCCGTCACCTGCCGCCCAGGCCGTCGATCTGCGCGAGCTCGTCGGCGGACAGCGTGAACTGCAGCGCCTCGAGGTTGTGCGCGATGCGGTCCTTGTTCGTGGACTTCGGGATGACGACGATCCCGTGGTCCACGTGCCAGCGGAGCACGACCTGGCGGGTGCTGACGCCGTGCGCCTCGGCGATCGCGGTGAGCACCGGGTCGTCCAGGTCGGTCCGCTTGAACGGGCTGTAGCCCTCGACGACCACGCCGCGCTCGGCGTGCGCCGCGAGCAGGTCGGCGTCGAAGTCGCCCGGGCTCCACGGGATCTGGTTCACCGCGGGCGCCTCGCCGGTGGCGGCGATGAGCTCGTCGATCTGCGCGATCGAGTAGTTGGACACGCCGATCGAGCGCACCAGGCCCTCGTCGCGCGCGGCGATGAACTGCTCCCAGGTGGCCGGCGTGGCCTGCTTGTTCGGCGGCCAGTGGATCAGCCACAGGTCGAGGTGGTCGGTGCCCAGCGCCGCCAGCGACTCGTGCAGCGTCTGGCGCTCGCGGCCGGCGTGGTCCGGCGGCAGCTTGGTGGTGACGAACACGGCGTCCCGGTCGACGTCGACCAGGGACAGGGCGCGGCCGACCTCGGCCTCGTTGCCGTACCCGGTGGCGGTGTCGACGTGCGTGTAGCCGAGCTCGAGCGCGGCGACCACGGCGCGCTCGGCGTCGCCGCCCTCGGACTGCCAGGTGCCGAGGCCGAGCAGCGGCATCTCGCCGCCCTTGAGCGTGACGGTGGGGATCTGCGGAGCGGGTGTCATGCGTCCATCGTGGCTCAGCCCGCGGCCCGGGGCCACGGCAGCGGCGCGACCAGCGGCGGGACCAGCGGGGCGACGGCCCGGCGGAACTGCGCCGGCGTCTCGCCCGTCAGCCGGCCGAACGTCCGGGTGAACGAGGCCTGGTCGTAGAACCCGGCGGCCGCGGCCACCTCGGCGAGCGGCAGGTCCGTCCCGCCGAGCAGCGCGGCCGCGTGGTCGACCCGCGCCCGGAGCACGTACTGCTGCGGGGACAGCGCGTAGACCCGGCGCACCCGGCGGTCGAGCGTCGACGGCGAGCAGCCCGCCGCCTCGGCGAGCTCGGCCACCGTCGGCGGGTCCGCGAGCCGCCCCTGCACGAACGCCGCGACCCGGGACAGGGCCTCGACGGTCGCCGCGTCGGCGTCGCCCGCGCGCAGCGCCTGCGAGATGCTCACCAGCCCCACGACGGCGCCCGCGTCGTCGCGCACCGGCTCCTTCGACGTGAGGTACCAGCCGGGCGGGCCGCCGGGTCGCCGGATCAGCTCGAGCTCGCGGTGCAGCGCCCGGCCCGTCGCCAGCACGTCGCGGTCCTGGGCGTCGTACCGCTCGGCCAGGTGCGGGAGGAACAGCTCAGCGGCGGTGCGGCCGACGACCGCGCGGCGGGACCGCTCGGGGGTGCGGCGGACGAACGCGTCGTTGACCACCACGTACCGGCCCGTGAGGTCCTTCGCGCAGAACATGGTGCCGGTGAGGTCGTCGCACAGCCGGAGCAGGGCGGGGGTGAGGGCGCGGAGCAGGGCGCGCGCGGGGGCGTCGGCGGGCGCGGGCGCGGCGGCGGGCGTGGCGGCGGGCGCGGCGGGGCCGGCGGTCCCGGGGGCCGCGGCGAGGTGGGGTGGACGGCGTTCCATGTCGGGGGCAGCGTAGGTGCTGCGCGTGACGGGCACGTGTCACGGATCGGGCCCGGTGGCCCGGCCGATCCGTGCAAGACGGGGCGCGGGGCGCTCGGGGAGGATCCCGCCATGACGACGACCCACGACCCGGCCGCCGCGCGCGACGCCGCCGACGCCGCCGCCGCGCCGCACGCCCCGGAGCACCTGACCCGGGACGCGGTGGACCTCGCCCACCGCTGGATGGCCGCGACCGCCGCCGACGAGACCCCCGCCGAGCGCCGCGCCACCGGCCGGCTCGCCGCGCTCGTCGCCGACCCCGCGGGGCTGGAGCTCGCGGTGCGGTTCGTGGACCGGGTCGCCCGCCCGGAGGACGTCCGGGTCGCCGCGGCCGAGCTCGCAGGCCTCGGGGAGCGCGCCGCCGACGCCGCGGCGTTCCTCGGCGGCGTGGACCGGGCGCTGCTCGGGGTCGGCGCGAAGGTCGCCCCGCTGCTGCCGTCCGCCGTCGTGCCCGCGGCGCGGATCCGGCTGCGCCAGCTCGTCGGCCACCTGGTCGCCGACGCCGGCCCGGGGCTCGGCCCGCACCTGGCGCGCGCCCGGAAGGAGGCGTTCCGGCTCAACCTCAACCTGCTGGGCGAGGCCGTGCTCGGCGAGGACGAGGCGAACCGCCGGCTGCACCGGGTGGCCGAGCTCGCCGCCCGCCCGGACGTCGACTACGTGTCGATCAAGGTCTCGGCCGTCGCCAGCCAGCTGTCGACCTGGGACACCGAGGGGAGCGTGCGGCGCGTCGTCGACCGCCTGCTGCCGCTGTACCGGGCCGCCGCGGCGAGCGGGACGTTCCTCAACCTCGACATGGAGGAGTACCGCGACCTCGCGCTGACGGTGCGGGTGTTCGACGCGCTGGTGAACGACCCGCAGGTGCGCGGCGCCGAGATGGGCATCGTGCTGCAGGCCTACCTGCCGGACACCTCCGCGGCGCTCGACGAGGTGACGGCGATCGCCCGGCGCCGGGTCGCCGCCGGCGGGGCGCGGCTCAAGGTCCGGCTGGTCAAGGGCGCCAACCTCGCGATGGAGCAGGTCGAGGCCGAGCTGCACGGCTGGGCGCAGGCGCCGTACGCCGGCAAGCCCGACGTCGACGCGCACTACGTCCGGCTGGTCCGGCGGGCGCTCGACCCCGCGCGGACGTCCGCGCTGCGCGTCGGCGTCGCGAGCCACAACCTGTTCCACGTCGCGTACGCCCACCTGCTCGCGGCGCACCACGGGGTGTCCGAGGCGCTCGACATCGAGATGCTGCAGGGCATGGCCCCGGCGCAGGCCCGCGCGGTGCAGCGCGAGGTCGGCCAGGTGCTGCTGTACACGCCGGTGGTGGCGAAGCAGGACTTCGACGTCGCGATCTCCTACCTGGTGCGCCGCCTGGAGGAGAACGCCGCGCACCAGAACTTCCTGCACGCGCTGTTCGCCGGCGGGGACGGCCCGGACGAGGGGATCGCCTCCCAGGAGGACGCGTTCCTGGCGTCGGTCGCGGGCGCCGACCGCGTGCCCACGGGGCGCCGCCGGCTGCCGCGCGACCCCGGCGCAGGGGCGTCGGAGCCCGGGGCGTTCCGGAACGCCGCCGACACCGACCCCGCCGTCGCCGAGTCCCGGGAGTGGGCCGCGCGCCTGGTCGCCGCGGACGTCGAGCCGCCGGCCGGCGCCGTCGAGGTCGGCACCGAGGCCGAGGTGGACGCCGTCGTCGCCCGGGCCGTGGCCGCCGCGCCCGCGTGGTCCGCCCGCACGCCCGCCGAGCGCGCCGCGGTCCTGCGCCGCGCCGCCGACGAGCTCGAGGCCGCCCGCGGCGACCTGGTCGCGACGATGGTGCACGAGGGCGGCAAGACCGTCGCCGAGGCCGACCCCGAGGTCAGCGAGGCCGTCGACTTCGCCCGCTACTACGCCGACCGCGCGGAGGAGCTCGCCGACGGGCGCGTCCCGGGCGCGGTGTTCCGGCCCCGCGGCGTCACCGTGGTCACCCCGCCGTGGAACTTCCCGGTCGCCATCCCGGTGGGCTCCGTGCTGGCGGCGCTCGCGGCCGGGTCGCCCGTGCTGATCAAGCCCGCGCCGCAGACCCCGCGGTGCGTGCGGGTGGCCGGCGCGGCGATCCAGCGCGCGCTCGACGCGTCCGGCGTCGACGAGGCCGCGCTGCAGGTCGTGCTGTCGCCGGAGGGCGAGGTCGGCCGCCGGCTGGTCACGCACCCGGACGTCGCGCGGGTCGTGCTGACCGGCTCGCTCGAGACCGCCCAGCTGTTCGCCGGCTGGCGCCCCGACCTGGACGTGCTCGCCGAGACGTCCGGCAAGAACGCGCTGATCATCACGCCGTCCGCCGACGTCGACCTGGCGGTGGCCGACCTGGTGCGGTCCGCGTTCGGGCACGCGGGGCAGAAGTGCTCGGCGGCGTCGCTGGCGATCCTGGTCGGGTCGGCGGGCACGTCCGACCGGCTGCGCCGGCAGCTCGCCGACGCGGTGTCGTCGCTGCGCGTGGGCTGGTCCGACGACCTCGGCACGACGATGGGCCCGCTGGTCGAGCCGGCGTCGGGCAAGCTGCTCCGCGCGCTGACGACGCTCGACGAGGGCGAGGCGTGGCTCGTGCAGCCGCGGCGGCTCGACGAGGAGGGCCGGCTGTGGACGCCCGGCGTCAAGCACGGCGTGCGCCCGGGGTCCTGGTTCCACCTCACCGAGTGCTTCGGGCCGGTGCTCGGCGTGATCCGCGTCGACACCCTGGACGAGGCCATCGCGGTGCAGAACGCGGTGGCGCTCGGCCTGACCGGCGGCCTGCACTCGCTGGACGAGGCCGAGATCGCGCACTGGCTCGACCGGGTCGAGGTCGGCAACGCCTACGTGAACCGGCACATCACCGGCGCGATCGTGCAGCGGCAGCCGTTCGGCGGCTGGAAGGCCTCGGTGGTCGGCCCCGGCGCCAAGGCCGGCGGCCCGTCCTACGTCGCGCAGCTCGGCGCGTGGTCCGACGCCCCGGAGGTCGCGGCGCTGGACGACGACGCCTGGCTGGCCTGGGCGCACGCCGACGACGCGCGGGTCTGGGCCGAGGAGCTCGGCGCGCCGCACGACCCGTCCGGGCTCGCGTCGGAGGAGAACGCGCTCCGGCACCGCCCCGTGCCGCACCTGACCGTGCGCGTCGGCGCCGACGGGCGCGAGCGGGAGGTGCTGCGCGTGCTGTCGGCGGCGCGGACCGCCGGGGTGCCGGTGACGGTGAGCCGGGCGGCGGAGGAGAGCGACGACGCGTTCGCGCTGCGGGTCGCGGCCGGCGAGGTCGCGGGCCGGGTGCGGGTGGTCGGGTCCGCCCCGGGCCTGCGCGCCGCGGCGGTCACGCGCACGGGCGAGGTGACGGTGCTCGACGCGCCGGTCGTGGCGAGCGGGCGCCGGGAGCTGATGACGGTCGTGCGGGAGCAGGCCGTCTCGCGCACCCGCCACCGCTTCGGCCACGTGGACCCGACCCGCTGACGCCAGCGGGCGGCGAATGCACATGAAACGTGACGAGTGCCTATCCGTCGGATAGGCACTCGTCACGTCTCGTAGGCACTCGACGCCGCGGGCGCCCGCGCGCGCGGGTCAGGCCGAGCCGCGCACCACCAGCTCCGGCGCGAACACCTGCGCCTCCGTGCGCGCGCGGCGCCCCTGCAGCTGCGCGACCAGCTCCTCGCCGGCCGCCCGCGCCATCGCGATCACCGGCTGCGTCACCGTCGTGAGGTTCGGCTTCGTGGTCGTCGCCAGGCCGGAGTTGTCGTAGCCCACGACCGCCACGTCGCCCGGCACGTCCCGGCCGGCGTCGGCGAGCTCGGGCAGCGCGCCGGCGGCCATCAGGTCGGACGCGATGAACATCCCGTCGAGGTCGGGGAACCGCGCGAGCAGCTCGCGCGCCGCCGAGGCGCCCCCGTCGACGGTGAAGTCGCCGTGCACCACCGCGTCGTCGGGCAGCCCGGCCTCGGCGAGCGCAGCGCGCCACCCGGCCAGCCGGTCGATGCCCGCGGACATGTCGGCGGGGCCGGCGATGGTGGCGATCCGGCGCCGGCCGAGCCGCACCAGGTGCTCGGTCGCGATCCGCCCGCCGCGCAGGTTGTCGGTGTCGACGACCGCCGCGGCCTCGCCGCCGACCAGCGGGCGGCCGATGAACACCGTCGGCAGCCGGGAGGCCTGCAGCGCGCGGTCGATGGCGTCGTCCCGGTGGTGCGAGACCACGATCGCGCCGTCGACGTGGCCGGCGCGCAGGTACCGGGCGGTGCGCTCGGACTCGCCCGGCCGCGCGATGACGAGCAGGAGCTGCAGGTCGGCCAGCGCGAGCGGGGTGGAGACGCCGTTGAGCACGCCGGCGAAGAACGGGTCGGACAGGACGCGCTCGTCCGGCTCGGGCACGACCAGCGCGACCGAGTCGGTGCGCCGGGTGACCAGCGACCGCGCGGCGCGGTTCGGGGTGTAGCCCAGGTCGGCGACCGCCGCGGCGACGGACTCCATGGCCTCGGGGGACACCCGGTCCCCGCCGTTGATCGCGCGGGACGCGGTGGAGCGGGACACGCCGGCGCGCAGCGCGACCTGCTCGAGGGTCGGTGCCGGGTGGGTCGCCGACGGGATGGCGGACTGGTCGATCACGGCGGATCGCCCCCTCGTGTCGTCGGGTGGTGCCGCGCGCGGGCACCGGAGGACGCGCGCCCCTCGCGCGGGACCCGCGAACGGGCCCCGCGCGAAGCGTAGCGGTCAGCCCTTGACGGCCCCGGCCATGATCCCCGCGACCAGCTGGCGGCCGGCGACGACGAACAGCAGGAGCAGCGGGATGATCGAGAGGACGACGCCGGCCATGATGAGCGGCAGGTCCTGGAAGAAACCGGCCTGCAGCAGCTTGAGCGCCACCGGCAGGGTCGGGTTCTGGTTGCCGAGCACGATGGACGGCCAGAAGAAGTTCGTCCACGACGTGATGAAGGTGAACAGCGCCAGCATGGCCGCCGCCGGCCGGGCCGCGGGCAGCGCCACCGACCAGAACGTGCGGAACATGGACGCGCCGTCGACCCGGGCGGCCTCGATGAGCTCGTAGGGGAGCGCGGAGTCGAGGTACTGGGTCATCCAGAACACGCCGAACGCGGTCACCATCGCCGGCAGGATCACCGCGAGCAGGTTGCCGGTCAGGCCGAGCTCCCGCATGACGATGTAGAGCGGGACGACGCCGAGCTGGGTCGGGACCGCCATCGTCGCGATGACGAACACCAGCAGCGGGCCGCGGCCGCGGAACCGGAGCTTGGAGAACGAGTACCCCGCGAGCGTCGAGAAGAACACCACGGACAGGCTGGTGATCACGGCGACGACCAGCGAGTTGCCGGTCGCCTTCACCAGGTCGATGTCGGCGTCGAACACGCGCTGCAGGTTCGCGAGGAACTCGCCGCCCGGGATCAGCGACGGTACCGGGTTCTGCGCCACCTCGGCCGACGTCGAGGACGACAGCAGGAAGGTGTAGTAGAGCGGGTAGGCCGAGATCAGCAGGAACGCGCCGAGGACGACGTAGGTCACCCAGCCCGGCCGGCGGTCGGCGCCGCCGTTGGTCTTGTTGCGCTTGCGCTGCGCCGCGCGGGCCGCGCCCTTGCCGGCGGTCTGCGCGATGACGGGGACGGACGGGGCGCTCATCGGGGGTCCACCTCGGTCGGTGCGGCCGCGGTCACCGCGGCGTCGGACGTCTGCTTGACCCGGCGGGCGAGGTCGCGCGAGGCGCGGCGGCTCTGCTTGCGGGCGGCCTTCGCGGTGCGGCTCATGTCGTCCGCGGAGGCGATGCGCCGGGTCAGCCAGTTGTTGAGCAGCGCGAACAGGATGATGATCAGGAACAGCAGCCAGGCGACCGCCGCGGCCCGGCCGAGCTGCTGCTTGTTCCAGCCCAGCTCGTACAGGTAGAGGGTCACGGTCTTCCACTGGCCGTTCGAGCCACCGAGGCCGGTCGCGTCGTACATGCGCGGCTCGTCGAAGATCTGCAGGCCGCCGATGGTCGACGTCAGGATCACGAAGATCATGGTCGGGCGGACCATCGGCACCGTGATGGAGAAGAACTGCCGGATGCGGTTGGCGCCGTCGAGCGTCGCGGCCTCGTACATGTCGCGCGGGATCGCCTGCATGGCGGCCAGCAGGATCAGCGCGTTGTAGCCGGTCCAGCGGAAGTTCACCATCGACGCGATGGCGATGTGCGAGGCGAACGCGTCCTTGTGCCAGCCGATCGGGTCGATGCCGATCTGGCCGAGCAGGGAGTTGATCATGCCCGAGCCGTCGGCGAACATCTGCGAGAACACCAGGCCGACGGCGACCGGGGCGACGACGTAGGGGAGCAGCACGCCCATCCGCCAGAACGTCTTGGCGCGGAGGTTGGCGTCCAGCATCGCGGCGATGACCAGGGCGGCGATCACCTGGGGCACGGTGGACAGCAGGAAGATGCTGAACGTGTTGCGCAGCGAGTTCCAGAAGAACGTCTGCCCGAGCACGAACGTGAAGTTGTCGAGCCCGACGAAGTCGCCCTGGCCGCCGATGAGGCTCCACTCGTGCAGCGAGACCCAGCCGGTGTAGAGCAGCGGGAACAGGCCGACCACCGCGAACAGCAGGAAGAACGGCGAGATGTACAGGTAGGGCGAGACCTTCACGTCCCAGCGGCCCAGCGTCTGCTTGAAGCCGATCTTCCGGGGCGCGCGGTCGTCGTCGCTGCGCGGTGCCGCGCCCCTGGGGGGCGCCGTCTGGGTGGCCATGGGGATCCTTCGTGCGGGCGGGCCGGGGTCGTGCGGTGCGGGGCGCGGGGGGTGCCCGCGCGACGGACCGGGCCGCCGGGGAGTCCCGGCGGCCCGGCCCGGTGGGGTCAGCCGATCGCGGCGACCGCGTCCTCGAAGCCCTTCCAGGACTCGTCGGGGGTCATCGACTTGTCGACGTCGACGCGGTTGAAGGCGTCGGACAGGCCGGTGCGGATGGTGAAGTAGTTCTCACCCTTGTACGGCGCGACGGAGATGGCCGCGGACCGGTCGGTGTAGATCTGGCCGGTCGGCGCGTCGTTGAAGAACTCGCGGGTCATGCCCTGGAGCTCGTCCGACTGCTGCGCCTCGATCTGGCTCGGGAAGTTGCCGTTGACGGCGAACGCGGCGAGCTGCTGCTCGGGCGCGGTCAGCCAGTCGGCGAGCTCCTTGGCCTCCTCCGGGTGCTCCGACATCGTCGGGACGGCCAGGAACGAGCCGCCCCAGTTGCCGCCGCCGCCGGGGAAGACGTTGGCGATGTCCCAGCCCTCGACGCCCGCCGAGTTGCCCTCGATGTTGCCGAGGAACCAGGCCGGGGCCAGCGCGACCGCGAAGCCGTTGCTCTGGAACGCGTTCGTCCAGTCGGTCTCCCACTGCTTGAGGCCGGCGGACTGGTCCTCGTGCGACAGGATCGTGTCGTAGATGTCGCGGATCTCGGGGTTGTCGAGCGCGATGATCTCGCCGGAGTCGGGGTCCTCGAACGGCACCTCGACCTGGTTGATCATGCCCTGGGCCAGCGCGTCGGCGGAGTCGAAGAACGCCGGGCCGGTGCCCGCGGCCATGAACTGGTCGCCGACCGCGAAGAAGTCGTCCCAGGTGGCGTCGTCGCCACCGAACAGCTCGGCCACGGCCTCGCGGTCCGTCGGCAGGCCGGCGGCGGCGAACAGGTCGGAGCGGTAGGCGATGGCCTCCGGGCCGATGTCCGTCGGGTAGCCGAGCAGCGCGCCGTCGGGGGTGGTGGCCTGGTCGGTGGTCCACTTGTTCCAGCGGCCCTCGACCGAGTCGCTGCTCAGGTCGGTGAACTGGTCCGAGTACTGGATCATCTGCGGCAGCCAGTCGACCTCGACGCCCACGACGTCCGCGAGGCCCGAGCCGGCGCCGAGCGCCGTCTGGAACTGCTCCTTGGCGTCGTCGGACTTGCCGAACTTGTTGTGCTCGATCTTGATGTTCGGGTGCTCCTCCTCGTACTGCTTGAGGAGGTCCTCGTAGCCGAACTGGTTGAAGGTCGAGATGGTCAGCGTGATCTGACCGTCCGAACCGTCGTCGCCGGCGGCGTCGTCCGACCCGCCGCCGCACGCCGTCGCCAGCAGGGCGACGCTCGCCGCTCCGGCCACGGCCACCCAGGTCTTGCGCGTGCTCCTGCGCACTGTGACTCCCTCGTCATCCGCGGCGACGTCGCCGCTCCCGTCGGGTCGCCGGCACCGGCGCCCGTCGTGGGACCGCTCCCACCACCTACTGCGGGAGCGCTCTCACGCCATGTCAGGCACCCTGTCGTCCGGGGGTCGGTGAAGTCAAGCGACGGGGTGCGCAAACGGGTGTGGAAGCGGTCCCACGACGACGTTCGCGCAGGTCAGGGCGATATGCCCGCGAGGCGCGTTACGGAATCGTTACGCCTCGCCGGCGCTCGCGACCCACTCGCGGGCGACGCCGGCCTCGGCCTCGAGGGCGCCGCGGACGGCCTTGGCCGCCGCCTGCTCGACCGCGGAGCCGAACAGCGGGACGTTCGCCTTGAGGTCCCCGTCGTAGGTGATCGCGGAGCCGCCCTCGGCCGCCGCCAGGGCGACGGTGCCTGTCAGCCGGACGGGCGCGCCGGCGATCTCGACCGCGACCGTCCCGGTGCGGGTGCCGTCCGCCGCGGCGGGCTCCCAGGCCTCCACCTGGCGCACCTCGAGCGTCGAGCCGACGAACGCGCGCACGTTCGCCGGGATCTGGTCCGTCGGCAGCGCGCGCCGGGTCGTCACCGTCAGCGCGCCGTCCTCGGCGGGGGCGACGTCGACGTGCAGCACCTCGGCGCCGCTCGCGATGACCTTCGCGCGGACGTACACGGGGTCGGCCAGCATCGTCCCGGCGGTGCGGGGATCGGCCGGGACGGGGACGGTGACCTGCAGGTGCACGGGCGTTCGGGTCCTTCCGAGGTGCGCGGGCGGCCGCGGGGGAGGTGCGGGTCCGACGACAGTATCCGCCCGCGCGCGGGCGCGCGCCCCGGTCGGGCGGCGGGCGTGGGGCGCGTCACGTGCCGCGGGGTGGGACGGGCCGGGGCCGGGGACGTCGTGCGCCGTACCCTGGGGCCGTGTCCACCCTGAGCGAGCTCGCGCAGCGCCACGCCCACCTCGACGCCGCGGACCTCGAGTGGCTGCACCTGCTGGTCGGCGACTGGCAGGTCATCTCCGACCTCGCGTTCGCCGACCTCGTGCTCTGGCTGCCGACCGAGGACGGCGACTTCGTCGCGATCGCGCAGGCGCGGCCCAGCACCGGCGCGACCGTGCACTACGACGACGTCGTGGGCTCGCGCGCGCCCGAGGGCCAGCGCCCGCAGCTCGAGCGCTCGCTGAGCGAGGTCCGGGCGCAGCGGTCCCGCGAGCCGCGCTGGTTCGGGTCGTACGCGGTGCGCGAGGAGGCGGTGCCGGTCGTGCACGAGGGCCGCGCCATCGCCGTCATCGCCCGGCAGACCAACCTCGGCGGCGCCCGGACGCCGAGCCGGCTGGAGCTGAACTACGTCGAGGCCGCGGACGACATCATGGGGATGATCGCCCGCGGCGAGTTCCCGATGACGAACGCCGCGACCGGCCCGCGCCGCGGCGCGCCGCGCGTCGCCGACGGCCTGGTGCGGCTGAACTCCGAGGGCGAGGTGCTGTACGCCAGCCCGAACGCCCTGTCCTGCTTCCACCGGTTCGGCGCGATGGACGACCTGGTCGGCCGGTCGCTGGTCGAGGTGGTCGCCGACCTGATCGAGCAGAACTCCCCGGTGGACGAGTCGATGCCGCTGGTGCTGATGGGCCGCGCGCCCTGGCGCACCGACATCGAGGCGCACGGGGTCGCGCTGTCCCTGCGCGCCGTCCCGCTGTCCGAGGAGGGGGAGCGGATCGGCGCCGTGCTGCTGTGCCGCGACGTCTCCGAGCTGCGCCGCCGCGAGCGGGAGCTCATCACCAAGGACGCGACGATCCGCGAGATCCACCACCGCGTGAAGAACAACCTGCAGACCGTCGCGGCGCTGCTGCGCCTGCAGGCCCGCCGGATGAACGTGCCCGAGGCCCGCGCGGCGCTCGAGGAGGCCATGCGCCGGGTCGCCACCATCGCGCTGGTGCACGAGACGCTGTCCCAGACCCTCGACGAGACCGTGCAGTTCGACGAGCTGGTCGGCCGGTCGCTGCGGCTCGCCGCCGACGTGGCGTCGGCCGGGGCGTCCGTGCGGACGCTCGTGCGCGGCACGTTCGGGCCGGTGTCCGCCGAGGACGCGACCGCGCTTGCGCTGGTGCTGACCGAGCTGGTGACCAACGCCGTCGAGCACGGTCTGGCCGGCCGGGACCACGGCTCGGTCGAGGTGAACGCCGAGCGCGTCGAGGACGACCTGGTGGTCACGGTCGCGGACGACGGCGCGGGCATCCCGGCCGACTCCGCCGGCAGCGGCGCGGGCCCGGGTACCGGCCTCGGCACCCAGATCGTGTCGACGCTGGTGACCAACGAGCTCCGCGGCTCGATCGCGTGGGCCCCGCGGGACGGCGGCGGCACGGAGGTCACGCTGCGCGCGACGCTGCGCACCCCGGGCCGGGACGCGGCGGCCACGGTCGCCTGACGCCGCGC
>NZ_DASQCJ010000177.1:0-5932 GCF_035634735.1 Cellulomonas sp.
TCGTACGAGCCGAAGGGCAGGTCCGCGACGACGAACGCACGCTGGGCGGCACGGGCCACGGCGCGCGCGGGCGGGATCAGGTCGTCCACCGTCACGGGGAGCGTCGTCGTGTGCCCGTGCATCGTGTTCCCGATCGAGTCGCCGACGAGCAGCATGTCGATGCCTGCGGCGTCGAAGATGTGGGCCGTCACAGCGTCGTAGGCGGTGAGCATGGTGAGCCGCTCACCGCGCTCCTTGGCCTCGCGGAGGTGGTGCACGCGCATGCGCTTGGGGGTCTGGCTCATCTCGTCAGGTGCTCCTGTAGTCGGTCAGGTTCAGGCTTCGCGCCAGGCCGTGGTGATCGGGAGGCGTCGGTCACGGCCGAATGCCAGTGCCGTCACCTTGGTGCCCAAGGGGTACTGCCGTCGCTTCCACTCCGCGCGGTCGACCAGGGCGAGGACCTTGTCGACGACGGCCGGGTCGAACCCGCGAGCGAGCAGCTCAGGCCGGCCCTCGGCGTGCTCGACGTACGCGTCCAGCACCTGGTCGAGCAGGTCGTAGGGCGGCAGGGAGTCCTGGTCGACCTGGCCCGGGCGGAGCTCGGCCGACGGCGGCTTGGTGATCGAGTTCTCCGGGATCGGCGGGAGCTGGCCGGCGTCGAGGGCGTGGTTGTTCCGCCACCGCGCGAGCGCCCACACCCGGGACTTGTCGACGTCCTTGAGCGGGGCGTAGCCGCCGACGGCGTCGCCGTAGATGGTCGAGTAGCCGACCGCGAGCTCGGTCTTGTTGCCCGTCGCGAGCACCAGGTGGCCCTCGGCGTTGGACAGGGCCATGAGGATCACGCCGCGCACCCGGGCCTGCAGGTTCTCCGCCGCGACGCCGTCGAGCGCCATCTCGCCCTCGAACGCGTCGACCATCGGCTTGATGGCCTGCACCCGGTAGTCGGCGCCGACGCGCTTCGCCAGGTCGGCCGCGTCGTCCTTCGAGTGGTCCGACGACCAGCGCGACGGCATCGACACGCCGACGACCTTGTCGCCGCCGATCGCGTCCGCGGCGATCGCCGCCACCAGCGCGGAGTCGATGCCGCCGGACATGCCGAGGACGACCGACCGGAAGCCGTTCTTGCGCACGTAGCCCGCCAGGCCGGTGACCAGCGCGCGGTAGATCTCCTCGTCGGCGTCCAGCGGCTGGGCCGTCGCCCCGCGCTCGAGGGCGCCGCCGCGGGCGGGCAGGTCCCAGACCAGCAGGTGCTCGACGAACTGCGGCGCCGACGCCAGCAGGGTGCCGTCCGGGCCGATCACGAACGAGCCGCCGTCGAACACCAGGTCGTCCTGGCCGCCGACCATGTTGACGTAGGCCAGCGGCGCGGCGACCTCGGCGGCCCGGCGCGCGGCGAGGTCGGTGCGGATGTGGCCCTTGCCCTCCTCGAACGGCGAGCCGTTGACGACGAGCAGCAGGTCGATGTCGTCGTCCGAGAGCTCGGCGACCGGGCCGTCCTGCCAGATGTCCTCGCAGATCAGCAGCCCGATGCGGCGCCCCGCGACGTCGACGACGGTGGGCTCGCCGCCGGGGGTGAAGATGCGGAACTCGTCGAACACGCCGTAGTTGGGCAGGTGGTGCTTGTCGTACCGCTGGTGCACCGCGCCGCCGCGCAGCACGACCGCCTGGTTCGTCGGGCGCGCCGGGGCGTCGGCGTGCTCCCGGGACGTCCGCTCGCCGACCGTGCCCACGACGACGGTCAGGTCGCCGAGCCCGGCCGCCTCGAGGTCGCGGGCCAGGGCGGCCAGCGCGCGCTCGGCGCCGCGCCGGAACGAGGCGCGCAGGGCCAGGTCCTCGATCGGGTAGCCGGTGACGGTCATCTCGGGGAACGCCACCACGTCGGCGCCGGCGTCGGCGGCCTTCCGGGCCCACGCGAGGACCGCGGCGGCGTTGCCGGCGAGGTCACCCACGCAGGTGTCGATCTGGGCGAGGGCGACGCGGAGTCCGGTCTGGTCGGGCATACCGGGAGCCTATTCCGGCCGGGAGGGCCCCGGCGCGACGAGGCCCGGCGCGTGCGTCACCTCGCGGACACACGGATCAGGCAGGATGTCCCCCATGGACAGGCAGCAGGAGTTCGTCCTCCGCACCGTGGAGGAGCGCGACATCCGTTTCATCCGGCTCTGGTTCACCGACGTGCTGGGGACGCTGAAGTCCGTCGCCGTCGCGCCGGCGGAGCTCGAGGCGGCCTTCTCGGAGGGGATCGGGTTCGACGGCTCGTCGATCGAGGGCCTGACCCGGGTCTACGAGGCGGACATGATCGCCAAGCCCGACCCGACGACGTTCCAGGTGCTGCCCTGGCGCGGGGAGCGGCACGGCACCGCGCGGATGTTCTGCGACATCCTCACGCCCGAGGGCGAGCCGTCGCTGGCGGACAGCCGGAACGTGCTCAAGCGCGCGCTGGCCCGGGCGAGCGAGAAGGGCTTCACCTTCTACACGCACCCCGAGGTCGAGTTCTACCTGTTCGACGCCCCGGCCGACCCGTCGCAGCCGCTGGTCCCCGTCGACCAGGGCGGCTACTTCGACCACGTGCCGCGCGGCACCGCGCACGACTTCCGGCGCGCCGCGATCACCATGCTGGAGTCCATGGGCATCTCGGTGGAGTTCTCCCACCACGAGGCCGGCCCGGGGCAGAACGAGATCGACCTGCGGTACGCCGACGCCCTGACCACCGCGGACAACATCATGACGTTCCGCACCGTGGTCAAGGAGGTCGCGCTGGAGCAGTGCGTGTTCGCGTCCTTCATGCCGAAGCCGCTGGCCGACCAGCCGGGCTCGGGCATGCACACGCACCTGTCGCTGTTCGAGGGCGACCGGAACGCGTTCCACGAGCCGGGCGGCCACCTGGAGCTGTCGAAGACGGCGCGCTCGTTCATCGCCGGCCTGCTCAAGCACGCCGCCGAGATCACCGCGGTGACCAACCAGTTCACCAACTCGTACAAGCGGCTGTGGGGCGGCGCCGAGGCGCCGTCGTACATCTGCTGGGGCCACAACAACCGGTCCGCGCTGGTCCGGGTGCCGATGTACAAGCCGGGCAAGTCCAACTCGGCGCGCATCGAGTACCGCGCGGTCGACTCGGCCACCAACCCGTACCTGGCGTTCGCGGTGCTGCTCGCCGCGGGCCTCAAGGGCGTCGAGGAGGGCTACGAGCTGCCCGAGGGCGCCGACGACGACGTGTGGGAGCTGACCGACGCCGAGCGCCGCGCGCTGGGCATCGAGCCGCTGCCCGCCACGCTGGAGAACGCGATCGCGGTCATGGAGCGGTCCGAGCTCGTCGCCGAGACGCTGGGCGAGCACGTGTTCGACTTCGTGCTGAAGAACAAGAAGCGCGAGTGGGAGGAGTACCGCTCGCAGGTCACCCCCTACGAGCTGCGCCGCTTCCTCCCGATGCTCTGAGCGCGTGAGCACGTCGACCGGTCGGGGCAGCACGCTCGCGGGTCGGCTGACCCGCGCGGGGTTCGCGGACGTCGCGCGCGCGGAGCGGCTGCTGGCCGACGCCGCGCTGCTGCGGCTGGTGGGCGGCGACGCCGCCGTGCCGGACGAGGACGCGCCGCGCGCCGCGTCCGGCCCGGACGGGCTCCCGGGCGCCGCGCCGCTCGCGTCCGAGGCGCTCGTCCCCGCGCTCGCCGAGTCCGCCGACCCGGACCAGGCCCTGCTGTCGCTCGCGAAGATCGCCGGCGCCGTCGAGGCCGACGGGCCCCGCCGCGAGCGGCTCGCCGCCGCGCTCGCCGAGCACGGCCCCGCCCGGGACCGGCTGCTCGCCGTCGTCGGCGCGTCCGTCGCGCTGGGCGACGACCTCAGCGCGCACCCGGAGCACCTGGACGTCGTGCTGGACGACGCCCCGGGCACCGGGGTCCCGGTCGGGGAGGTGCGGGCGGAGCTGCTGGCGGCGGTCGGCGCGGACCCGGACGCCGGGGTGCCGGTCGCGCGGATCGGCGGCGCGGAGGGCGTCGACGCGATGCGCCGCTCGTACCGGCGCCGGCTGCTGCGGATCGCCGCCACCGACCTCACCTCCCGCGAGCCGCTGACCCGGCTCCCCGGCGTCGCCGCCGCGCTGGCCGACCTGGCCGCCGCCGCGCTCGAGGCGTCGCTGGCGCTGGCCCGCGCGGAGCTCGACGACCACGGCGCGGCCGTCCGGCTCGCGGTGATCGGCATGGGGAAGACCGGCGGGCGCGAGCTCAACTACGTGAGCGACGTCGACGTGGTCTACGTCGCCGAGCCGGTCGACGGCGCCGACGAGGCCGAGGCCCTGGCCGCCGGCACCCGGCTCGCCACCGCGCTGGCGCGGGCGTGCGCCGCGCCGTCGGGGGAGCCCGCGCTCTGGCCGGTCGACGCCGCGCTGCGCCCCGAGGGCAAGGACGGGCCGCTGGTCCGCACGCTCGACTCGCACCGGTCGTACTACGAGCGCTGGGCCAAGACGTGGGAGTTCCAGGCGCTGCTGAAGGCGCGCCCGCTGGCCGGTGACCCCGAGCTCGGCCGTGCGTACGTCGAGGCCACCAACCCGATGGTCTGGCAGGCGGTCCGCCGGGAGAACTTCGTCGCCGACTCCCAGGCGATGCGCCGCCGGGTCGAGCGGAACGTGCCCGCCGCGGAGGCGGACCGGCAGATCAAGCTCGGCGTCGGCGGGCTGCGCGACGTGGAGTTCACCGTCCAGCTGCTCCAGCTCGTGCACGGCCGGGCCGACCCGGAGATCCGCAGCGGCAACACGCTGACCGCCCTGGCCGCGCTGTCGGCCGCGGGGTACGTCGGCCGGGAGCACGCCGGGCAGCTGGCCGTCTGCTACCGGTTCCTGCGGGCGATCGAGCACCGGGTCCAGCTGCACCGGCTGCGGCGCACCCACCTGATGCCGACCGCCGAGCCCGACCTCCGCCGGCTCGCCCGGTCGCTCGGGATGCGCGCCGAGGGCGCCGAGGGGCTGCTCGAGCGCTGGCGGCAGGTGCGGCGCGAGGTCCGCGACCTGCACGAGGCGCTGTTCTACCGGCCGCTGCTGCCGGCGACCGCGCAGCTGTCCACCGAGGAGGTCAGCCTGGCGCCCGAGGCCGCGCGCGAGCGGCTGGCGGCGGTGGGCTACCGCGACCCCGCCGGGGCCGTCCGGCACATCGCGGCGCTGACCGAGGGCGTGACCCGGCGGTCGGCGATCCAGCGGCAGCTGCTGCCCGTGATGATCGGCTGGTTCGCGGACGGGCCCGACCCGGACGGCGGGCTGCTCGCGTTCCGCCGGCTGTCCGAGACGCTGGGCGGCACGCACTGGTACCTCAAGATGCTGCGCGACTCCGGCACCGCCGCCGAGCGGCTGGCCCGCGCGCTGTCGACCTCCCGGTACGTCGCGGACGCCCTGGCCCGCTCGCCCGAGTCGGTGGCCTGGCTGGACGACGACGCCGAGCTCGAGCCGCGCAGCCAGGACCGGCTCGCGGCCGAGGCGGACGCCATCCTCACCCGCGCCACCGAGCCCGTGCCGGCCGCGACCGCGCTGCGCGCCCTGCGCCGCCGGGAGCTCGCCCGCACCGCGGCCGCCGACGTGCTCGGCGTGGTGACCGGCACCCGGGCGTCCCGCAGCCTCACCGCGACCGCCGACGTGCTGCTGGCCGGCGCGCTGCGGGTGGCGGCCTGGGAGGAGCGGGCCGCGCGCGGGCTGGCCGCCGACCCGACGGCGCTGCTGGTCGTCGCGATGGGCCGGCTCGGCGGGCGGGAGATGGGCTACACCTCGGACGCGGACGTGCTGTTCGTGCACGACCCGGTGCGGGGCCCCGGCGGCGCGGTCGACGGGGTGCTGGCGCAGGAGTTCGCCACCGGCGTCGCGACCCGGCTGCGCGCGCTGCTGGGGGCGGTCGGGCCGGAGCCCGCCCTGGAGGTGGACGCCGACCTGCGGCCGGAGGGCCGCAACGGCCCGCTGGTGCGCTCGTTCGACGCGTACGCG
>NZ_DASQCJ010000178.1:0-13191 GCF_035634735.1 Cellulomonas sp.
CGTCGCGGCGCCCATCGCGAGCGTGACCGCGAGCAGCCCGGACGCCGCCTGGGCGGGGGTGGCGCCGACCGCGCGCAGCCCGCCGAGCACGACGGCGAACGCGCTGGTGAAGCCGACGAGCGCGGTGACGACGCCGGCGGCCAGGTGCGTGCCGCGGTCCCGGAGCGCGGGGTCAGGAGGCGCCGGGTCGGTGGCGGTCGGGGCGGCCGCGTCGGCGGGGGCGTCATCGGGCCGGTTCACGCGCCGCACGGTAGCGCCGCGGTGTGTCGGCCGCGTTGCGGCGTCCGCGCCCTCGGGCGGGCCGTGAGGTCGTCACATCGCGGCGAGGTCGTCACTCACGCGTGACGACCTCACCCGGTTGTGACGACCTCACCGCGGGGGAGCCGGCCCGTGCCGCCGGGCCGGCCGTGCCGACGCCCCCGCGGTCAGCCCAGCAGCCCCGCGATCTGCTCCAGGTGCGCGGGGGCGGCCTGGACCAGCAGCGTCGTCACCGCGGTGCCCCGCCACGCCGCCGCCTGCGCCCGCACGTCGTCCGGCGTGCCGACCAGCGCCACGTCCCGCACCAGCTCGGTCGGCACGGCCGCCGCCGCGCGGGCCCGGTCGCCCGCCAGGTAGTGCGCCTGGATCTCCGCGCACGCCTCCGCGTAGCCGAGCCGCGCGAGCGCGTTCGCGTGGAAGTTCGCCCTCTTCGCGCCCATGCCGCCGGCGTACAGCGCGACGAACGGCCGCACGGCGTCCGCCGCGGACTCGACGTCGGCGCCCAGCACGACGGGCACGGTCGCGGTCACCTCGAAGTCCTCGACGGGCCGCGTCCCGGCGAGCCGGCGGTCGAAGCCCTCGGCGAGCAGGCCGCGGAACTCGTCGTCGAGCCGCGGCGCGTAGAACAGCGGCAGCCAGCCGTCGGCGATCTCCGCGGCGAGGGCGATGTTCTTCGGCCCCTCGGCCGCCAGGTGGATCGGCAGGTCGGCGCGCAGCGGGTGCACCGTCGAGCGCAGCGCCTTGCCGAGCCCGGAGCCCTCGTCCTCGGGCAGCGGCAGCCGGTAGAACGGGCCCGCGGCGCGCACCGGGCCCTCGCGACGCAGCACGTCCCGGACGATCGCGACGAACTCCCGGGTGCGCGCGAGCGGTCGCGGGTACGGCTGGCCGTACCAGCCCTCGACCACCTGCGGCCCGGACACCCCGAGCCCGAGCGTGAACCGGCCGCCGGACAGGTGGTCCAGGGTGAGCGCGGCCATCGCGGTGGCGGTCGGGGTGCGGGCGGCGACCTGCGCGACGGCGGTGCCCAGCCGGACCCGCTCGGTCCGGGCGCCCCACCAGGCGAGCGGGGTGAAGGCGTCGGAGCCGTACGCCTCGGCCGTCCACACGGAGTCGAGCCCGAGCCGGTCCGCCGCGAGCACCGCCTCCGCGGCCCCGGGCGGGGGACCCGCCGACCAGTAGCCGGTGTGGTAGCCGAGCCGCATGCCGCCTCCTCGTCGTCGCGCGCTCGCCGGTGAGCGCGGTCGCGGCCCATGCTGCCGTGCGCGACCGCCCGGCGCGAGGAGGTCGGGCGCGCGTCAGCCGAGCGCCGGGTCGCCGGTCAGCCAGGTCAGGTGCGGTGCGACCGCGGGGAAGCCCCAGCCGAACAGCCCGACGACCGCCGCGCCCAGCAGCACGAGCGCCAGCAGCAGGCGCACCGGCAGCGGCCCCGGCAGGCGGCGCAGCAGCCACGCGTACATCAGGCGGCCCCCATCGCGAGGACCGGCTCGGGCGTGCCCTCGGCCCGGTCGAGCCAGCCGACGAACGTGGCGTAGGTGATCCACCGCTGGTCGTTGCCGTACTCGCCGAGGGTGCGCGAGTGGCAGGTGGTCAGCGTGAGCAGGCGCTCGGTGGGCGCGACCCCGGGCTGCCGCGGCACGGGGGCGAGCACGGACGACTCCGCCGGGTCGACGACCTCGTGCGACGTGACCTCGTAGACGTACCAGGTGCTGGCGGTCTCGATCACGACGGGGTCCCCGGGGACGAGCCGGTCGACGTGCCGGAACGAGTCGCCCCAGGTGCGCCGGTGCCCCGCGAGCGCGACGTTGCCCACCTCGCCGACGCGCTGGGTCTCGGTGTACCGGCCGGCCATCGCGCGGTCGAGCAGGTCCGGGGTCGTGCCCTCGACCACCGGCATCGCGTTCCGGGTGAGCCCGTCCCAGCGGGGGACGGTGAGCACGCCGACGACCTCGCCGTGCGCGACCGGCTCGGGGACCGGCGGGTCGTCGGTGCGCAGCTCCGCGGTCGTGGCGGCCGCGGGCGGGAGTGCCGCTCGGACCTCGGCGAGCACCGCGTCCGCGTCCCGCTGCGCGGTGACGGTCGTCCACCACAGCTGCCAGACCAGGAACAGCGCGAGCAGCACGCCGAGCGTGATCAGCAGCTCCCCGAGGACGCCGACGGCCGACACCGGCGCGGGCGTCCGCCGGGCGCGACCCGCGGCGCGCGGCCGGGCGCGCGGGGGCGCGGGCGCGGGTGCGGGCGGCTGGGTCACGCCGTCGACGCTAGGTGCGGCCCGCGGCACTCAGCCGGCGGGTAGGTGGCGTGCGCCGCAGCCCCTAGGTGGACGGAAGCCGGATCTGAGGGGTCGGTCAGAGGCGCGCGCCCGGCCGCGCGCGCTCCGCCAGCGTCGCCAGCAGCGCCGCGCCGGTCGCCGCGTCGTCCACCGTCACGACGAGCACCCGCCCGCCGGTGCGCTCGACCTCGATCGCGGGGCCGCGCCGCACGACGAACCCGGACCGCCCGCCGCGCCCGACCCGGTAGCCCCAGCCGCCGAAGTCGGGGAGCGGTCGGACCTCGACCTCCCGGGCGGCCACGACCTCGTCGAGCGGGACGCCGAACCGCGGCCAGCCGAGCGCCGACCGGACCACGAGGCCGCGGGCGTCGACGGTGGCCGTCAGCAGCCCCGAGGTCGCGACCAGCAGCGACATCGCGAGCGTCACCAGCAGCAGTCCGGGCATCCCCAGCCCGATCGCGAGCCCGCCCGTCAGCAGCGCGCCGCCGACGCCGGTCGCCAGCACCGCCGGCCCGGTCGCGCGCCCGGACCACGCGGCGCGCTCGTGCGACCCCAGCGGCAGCCGCGCGCCGCCCACGGGGGAGTCGGCCGCCGGCTGCCGCGCGTCGCCCGGCACCGCCCACGCCGCGACCGCGCCGAGCGCCAGGCCCGCGCCGGTCGCGAGCAGCACCGCGCCGTCGATGTCGCCCGCCTGCGCCGCGTCGGCGAGCCCGCGCTGCGCGTCGGCCACCCCGGCCACGAGCACCGCGCCGAACGCGCCGGAGCCCGCGGCCGTCCCCACCGCGATCCGCCGGTGCAGGGCGTCCCGGCCGCCGAGCACGGCGACCAGCCACATCCCGACGGCGATCGCGGCGAACACGAGCACGAGGAGCGTCAGGTTCGTCGCCGCGTCGCCGAAGCCGTCCGCCCCGCCCGGGCCCCAGTGCGTGGCGATCGGGTCCGGCAGCTCGTCCCACCAGGAGGCGACGAGCAGCGTCGCGCCGCCCAGCAGCGCCAGGGCGGGCAGCAGCCCGAGCAGAGTGCTGGCCAGCCGGTGCGGCACGGGCGGTCGCGCGGGGCCGCCGGCGGTGGTGGTGGTCGTCGTCGGGTCGGGCGTCATCGCGTCTCCTCCGAGGTCAGGGCGTCCTTGACGAGGCCGAGGGTCGTGCCGTGCGCCAGCCCCAGCCCGCGCGCCGCCGCGACCAGGGCGGCGACCGCGTCGTGCACCGGCGCGAGGTCGGCCGCCCCGCGCTCGGCGACGACGGCGCCCCGGCCGCGCCGCAGCTCGATCAGCCCCTCGTCGCGGAGGTCCTGGTACGCGCGCAGCACGGTGTGCAGGTTCACGTCGAGCGATGCGGCGAGCTCCCGTGCGGCGGGCAGCCGGGTGCCGGGCCGGACCTCGCCGCGCAGCACCGCGCCACGCACCTGCGCGGCGAGCTGCGCGAACAGGGGCTCGGCGGACGTGGGGTCGATGCGGAGCAGCACGCGATCACGCTAGTTGTTCCATGACAACTAGAACAACGTCCGCGCACAGGGCGCCCGCACCGGGCCGACAACCGCGGGCCCTAGGGTGTGCCCCGGGCGCTCCGCCGTCGTCGCTGCCCGCCCACCGATGCACCGTTCCACGGAAGGACCCCGCCCATGCCCGGCGCCGCCCACCACATCGCCCTCGTCGCGCACGACAACAAGAAGGTCGAGCTGCTCCGCTGGGCGGAGTTCAACCGCGGCACCCTGTCGCGGCACCACCTGTACGCGACCGGCACCACGGGCACGATGCTCGAGTTCGAGCTCGGCCTGCCCGTGACGCGGCTGCTCTCCGGCCCGGTCGGCGGCGACCAGCAGATCGGCGCCAAGATCGCCGAGGGGCAGATCGACATGCTGATCTTCTTCTGGGACCCGCTGGAGCCGCAGCCGCACGACCCGGACGTCAAGGCGCTGCTGCGGATCGCCGCGGTGTGGAACGTCCCGATGGCCGCGAACGTCGCGACCGCGGACATGCTGATCTCGTCGCCGATGCTCGGCGAGGCGTGGACCAGCCGCCCGGAGATCACGCAGCGCGCGTGGGACGGCGGCTCCCCGGTCGCCTGACCGCCGGTCGGCGGCCTCGTCAGATGTAGATGGCGGGGTCGTCGACCTCCGGCTCCGGCGGGGCCGAGCTCGGCTTCTGCCGGACCTTCGCCGGCACGCCCACCGCGACCGCGCCCGCGGGCACGTCCTTGAGGACCACCGCGTTCGCGCCGACCTGGGCGCCGTCCCCGATCCACACCGGCCCGAGCACCTTCGCGCCCGCGCCGATCACGACGTGGTCGCCGACCGTCGGGTGCCGCTTGCCGCGCTTCATGGTCTTGCCGCCCAGGGTCGCGCCGTGGAAGAGCACCACGTCGTCGCCCACCACGGCGGTCTCGCCGACGACCACGCCCATGCCGTGGTCGATGAACAGCCGCCGGCCGATGGTCGCACCGGGGTGGATCTCCACCCCGGTGACGGCCCGCGACACCTGGGACAGCAGCCGGGCCGGCAGCCGGAGCGCCGGCTCCCGCCACATCCGGTGCGCCACCCGGTGCACCCACACCGCGTGCAGCCCGGGGTACGCCAGGGCGACCTCGACCCGCGACCGCGCGGCCGGGTCCCGGCGCTGCGCGGCCTCCAGGTCCTCGCGCAGCGTGCGGGCGAACCGGCGCAGGCTGCGCCAGTGCTCGCCGGCGCCGGTGGTCCGGGTCGCCGCGCGGGGATCGGAGGACGCGCGCGCCGGGGTCGGCACGCCGCGGCCGCCGGGCCGCGAGGTGCCGCCCGTGAGCGGCGGTCGCGTGGTCGAGGTCATGGCGATCAGTCCAGGAGGTCGGCGTACAGGACGGAGGACAGGTAGCGCTCGCCGAAGGACGGGATGATCACGACGATCAGCTTCCCGGCGTTCTCGGGGCGCTTGCCGAGCTCGATCGCGGCGTGCAGGGCGGCGCCCGAGGAGATGCCCACGAGCAGGCCCTCCTCCTTCGCGGCCCGGCGCGCGACGGCGACGGCGGTGTCGGCGTCCACGTCGATGATCTCGTCGTAGACCTCGGTGTCGAGGATCTCGGGCACGAAGTTCGCCCCGATGCCCTGGATCTTGTGCGGGCCGGGCGCGCCGCCGTTGAGGATCGGCGACTCGGCCGGCTCGACGCCCACGATCTGCACGCCGGGCTTGCGCTCCTTGAGCACCTGGCCGACGCCGGTGATCGTCCCGCCGGTGCCGATGCCGGCGACCAGGATGTCGACGCCGCCGTCGGTGTCCGCCCAGATCTCCTCGGCGGTCGTGGTGCGGTGGATCTGCGGGTTGGCCTCGTTGGCGAACTGGCGGGCGAGAATCGCGCCCGGGCGCTCGGCGACGACCTCGTTCGCGCGGTTGACGGCGCCCTTCATGCCCTCGGGCGCGGGGGTGAGGATGAGCTCGGCACCGTACGCGCGGAGCAGCGCGCGGCGCTCCTTCGACATCGACTCCGGCATGGTCAGCACGACGTCGTAGCCGCGGGCCGCGCCGACGAACGCGAGCGCGATGCCGGTGTTGCCGGAGGTGGCCTCGACGATGGTGCCGCCCGGCTTCAGCTCGCCGGAGCGCTCCGCCGCGTCGACGATCGCGACGCCGATGCGGTCCTTCACCGAGCTGGCGGGGTTGTAGAACTCGAGCTTGCCGACGACCGTCGCGTCGACGCCCTCGGTCAGCTTGTTGATCCGCACCAGCGGGGTGTGGCCGATGAGCTTCGTCGCGTCGTCGTAGATGCGTGCCATGTCAGTCCGTCCTTGGGGGTGTCGGGGTGCGGGGTGCACGGCGCGGGCGCGCGCCCGGCCGGGGGTCGAGGGCGAGCGCTGGCCCGGCGCGGTGCCCGGGTCGAGGGTCGCCGCCGGCGAGCGGCGGTGCGGCCAGCGCTCTAGAGACAGCGACAGCGACAGCGCGTCGTCGCGGGCGCGGCGTGCGTGCGCGCGGGGGCGGGGCGCAGCGAGGGGAGCGCGGTGCTCGGCGCGAGGCGCATGCGCGGTCCCCTCTCCGGTGGTGGTCGGCACCCGACACGGCCGACAGTAGCGCCAACGCGCGTGGCCCCACAAAGATGCCCGGGGCACCCGGACGGGTGGTCCGCGGACCCCGGAGCGGGCCCGGTCGGCGGCCTGCTGTCACCCCTCCACCGTGCGCCACGGCCGGGCGCCCCGCCAGCGGGAGCAGCGACGACGCCCCGGCGCGCCCCCGGTGCGCGGCGATCCCGGGTGGCAGGATCGCCGGCATGCGGGTGGACGACGCGGTGGAGGACGTGCTCGGCGGCGGATGGGTGCGGCGCACCCTGCACCTGCGCCCGGACGCCCAGGGCGACGCCGTCGCCACGCTGGTGCACCGGGGTGACGCGGGTGGCGCCCGCGACCGGCCCGCCGTGCTCTACGTGCACGGGTTCGTCGACTACTTCTTCCAGACGCACGTCGCCGACGCGCTCGCCGACCGCGGGTACGACCTGTACGCGCTCGACCTGCGGGACTACGGCCGGTCGATCCGCGCGGGGCGGGAGCCGAACGACACCCGGTCGCTGGCGACCTACGCCGAGGAGGTCGACGCCGCGGTCCGCCTGGTCCGGGAGCGGCACGACCGCGTGGTGCTGCTCGGCCACTCCACCGGCGGCCTGATCGCCGCGCTGTGGGCGCAGCACCGCCGTGGGCGCGGCCTGGTCGACGCGGTGGTGCTCAACTCGCCGTGGCTGGACGTCCGCGGCTCGGTCGTCGAGCGGAAGGTCCTCGCGCCGGCGATCGACCACGTCCTCGGCCGGGTCGCCCCGCGCCTGGTCGTGTCGCGCCTCGGCGAGCACTACGGCCGCGCGCTGCACGCCGACGGCGGGGGAGAGTGGGCGTACGACCTGGCCTGGAAGCCGTACGCCGGGTTCCCGGTGCGCGCGGGGTTCGTCCGCGCGATCCGGCGCGGGCAGGCGGAGGTCGCGCGCGGGCTGGACATCGACGTGCCGGTGCTGGTGCTCGCCTCGGACGCGTCGGGGCCGGACGACCGCTGGCACGACGGGCTGCTCACCACCGACTCGGTGCTCGACCCGGCGGACATGCGGCGGCTGGCGCCGCGGCTCGGGCGCGACGTGACGTTCGAGGAGATCACCGGCGGGGCGCACGACCTCGCGCTGTCCCCGCTGCCCGCGCGGACGCGGTACCTGGACGAGGTCGTGGGCTGGCTGGACGTGACGCTGGCGCGCGGCGCCGCGGCCTGATCCCCGGGACCGCCCCGCGCCCCGGTCAGAACAGCGGCCAGGGCACCGCGGGCATCTCGCCCTCGGGGCCGGGGAACCGGGGCTCGCGGAGCAGCCGGTCGCACCGCGCGGCGAGCGCGGTCACCTCGTCCGGCGCCAGCAGCGCCGCGAGCAGCCGGCCGAGGTCGGCGTCCAGGCCGACCCGCACCCGCTCGACGCCCGCGACCTCGTCGGGCGCCAGGTCGTCGCCGAGCCAGCCCCACAGCACCGTGCGGAGCCGGGGCTCGACGTGGAACGTCACCCCGTGGTCGACGCCGAGCCGCCGCCCGTCGGGCATCGGCAGCACGTGCCCGCCCTTGCGGTCGGCGTTGTTGAGCAGCACGTCGAGCACGGCCATCCGGCGCAGCGCGGGGGAGTCCTCGTGCACCAGCGTGACCGGGTCGCCCTGCTCGTCGCCGCCCTCGAGCACGGTGCGCGCGCCGGCGGGCACGTCCGCGGACGGCACGACGTCGACGGGGTCCTGGTCGCGGTCGGGCTCCTGCCAGAGCTGCACCATGCCCGGGCCGAGCGGGCCGTCGCGCAGCCAGGTGCGCGGGACCACGCCCCAGCCGGTCGCCTCCGACACCAGGTACGCGGCGACCTCGCGGTTCGCGAGCGTGCCGTCGGGGAAGTCCCACAGCGGCTTCTCGCCCGCGACCGGCTTGTAGACGACGCGCGTGCCGGCGATCTCGGCGAGGAACGTCGCGTTGGACGCCGCCGTGATCCGGCCGACCACCTCGAGCGGGCCGCCGTCGAGGTCGGGCGGCGGGTCGGCTGGCATGCGGCCCATCGTAGGAGCGCGCCCCGGCCCGGGCCCGCGCGCGGCGGACCCGGGCCCGCGCGCGGCGGACCCGGGCCGGGGCCGGTCTCACACCTGCTCGGCGATCTCCCGGCCGTGCGCGGTCAGCGCCCAGATCACGAACACGTCCAGCGCGATCACGACCAGCGCCCACACCGGGTAGTACGGCAGCCACGCGAAGGACGCCAGCCCGCTGACGGCGGCCATGATCACGCCGATCGTCCGCGCCCAGACAGCGCCGCTGAACACGAAGAACCCGGCGAGCGCGACGACCGCCCCGAGGATCAGGTGCACCCAGCCCCACGAGGTGACGTCGAGCTGGAGGACCCACTCCTCGCCGGCGACGTAGAAGGTGTCGTTGACCAGGGCGACGATGCCCTGGAAGACGTGCATGACGCCGATCATGATCATGATCGTGCCGGCGAAGACGGTCATGCCCACCGCCAGGCCGCTGCGACGCTCGCTCATCCCGGTTCCCCTCTCGCTCCGGGCTGCCGGGGCCCCGGTGGGCCTGCAGCCGGGACCGACGCTAGGGAGAGCCCTCGGCGCGGGCATCACCCGCACCGAGTGGCCGCGCCGCGGGGTGGCCGGTCAGCGCGGGTCGGACCCGCCGCAGACGTGGCCGTCGGGGTCCATCGGCTCGCCGCAGCGCGGGCACGCGGGCCGGCCCTGCGCGACGACCCGGCGCGCGCGCTCGGCGAACGCCCGCGCGGAGCCGACCGGCAGGCGCAGCACCATCGCCTCCTCGGGCTCCGGGTCCTCCGCGGCGAGGCGCTCGGCCTCCTCCTCGGACTCGACCAGGACGAGCGGGAACGCCTCGACGACGATCTGCCCGGTGGCCCGGTCGAAGTGCAGCCGCATCTGGCCCAGGCGGAAGTCCTCCTCGACCGGCTGCTCGACCGGGTCCGCGTCCACGAGCTCGACGAACGGCTCCGCGGGCACGCTGTACGGGTTGCCGTCGGTGGTCATCAGCTCGTCGAGGATCTCGTCGATCTTCTCGGCGAGCGTCGACGCCCACTCCTTCTCCATGGCGACCGAGGTCAGCCGGCGGCCGGTGCGTGCCTGGAGGTAGAAGGTGCGGGCCCCGGGCCGGCCGACGGTGCCGATGACCGCGCGGTCGGGCCAGTCGTGCAGGTGGAGGAGGGTGGCCATGACCCCATGCTAGGAGCGGGGACCGACACCGTCGCGTGCTGCCTCGGCGGCACCGGCGCCGCCGCCCACCGCCGCGTCCCCGGCCGGCGCGGCGGCGCGGAGCCAGGACAGGTCGCCGGCGTCGGTGTTCGCCGCGACCACCTCGGGCCGCGCGGGGCCGTACCGCACCACCGACACCGACGCGGGGCCGGCGTGCAGCCGCTGGAAGAGGTCGAGGTGCATCCCCAGGGCGTCGGCGAGCACCGCCTTCACCAGGTCGCCGTGCGTGACCGCCGCCCACACCGCGCCCGGGCCGTGCTCCGCCTCGACCGCGGCGTCCTGCTCCCGCACCGCGGCGACGGCGCGCGCCTGCATCGCGGCCAGCGACTCGCCGCCGGGGAAGACCGCCGCGGACGGCTGGCCCTGGACGGTCCGCCACAGCGGCTCCTCGGCGAGCTCGCGCAGCGGCCGGCCCTGCCACGCGCCGTAGTCGCACTCGGTGAGCCGGTCCTCGACCCGACGGGCGGGGGCCGGCAGCTGCCGGGCCAGGACGGCGTCGGCCGTCTCGCGGCACCGCTCCAGGGGGCTGGTGACGACGGCGACCAGCGGCACCGCGGCCAGCCGCTCCGCCGTGCGGGCCGCCTGCTCGTGCCCGACGGCGTCCAGCAGCACCCCGGGGGTGCGGCCGGCGAGCACGCCGGTGGCGTTGGCGGTGGTGCGGCCGTGGCGGACGAGGAGGACGGTGGCCATGCCGTGCAGCGTAGGCAGGTGCGGGGGCGCGGCGCCGGGCGTGGCGGCCCGGGCGCGCGGCCGGGCGGGGCGGCCCGGTGGGCTACGGTCGGCCGGTGCGAACGGCGGGAGTGGTCGGCGGCGGCCCGGCGGGGCTGATCGCCGCGGAGGTGCTGGCCGGGGCCGGCGTGGCGGTGACCGTCTACGACCGGATGCCGTCCCCGACGCGGAAGTTCCTGCTGGCCGGGCACGGCGGCCTCAACATCACGCACTCCGAGGGCCGCGACCGGATGCTGCCGCGGTACGGGGACGCGTCCGGCCGGCTGGCGCCGATGATCGACGCCTTCACCGCCGACGACCTGCGCTCCTGGTGCGCCGGGCTCGGCGAGGAGACGTTCGTCGGGACGAGCGGCCGGGTGTTCCCGCGCTCGTTCCGGGCGACGCCGCTGGTGCGGGCGTGGCTCGCGCGGCTGGACGCGCTGGGCGTGCGGGTCGAGCGGCGGCAGCGCTGGGACGGCTGGGCCGAGGACGGCGCCGGGCTCCGGCTCGTCGGCGTCGGCGGCTCCGTGGACGGCGAGCGCCGGACCGCGCGCCACGACGTCGTGCTGTTCGCGCTCGGCGGCGCGTCCTGGCCCCGGCTGGGGTCCGACGGGTCGTGGGTGCCGGCGTTCGAGGCGCGCGGCGTGGCGGCGGCGCCGCTGCGCGCCGCGAACGTGGGCGTGCGGGCGGGCTGGACGCCGGCGTTCGCGCACCGGTTCCAGGGCGTGCCGCTCAAGCACGTCGCGCTCACCGTCCGCGGCCAGGACCGGCCGCCGGTGCGGGGCGACGCGATGGTGACCCGGACCGGGCTCGAGGGCGGGCCGCTGTACGCGGTCGGGGCCGCGGTGCGCGCGGCGCTGGACGCCGGGGGCTGCGTGCTGGAGGTCGACCTGCGGCCGGACACCCCGGTCGAGCGGCTGGCGGAGCGCCTCGCCCGGCGCCGGCCCAAGGACTCGCGGTCGACGTGGCTGCAGCGGTCCGTGGGGCTCGACCCGGTGGCGATCGGGCTGCTGCGCGAGGCGACCGGCAACGCCGTGCCGGACGACCCCGCGGCGGCGGCCGCGCTGATCAAGGCGGTGCCGGTCGAGGTGCCCGCGACGATGCCGATCGACCGGGCGATCTCCAGCGCCGGCGGCATCCGGTGGTCGGAGGTCGACGAGCGGCTGATGCTCCGGGCGCTGCCGGGGACGTTCGTGGCGGGGGAGATGCTCGACTGGGAGGCGCCGACCGGGGGGTACCTGCTGCAGGCGTCGTTCAGCACCGGGGTCGCGGCGGCGCGGGGGATGCTGGCGTGGCTCGACGGGCGGTGAGCCGTCGGCGGATCCGGGCTGTGGACGACGGCCGGACGGCCTCGTCGCGCCCCTAGGGTCGGCAGGGACGGGCCCGACGGCGGGCCTCCCGAGCCGGAGGGGGCGAGGTGGTCGCGACCAGCTCCGTCGGCGGCCTGTGGAGCGAGGCCTGGTGGGCGGACTTCCTCACCTCCCCGGCGGTCGCGGGGTTCGCCGCGCTCGTCGCCGCGGCAATCAGCCTGGTCGTCTCCGCGCGACGGATCCGGATGGACCGGGAGCTGGCCGCCCAGCACCACACGGAGGCGCGGCGTGCGGCGGACCGGCTGCGTGCCCAGGCGCTCGCGGACAGTCGGGCGGAGCGCTGGTGGGGCATGTACCAGTGGACCCTGACCCGGCTGGACGCGGTCGAGCCGGACAGGGCCGCCCGCCTCCTGCGCACCCTCGAAAGTCAGGCTCCCGGACCTGCGGAGCGGGCCCTAGTGTGGGCGGCGAACGACCTGCTGACGGTGACGACGGACGGCGGCGACGATGACGCGTGACGACACGAGCCCGCTGCGGCTCGACGACCTCGGCCCGGACCTGGTCCTGGTGGACCGCAGCACCGGCCGGGAGATCCCGGTGGAGCTGCGCAGGCGCCGTCGGCGGAGGCTGGATGCGGAGACGCTCGCGTCGATCCGCGCGAGCGACGCCCGGCTCGAGGCGCAGTTCGCCGCGGATGACGCGGCTGCGGCCGCGCGCGAAGCCCGGGGCTGACTGCCGAGGGTCCCCGCGAGGGCCGTGCGGAGCGGATGACGGGAATCGAACCCGCGTCATCAGTTTGGAAGACTGAGGCTCTACCATTGAGCTACATCCGCGTAGGCCCGCCGGGACGGGCCGCCGGACCAGGGTACCGGCTCGCCGGGGCACCCCCGCGCCACGCGCGGCGGCCGGGCCGCGCCGGGTGCACCGGTCGCACCACGGGCCGCACCGAGGGTGTGCGCCGCGCCACTAGACTCCGGCCCGACGGGATGTGGCGCAGGTTGGTAGCGCGTCCGCTTTGGGAGCGGAAGGTCGTGGGTTCGAATCCCGCCATCCCGACTCCGGCTCCGGCTCCGGCTCGACGCCCGGCGCGAGCCGGCCCTCGACGACGCCCCACCCCGTGCGGAGGTCCTCCCGGCGCCGCGGGCCGGTGACCGAAGCCGCGGCCGGCGCGCCGCTGATCATCCGCGCGCCGGACGGGACGAGGGTCGGCGCGCGCGGCGCCCGGCACGACGAGGAGCACCGCGAGCGGCGCACCAGCGCGAGGCCGGTGCGCAGTGCGGAGCCACGGTTCCGCGGCGGAGCGGGTCGGCGCGGCGGGCACGGTCGGACGGTTGCCGCCGCCGTGCCCGCCCGCCCTCAGGCCCGCGCCGGCCGGTGCCGGGACGCCCAGCCGCGGGCCGCGGCGCCTGCCGCGAGCAGCGCGCCCGCCGCCAC
>NZ_DASQCJ010000179.1:0-19748 GCF_035634735.1 Cellulomonas sp.
TTCCCGAAGGAGCGATGTCAGTGCAGGAGTGCAGGATCCAAGCACTGATCTCGAGTCCGGAGGTAGCGATGAAGTACGCGGCCGGTGTGGTCTCTGGCGTTCTGATCACCGTGTTCGGCCAGTGGGTGCTCGCCGCAGCTCCCGACGTCGGAGCCGCCTCAGCACACCTGAGCATCGCGTGGGACTGGGCCCACGAGGCAGCCGCGGCTCGGGTGTGGTGGTTCGTGGTCCTCCTGGGAGTGCCGGCCCTGCTCGCGGTCGTCGTGGCGGTGCTCGCCACTCGCCAGGACGACTGGTTGACCGAGCACATCGGACACACCGTGGGTCTCGGGGGCATCGCGCTCGCCGCCGCTCTCGCCACAGTCGTCACGACCGCCACCGGGCACGCTGGCCGCGCGACGGCCTGTGCGTTGGCGTTCGCGGCCTTGGTCGCGTGGGTCGTGCGGCGTGCTGGCGTAGCTCGTCGGGTCGTGAGCTGACGACCCTGCCTGTGCGGAAGTCGGCGTTCTGATCTGAAGCCCTCGCGGCGAGCCGTACGCCGAAGACAGCGGTGAAGTCGGACGATGCTCTGCAACGTGAGTCGGAGGTAGTGGATGTTCGGCAAGCGAGGCGGCGACACAGTCGACCTGATCGACGATAGAGAGGCGACTGCGGCGCTTCTGGCTCACCCGCTCGAGTGGCGAACCCGCGCTGTGGAGCACATCGAGATCGACGGGGAGTCCAGCTGCCGGCGCCGGCGGTCACTGCAGTGCGCACCTCTGCAAGAGCTGCTTCCAGGCGCTGCGCGACGAGCGAAGTTCGCGATGCTGGCTTTGAACGTCGCTCCGGTTCCCCGAGGGCCCCTCTTCGAATTCGACGTCACTGGGCCGTTTGGTGCTGCCTACCTCCTGCCCCGCCAAGAGATCGCGCTTCGCCAAGCATTGTTCATTCGGGACCTTGCGGAGAGTGCTGGGTTTCCAGTCTCGGATCAATGTGTTGATTTCCTCGTTGCGATGTTCGGTATGCCGCGGACACCTGATCGCGAGGCTAAAGAGCAGTCGAACTTCGAGATCGGCGAGTATCTGAGCGACGGGCTCAACGGAGCCGGCGTCAGTCACTACGACAACTGGATAGGCGCGAGCCGTGAAGTCGCACAGGTGATCGACCGGAAACTTGATCGAGACAGTCCGCGGAGCCCGACACGATTGCCAGTGCTCGCAATTCCCGAGTATGTAGGTGCGACCGAGGCGACGCCGCCATCAGTTGATGCGGTTATCCGCGAGTACTCCCACCTCATTCAATCGGCGGACGCCGCCTCGGTCTCAGGCAAGCCTGGTGCAGTTGACGAGTTGCTGGCCTCGGTCGCCGACTACGGCGACTACTACGACCTGATCGTTGCGACGAAGGTGCCTTTGCGTGAACCGTTCGTCATGTCTTACTCCGAGCGGCGAAATCTGTCCTTGTCGTTCTGGTCGGGCGCGGGGTCACAAGACCTGGTCATAGCCGACGCGGTGAGTAACCACGTAGCACTCGAGGTCGCGGATCCCAGTGTGGAATTAGGGCGGCGCGTCGAGGCGGTCCAGCCGGGAACTGGCGCGGTGACGTATGGAGCCTTCACCGGGAGAAGCACTCGGCAGTTCTGGTCGATGTACGCCCATGGCTCTGATCGCGATTATCGAATCACGCTAAAGTTCCGAGTTCGGCCGTTGTCGCGGCTCCAAGGCGTCCCGTATGTGCTCTCTGTCATGCTCGTGCTGCTCGCTTTTGCCATGTGGAACGAACGGATCCGCGAGCTCAACGAACTTGCTTTGATCGCTGGTCCCGCTGCGCTCGCCGCTTCACTGTTGATTGCCCGGGAGCAGACCTCGGTGGCGTCACGGGTGCGCCTAGCGTCGAGCGGCGTCGTCGCCGCTGCGTTGCTGTTCTTGCTCGGAACGGCCGTCGCGCTCTACTTGTGCTGGTCGCCGGCAAGCCTGATCGATAGCATCCGAGGGTAGGACGGAGGGGTCATGGCCAAGAACACGGGACGTGGTTCACGAAGTGGAGCGGTCACCGGGCGCACTCAGGTGCGCACATCGTCTGGCACGTGGGTCAAGCGCGATGCAACCACGGGCCGGTTCGTGCAGGTGAAGTCTACAGGCGGCGCGTTCAAGGGCGTCCGCAAGGAGAAGTAGGAGTACCTGCCCTCAAGTTCGCAGCGAGGGCGCACAGGTGCGCCTCGCCGGTGCTCGGCTGCTGACGAGGTCAGTGGCTCACTTGTCCAGCGCCGGGACCCGCCGCTGCGCGCATGCCAGTCGGTCGGACGATGTGCTCCGCGCGCGGCCGAGCCTGTGTTCCGAATCCGGGCGCGACACAAGTCCCGTGACCCTCGCGACTCGTCCTGTGCGCTGTGCCCGCTTGAAGGTGGCAGCGAATCTCCTCATGTCCGGCTGGAGACCGCGCCCTAACTCGTACGACCTCCTTGTCGAAACACTGCCAGGTGCCGATCGAGCATGATCTTGGCGGCTAGGTGACCGCAAGGGCGACCATCGCACGGCGAGCCTCTCCGTTCGTGCTACCCGTGCCTCCGCACCGTCAGTCCGACCACAGCCCGACGACGTCGCTGTCGGACTGAGTCGCGCTCTCCGCTGCGCTCGCCCGACCGGTCCAGTGAGGCAACGACGCGTCCCATCCGCTCCAGACTTCCGCGACGCCGTGAGTCGTGGCCGAGGGCCAGTCCCATGCCAGCCTCGCGAGCAGCGCCGACCACGCCGGTCACCCCTGGATCTGGATGCCGTCAAAGCGCAGGTAGCCATGTGACAGAGAGCCCACGAGGCGGGCATCGAGCTCGCCTGCCGCGGTCACCAGCCACCGCATGAGCGACTGCTCGCCGTTCGGGCGGCTATCCGCCGTCGCCTGGTCGACGACCTCCAGAACGCGGGCGGCGATGTCGGCGGGAACGTTCACGAAGCGCTGCCCTGTTGGATCCGCGGGGTCCGTGACGGGGGCGACACGGACGCCGGCCCTACGGGCTCGACATCGACGGTGACGTCGGCCTTTGGTGCGGCCGTGTCCGGGGCGTCACGGTCCGCTGACCTGCAAGAACGTGGCTCCTGGCGGAACGACGAAGGCCCAGCACCGTCCAGGTGCTGGGCCTTCGCTTCGTGGGTGCGCCCGGAGGGACTCGAACCCCCAACCTTCTGATCCGTAGTCAGATGCTCTATCCATTGAGCTACGGGCGCATCGACCCCGGAGGGCCGTTGAAGAGAGTACAGGTCGCAGTGCCCCTTGCCCAAACCCGGCCGACGTGCGCCCCGCCACACCCCGCACACCGGGCACCCGGGGACCTGCGTAGGTGCCCCGCCGCCTGGCCTCCGGCCCCCGGCGCCACGTAGCGTCGCCCGGGTGCCTGACGACGCCCCCGCCGCCACCACGTCCCCCACCAGCACCGCCTGGTCCGCCACCCGAGGCGCCCTCGTCGGCGCCGCCGAGGCTCTGCCCGGCATCAGCGGCGGCACCGTCGCCCTGGTGACCGGGGTCTACGAGACCGCCGTCACCGGCGCCGGCCACGCGATCTCCGCGCTGCGGCTCGCCGCGACCGACCGGGCCCGCGCCCGCGCGGAGCTCCGGAAGGTGCGCTGGTCCGTGATCGTGCCGCTGGTGATCGGCATGGTGCCGGGGCTGCTCATCACCGTGCGGTTCGTCGCCCCGCTGCTGGAGGAGCACCCGGTCCCGCTGTACGGGCTGTTCCTCGGGATGACGGCCGCGGCGCTCGTGGTGCCGGTGCGGATGGCCGGCGCGCGCTGGTCGGCCGGCGAGGTCGCGCGGGCGCTGGTCGTCGCGGCCGCGGTGTTCCTGCTCGTCGGGCTGCCACCGCAGCACCTCAGCCCGACGTACCCCGTCGTGCTCGTGGCCGCGGCGGTGGCGGCGTGCGCGCTGGCGCTGCCCGGGACGTCCGGGTCGTTCCTGCTGCTGACCTTCGGGCTCTACCAGCCGACGCTCGCCGCGCTGAACGACCGGGACTGGGGCTACGTGGCCGTGTTCCTCGCCGGGATCGTGATCGGGCTGGCGTGCTTCGTGAAGGCGCTGCAGTGGCTGCTGGAGCACCAGCGCCGCCCGACGCTCGTGCTGCTGTCCGGCGTGATGGCCGGGGCGCTGCGCGCGCTGTGGCCGTGGCAGGAGGACGACCGCACGCTGCTCGCGCCCGGGGACCAGGTGGGGCTGGCCGCGGCGGCGTTCGCCGTGGGCGCGGCGGTCGTGCTGGGCCTGGTCGCGGCGGAGCGCCGGTCCCGCTCGCTGCCCGACGCCGGCTGACCCGGGCGGCCACGCCCGCGCACGCGGCCACCCCTCAGCCGCAGCCCACCAGCACCGCGTCCGGCTCCACCTCGACCGGGTGCAGCTCCGGCCGCGCCCGGAGGAACTGGGCCGGCCGCGCGAGCGCCCCGTCGGCCCACGGCACGTCCGCTGACACCTCGACGACCAGCGGCGCGATCCGGGTGGCGATGGCCGACGTCACAGCACCGGGCGGCCCGAGCGGCGTGACGAGCCGCCCGAGCGCGAGTCCCGCGGCGAGCCCGAGCGAGCCGGACCGGCCCACAGGCACCAGCTCGCCGTCGACGGGCAGCGCGAGCAGCAGGGCGCCCGGCTGGGTCGCGGAGCCGGTCACCGCGGTGGCGACGAGGTCGACGACCGAGCGGTGCTTGACCTTGCGCCAGTCGCGGGTGCCCGGGCGGTAGGGCTGGTCGAGCCCCTTGGCCACCAGGCCGTCGACGCCGAGCCCGGCGAGGTCGCGGAACCAGCGCGCGGCGAGGCCGGCGTCGCCGGTGAGCGGTGAGGTCGAGAGGGCGCCGTGCCAGCCGGCGGCGAGCTCCTCGAGGGCGATCCGGCGCTCGATGAACGGCCGCGGCCGCAGGTCGACGTGCTCGCGCTGGATGACGTCGAAGACGATGAACTCGCCGGGCAGGGCCGCGGCGAACGCGCCCGGGTGCGCGGCGCTCGCCCGCCGCTGCAGGGCGCCGAAGTCGACCTGGCCCGCGCTGCGGGCGACGAGCTCGCCGTCGAGCACCGTCCCGGGCGGCACGAGCGCGGCGACGGCCTCGGCCACCTCCGGGAAGGCGCGCGTCAGGTCGGCGCCGTGCCGGGACCGGAGCAGCGTGCGGGGGCCGTCGGCGAGCGCGAGCAGCCGCATGCCGTCCCACTTGGGCTCCCAGGCGGTGCCGCCGGGCAGGCCGACCGTGTCGTCGAGGCCGGCCACGGGGCGCGCCAGAGCCAGACCGCTGGGGTCCTCCGGCATACGGGGCACGGCCGAACTGTACGCCCGCTTTCCTCCGGGTATGTGTGGTTTCGTCCGATTTCGTTCGACCGGGTGACCCGGGCGCCCGCCGGGCGCGGAACCGCAGGTCAGGGACCGGCCACCCCGGCGGGCTCCGGGTGCACCTCCGTCGGGTGCAGCTCGGGCCGCGCGCGGAGGAACTGGGCGGGGCCCACGAGCGCGCCGCGCGACCACCGCACGTCCGCGGACACCTCGACGACGAGCGGCGCGATCTCGGTCGCGACGGTGGACGCCGGGCCGGCGGTCGCGGCGGTGCGGGCGGAGGGCGCGAGCACCCGCCCGAGCGCGATCCCGGCGACCGGGCCGACCGGCCGGGACCGACCGACCGGCACCAGCGTGCCGTCGACCGGCAGCGCGAGCAGCAGGGCGTCCGGCTGCTCGACCGGCCCGGTCACCGCGGTGGCCACCAGGTCGACGACCGAACGGTGCTTGACCTTGAGCCAGTCGCGAGCGCCGCCCCGGTACGGCTGGTCGAGCCCCTTCGCCACGAGCCCGTCGACGCCGGTGCCGGCGAGGTCGCGGAACCAGCCGGCGGCCACCTCGACGTCCCCGGTCACCGGCGACAGCGTCAGCGGGGCGGCCCACGGCCCGGCCAGCTCCTCGAGCGCCATCCGCCGCTCGAGGAACGGCCGCTCGCGCAGGTCCACGTGCTCGCGCCGCAGCAGGTCGAACGCCAGGTACTCGGCCGGGGCGTGCTCCGCGGCGTAGCCCGCGGTCCGCCGGGTCGCGAGCCGGTGCTGGAGCGCGGCGAAGTCGAGCCGCCCGGACCGCCGCACGGCCAGCTCGCCGTCCAGCACGGTGCCCGCGGGGACGTGCGCCGCGACGGCGGCGACCACCTCCGGGAACGCGAGCGTCACGTCCTCCCCGTGCCGGGAGCGCAGGGCGGTGGCGGCGCCGTCCGCGAGCGCGAGCACCCGCATGCCGTCCCACTTGGGCTCCCAGGCGGTGCCGCCGGGCAGTTCCTGGGCCTCGGCGATCGTCCGCACCGGGCGGGCGAGGGCGAGCTCGACCGGCTCGTCGCGGGTGTGGCGCACGGGGTCTCCTCGGGGTCGCGGTCGTCAGGCGGTCGTCGGCGGCCGTGTCGCGGGCACGCCCGGGGCCGCGACGACCAGGCGTGGGCCGGTCGCGGTGCCGTCGCCCGCCGGAGCGCGGCGCACCGTCCCGGGCGACCAGCGGGCGGCGTCCGGCGCGGTGGCGATCCGGACGGGGAGCGCGAGCGTGCCGCCGGCGGCGGTCGCCGGGGCCGACTCGGGCAGGGTCGCGGTGCCGTGCACGGTCACCGGCTCGTCGCCGACCAGCCCGAGCGCCACCCGCGCCCCGCGCAGCCCGGCGGTGCTGCCGGCGGCGAGCACCGCGCCGGTGTCGTCGCTGAGGGTGAGCGCCAGGTCCGCGCCGGCGGGCGCGGCGGCGTCGCCGAGCACCAGGGTCAGGGCGGAGGGCCCGCCGGCCACGGGTCGCGCGGTGATGTGGAAGGTGGAGGACGCGCCGGGCGCCGGGACCGGCACGTGGACCCGGCCGCCCGCGCCCTCGCGCAGGTCGAGGCCCGCGGTGGGCAGGCCGCTCGACGCGCCCAGCGCGCCGGCGCCGAGCACGCCGCCCACCGTCACGGCGATCGCGGCCGCGACCACCCGCGACACCAGCCTCTGCACGTCCGTCCACCCCCGTCGTCCTCGGGCGGCGCCGGTGCGCCGCGTCTGCGCGGGACGCGTCGCCCCGCCGGCGGGGCGCAGCGTGCCGGCGGGGCACGGCGGCGGACGACCCTGGCCGGTCGTGCGCGGCGGGCGGGGTCCCTGGAGACGAATCCCCGCCGCGGCCGCGCGCACTGCACGCCGGTCGCGGCGCCGGAGCGCGTCCCTCGCGGCCCGCGACGCTGTCGACGCTAGGACGGCCCGACCACTCAGCGGCAGGGACGGCGGGCGGTTGAGGGGCGCGCGCGGGGCGCGACCCGGGCGACGCGGTCCGTGTGCGTGGCAGGTACGTGGCCCGCCGGCGGAACCCTCAGCCGGGTCGGGACGGCCGGGCCGCCGTCGGGCACGGCCCCGCCCGGTCAGAGCGTCCCCGCCACCGCCCGCCCGGCCGTCCGCCCGGTCAGCAGGCACCCGCCGAGGAACGTGCCCTCCAGCGCGCGGTAGCCGTGCGCCCCGCCGCCGCCGAACCCGGCCGCCTCCCCCGCGGCGTAGAGCCCGGGCACCGGCGCCCCGTCGAGCCCGAGCGCCCGGCCGTCGAGGTCGGTCTGGATGCCGCCGAGCGTCTTGCGCGTGATGACCCGCAGCCGCACGCCGATCAGCGGGCCCGCGTCCGGGTCGAGCACCCGGTGCGGGCGGGCGACCCGCAGCAGCCGGTCCCCGCGGTACCGCCGGGCGTTCCGGATGCTCTGCACCTGGGCGTCCTTCGCGAACGGGTTCGCGACCTGGCCGTCCCGCTCCCGGACCTGGCGCTCGACCGCCGCGGGGTCGAGCAGCGGCTCGGGGGTCAGCGCGTTCATCCCGGCGACGAGCTCGCGCAGCGTCCCGGCGACCACGAAGTCCGCGCCGCGCTCCTTGAACGCCTCGACCGGGCCGGGCGCCCCGCGGCCCAGCCGGGTCCGCAGCAGGAGCCGGTAGTCGCGCCGGGTGATGTCGGGGTTCTGCTCGGACCCGGACAGCGCGAACTCCTTCTCGATCACCTTCTGGGTCAGCACGAACCAGGAGTGGTCGTACGGCTGCAGGTCGGGGTCGGCCCGCAGCAGCCGGAGGGTGCCGACGGTGTCGTGGCCGGGCAGCCCGGGCGGCGGCAGCCGGCGACCCAGGGCGTCGAACCACAGCGGCGACGGGCCGGGCAGGATCCGGATGCCGTGGCCCGGCCACACCGGCGCCCAGTTCGCGATCCCCTCCGTGTAGTGCCACATCCGGTCCCGGTTCACCAGGCGGACGCCGTCGGCGGCCGCGATGTCGAGCATCCGGCCGTCGACCGACGCGGGCACCCCGGTCAGCATCGTGCGCGGCGGGGTGCCGAGCCGGTCCGGCCACCAGCGACGCACCCGGTCGTGGTCGCCGCCGATGCCGCCGGTCGCCAGCACCACGGCCTGCGCGGTGAGCGTGAAGTCGCCGACCACGTCGCGGTTGGTCGGCACCCCGCGCGGGGCGTCGTCGCCGGCCAGGACCGCCCCGTGCACCCCGGTGACCGCGCCGCCGGTGCGCACCAGGCCGTCGACCCGGTGCCGGAACCGCAGCGCCAGCCGCCCGTCCGCCGCGGCCGCGCGCACCCGGTCCGCGAACGGCTCGCTGATCCCGGTCCCGCTCCCCCACGGCACGTGGAACCGCGGCACCGAGTTGCCGTGCCCGCCGGGCAGCCCGTCGCCGCGCTCGGCCCAGCCGACCACCGGCGTGAAGCGCACCCCCCGCTCGCGCAGCCAGGGCAGCGCGTCGCCCGCGGCGAACTCCACGAACGCGCGGCCCCAGCGCACCGCCCAGGCGTCCTCGGGCAGGTCGCCGTCCAGCCGGTCCCAGCCGGCCGTGCCCTGCCAGTCCCGCCACGCCAGGTCGAGCGAATCGTGGACGCCGAACCGGCGCTGCATCGGGCTGTCGACCAGGAAGATGCCGCCGAAGGACCACCAGGCCTGACCGCCGAGGTTCGCGGGGCTCTCCTGCTCGACCAGCACCACCCGCCGCCCGGCCCGCACGAGCTCGTCGGCCGCGACCAGACCCGCGAGGCCGCCGCCCACCACGATGACGTCCGCGTCCACGCGCCACACCCCCGCCGCCCGCGGCGCCGCCCCGTCGCGGCGCCGGATGGGGGGGAGCGTAGCGAGGGCCGGGTGCAGCCGACCGGGGGACCCGCCCGCGCCGCCCACCCGCGCGTCCGTACACTTCCGGGCGTCGCGGCCACGTCCTGGCAGGTCGGGCGCGACGGACACGCGGGCAGGGGGCCCGCCCGACGACGGGCCGCTGCGCGGTGCCGGTGAGGAGCACGGGTGCAGGACGCCGAGCGCGCGCAGGACGGAGCAACCGTCGCCGACCGGCCCGAGGTGAGTCCCGCTCCCGAGCCGACGACCCCGCCCGTGTACGACCGCTCGGTGGTCGTGGCGCGGCTGCGCCCCGGCCGCGCGCTGCTGGCCCTGGCGGCGCCGGTCGCGGTGGGGCTGCTGCTCGTCACCGCGTGGGAGGCGGTCGACCTGCTCAGGGCCGGCGCGGTCGTCCGGGACGGCGTGCTGGCCGCCGCCTCCGTGCAGGGGTCCCTGCCGCTGGTCCGGCTCGTGGTGTCGCTCCTCGTCGTCGAGCTGGCGGCGCTGTGGGGCGTCGGCGCCGCGCTGACGGTGCTCGCGCTCGAGGCCGCCCGGCTCCCGGTCCGGTGGCGTGCGGTCGCGACCTGGCCGCGGTGGTACCCGGCCGCGGCGCTCGCGCTGGCGGGCACCGGCCTGCTGCTGCAGCTCGCCGCCGCGGGCGCGTTCGCCGGTGCGGCCGCCCTGCTCGTCCGCGTCGAGGTGCCCGGCGGCCCGGTCCTCGACCTCGCGCTCGCCACGCTGGCCGCCGCGGTGGCCGTCGCCGTCCTCCAGCCGCTGGTCCGCCGGTCGGCGCGGCTGCTGGTCGTCGGCTCGTGGCCCCGGCGGGGCGTGGTCGACGTCCCCGACGCCTGGGGCCAGGACAGCCACCTCGGCCGGGTCGCCCTGCTCGGCGGGGTCGTCGTCGGCGGGGCCGGGGTGCTGCTCACCTGGCAGCGGTCGGCGCTCGGACTGCCGGTCTGGGCCGCGTCCGCGCTGCTGCTCGCCCTCGCCGCAGCCGCGGTCCTCGCCGTGCTCGCGCTCGTCGTGGACGACGCCACCCGCGGCCTCGACGCCCCGGTCCGCGCCCCGCTCAGCCGCGCCGGGAGCCGGCGGTGGGCGGTCGGCGCGACCGCACTCCTGGCCCCGGTGCTGGTCCCGGCGCTGCTGGTCGCGCTCGTGCCGTCGGGGCTCGTGCGCTACCAGCAGCTCGACACCGGCACCGTGCTCGACGTCCCGGTCGCGTCGGCCGGCGGCGACGTGCTGATGCTGCAGGACGCCGGCACCTGGTACACCTCGAAGACGGCGCTCTGCCAGGGGTCGCGGTGCGTCGACACCGGCATCGGCGGCCGCAGGGCGACGGCGGTCAGCGAGGACGGCTCGCTCCTCTGGGTCGCTCGCTGGTCCAGCGAGGGCTACACCGTGGACGAGAAGTCCCTCACGCTCGCCGCCTACCGCCCCGGCGACCTGGCGCACGTCGCGGTCTCGGACAGCACCCAGGAGACCGAGCGGGACGGCGAGTGGCTCGTCTTCCCGGAGGCCGAGCCGGCCACGGACCTGACGGTCGTCGCGGAGCCGGGCGCGACGCTGGCGGAGCCCGACCGCGAGCGGTTCGACCGGGCGCCGATCGCCGTCGCCGAGCGGGACGGGGTCGTGGTGGTCGCGGCGAGCTACACCCTGGACCGGCTCACCACCGGGCCGCTGTTCCTCGCCCGGTGCACCGCCGACGACGGCTGCGACGTCACGCAGACCGCGCACACCCTCGCGCCCGTCGCGGACGAGCCCGTGCTCGACGTGGCGATCGGGCCGGACGGCACCGCCTACGCGACGGCGTACGGCAGCACTCTGGAGTCGGGGCGCGCGCCCGGCACGGACCCGGCGCCCGGCACGGACCCGGCGCCCGACCCGGACCCGGTGCCCGGCGGGCTCGCCCTGCTCGTGCAGACCCCGGACGGCGAGCTGACCACCCGGCAGATCGACCCCGGCACCGAGGGGGCGGAGTACGCCACCCTCGCGGGTGCCGACGTCGCGGTCGCCGACGACGGCACCGTCTGGCTGCTGCTCCGGCAGAGGGAGTACGGCACCGCGCGCCTGCTGCGCTGCGCCGACGCCACCTGCTCGTCGTGGGACACCATCGAGCTGGAGGGCGTGTCCCAGGGCATGGGGACGCTCGCGGTCGACGCGACGGGCCGGCCGCTGGTCGCCACCTCCGACCCGGACCGCCGGGAGCTCGCGGTGTTGTCCTGCGTCGACGACGCGTGCGGGGCGGTCGAGCGCCGCGTGCTCGCCTCGGACGCGGGCCTGCGCCCGATCGCGCTGGCGCTGCGGGGCGGGCGGCCGGTCGTCGCCGTGCTCGACCCGCCCGGGGCCGCCGGCGGGTCGCGCGCGCTGGCCTGCACGGAGGCGCGCTGCGGGGCGCGCTGAGGCGGGTTCCGGGCTGCGGCTCAGCCGTCCCTGGGAAACCGCTCGGCACCCTCGCGGGCGAGCGCGACGAGGTCGTCGATCGGCAGCGGAGCCTCGTCGGCCTCGGTCTCGAACCCGACCGCGAGGACCCGGCGACCGTCCAGGTCGACGAGCACGTACTCACCCCACCGGCCGTCGTGCCGCGCGGAGCGCCATCCGACCTCACCGGCGGCGAGCCCGTTCAGCGATTCGATGGCGAAGCCCTCGTCGACGAGGTGCGAGGCGCCGCACGACTCGGCCGCCGCCGACGCGTTCGAGAGCACCTTGCCGGCCGTCAGCCCGCCCAGCGGCCGCTCGATCAGGGTCGCCCCGATCGTGGAGCCGTCGTCGAGCACGAGCGAGGTGGCCGGCGGCTCGCCGCGCTCCCACATGCTGGGGGCGATCGTGTCGCACCAGACCCAGCCGGGTGCCGGGTCCGCGTCGGCGTCCTGGGCGATCGAGCTGACGCCGACGAAGTCGTCCGCGTCGAGAAGGGTGGGCGCCCTCAGCAGCGCGAGCGCCGCGACCACGCCACCCGCGACGAGCACGACGACCACAGCAGCGCCCACCAGCCACCGGCCAGGTGACCGCACCCCGACGCGCCGCGCCCCGTCCGACGACGGACCTGTCACTTCCCCAACCCCACGAAGGGGTCCTGGTACATCCCCAGCAGTGACTCCTCGTCCACGAGGTCCATCATCGCGTGCCGGGCCTTCTCGAAGTACGAGCTGATGGCGGGGGTCTCGATGTCGCCCATCGTGATCAGCCGCCCACCCGGCTGCCAGACATCGCGCATCTCCGGCGGGACCTCGACCACGCCGGCATTCACGAGCGCCAGGTAGGACGAGATCACGGACTTGTTCCGGCCGTCGATCGCCTCACCGGTCGCGGCGTCGCGCGCCGCGGCCTCATTGCTGCCGAACGCGTCGGTGACCCGGTCCGTCGGGATCTCCGTGACCTGGCCCCACGCCGCGTCCCACGCCTTCTTGCCGAGGTCGCCGACCGCGCCGCCGACCTCGTCGGAGAACGGCACCGGGATCAGGCCGACCGCCTCCGAGACCAGGCTGGTGAACGCGGCCACCTGCTGGTCCTGGGAACGGGCGCCCTCGACGGCAACCGCGCCGACCATGGCCTGCACGGCCCCCTCCACCCGCGCCGAGGTGCCGAGGATGTTCTGCACCGCCATCCTTCCCTCCTCGGTCAGGCCCTGGTCACTGAGATGATGCTCCGTGACCCCGGCGAGCATCGCGTGCCGGTACCCGGCGACCCCCTCCGCCATCCGAGCCATCCCCTCCTCGCTGCTGACAGCGACGCGCAGGAGGCTCGTGGCGTCCCCGGAGTCGAGCATCGGGTAGTCGTCGAAGCGTGGCAGGTACGGGTTCGAGGTGACGTCGAGCCAGGGGGGCAAGCCCTCCTTGCCCGCCGCCACGGCTGCGTCCAGGGCAGGCATGTAGTACTTGAGGAGATCGGCGATCGGCTCCGACGCCAGACTCGCGCCCTCGACCGAGAAGCCCTCGTTGCGCGGCAGCATGTCGAAGGCACGCGCGACGAACATCCCGGTGTCCGCAGGTGCGGACCTCAGGTTGTCGGCGTCGGTCCCGACGGCCCGCACCACCTCCGCGATGCCCTGGAACCCGTCGCGCCAGTCCCGGTCTGCGAGGTAGTACTGCGCCCGGGCCTCGGCCTCCTCGGAGAAGAACTCCAATCCCGAGGCGGGGTAGTGCGCGAGCTGCCCCAGGGCCGCGCCCATCGGGTCCGGCATCCGCGGCGACGCGGGATCGAGCCCCAGCCCCCCGAGCGGCGAGCGCAGGGAGGCGGACTCGGTCCACAGCTCCGCGCGCTCGGGATGACCGCGCTCGAACTCGTCGAGCTCCCAGGTCACCCCGCGCACGAAGTCCTCACCGTAGGTGCCCTCGCGGAGCAGGAAGTCGATGACGGCCCCCTCCCCGCCGTTGACGGCGTACGTGCGGTCGTACGCGAGCTGGGCGTCGTGGTCCGCCGTCGCGGTCGCGTAGCGGACCAGGTCCTGCCCGAACAGCTCCTGGTCGAACCGAGGGTCGGTCGTGGCGACCTGCAGGCCGGACCTGAGCTCCTCCGCGAGCCGGGTGAGCCCGCTGCGGTCCGGCACGTCGTACAGCGCGAGGCTGAGCCCGGTGTAGGCGCCGAGCAGCCCGTCCGGTCCGAGGCGCTCGAACAGCGCAGCCATGACCTGGGGGTCGTCTCCGAACGCGTCGAGCAGCGCGGTGTACTGCGCGACCGTGCCGGCGTCGGTGAAGTCCCGCCACTCGCGCGCCATCCGGTCGAGCCCGTCGGCGACCTCGGTGCCGAGGGCGCCCTTCGCCTCGTCCGACAGGTGCTCGCCGAGCAGCGCGTACGCCTCCGGGTGGTCGAGCAGATACCGGACCTGGTCCGCCGGGCTCTTGGCCTGGAAGTCGAGCACCGCCTGCTGGTCGGCCAGGCTGCCGATGTCGTTGACGTCGGTGGTGGCCGCGGCGTTCAGCGCGGCGGCGAGCGCCTGGTCGGCGGCGGCCGCGTCGGCGAGCGCCGTCTCGATCTGCTCGGCGACCTCGTGCTGGACGGTGCGGGCGTAGGCCAGCTCGTCCTCGTCGTCGAAGCTCCGCGCGAGGCTGACGGCACCGGTGGCATGGTCGATGTGCAGGCCGTTGTAGCCGCCGCGGCGCATCGCGCCCTGCAGCAGCTCCTTCGCGGCGGCGAGCGAGGTGGCCGCCGCGTCGAGGGCCTCGATCACGCCGGTCGTCTCGGCGACCTGGGTCGCGAGCGCGTCGGCCAGGCGGGCGTGCTCGGCCCGGGCGGCCGACGCGTCCTCGAAGGTCCAGGAGGCGGGCGGCTTCCCCGCGTCGAGGTCGTCGTGCAGGCCGGTGAGGCTGCGGCGGTGTTCGACGAGCGCCTCGGCGATCTCGGACAGGCGGGCGGGCTGCCAGGACGCGAGCTGGGACGGGGAGACCATCAGGAGGGCACCGGCCCGAGGCGGTCGAACCGGGTGGCGACGCCGTCGTTGGTCGACGTCCAGGCACCGGCGGCGGAGCGCATCGACGTCGCCTGCTCGTCGGCGCTCGTCGCCCAGCGCGTGTAGGCGCCGGACCACGCAGCGGCCAGGGCCGAGCCCGCGCCCGCGCTGGCGCTCCCCGCGAGAGCAGAGGCGATGTCTCCGACCTCGGACGGCACGTGCTGCCGCACGGTGCTCGCGACGGACTCGATGGTGCCGGCGGCCGCGCGAACGGCCGCCGTGTCGATCTCTCCCACGGCTTCTCCCCTGCTGACGTCGTGCTCCGCCCCCGAGAGTAGGGGCCGACCGGCCCGCCACCCGCCACACTGGGCACGCCGTCCCCCGCCCGGGTGGCGCCCGCCACCCGCACGAACGCCCGGAGCCCGCATGCCTCTCAGCCGCCGAGCCCGCCGCCCCGCCCGCGCCGTGGCCGCGCTCGCCGCCGTCGCGTCCGCCGCCCTGCTCGCCGTCGGACCGGCCGCCGCGCCCGCGGTCGCGGAGCCCCCGCTCGACCTCCCGTCGGCCGTCACCGACTCCGCGGGCGTGCTGGCGGCCGCGGACGAGGCCCGGGTCACCGACGCCCTCGCCGGGCTGGCCGAGGCGTCGCCGTACCAGCTGTTCGTCGTGTTCGTGGACTCGTTCGACGGACAGGGCAACCGCGCGTGGGCGGACGCCACCGCCGAGGCGTCCGGGCTCGGGCGGGACGACATCCTGCTGGCCGTCGCCGTCGGCGATCGTCGGTACCAGGTCTCCGTGGACGGCGACATCGCGGTGGACGACGCGGCGCTGACCCGGGTGGAGCAGGACGACATCGAGCCGGCGCTCCGCGTCGACGACTGGGCCGGCGCCGCCGTCGCGGCGGCGGAGGGGTACGAGCGCGCCGCGAACCCGCCCGCGGGCGCCGGGACGGTCGTGCTGCGGGTGCTCCTGGTGCTCGGCGCGCTCGGGCTGCTCGGCTACGGGATCACGCGGCTGGTCCGCAGCCGCCGGGCGGCGGCGCGGGCGGCGGCCGAGCTCGACGCCCTCGACGACCGGTCCGCGCGCGCCCTCGTCGGCGCCGACGACGCGGTGGCGGCCGCGGCGCAGGAGGTGGCGTTCGCGGAGGCCGAGTTCGGGGCCGAGGCGGCGGCGCCGTTCGCCGCGGCGCTCGCGCAGGCCCGCGCGCTCCTGACCGAGGCGTTCCGGTCGCGCCAGCTCCTGGACGACGACGAGCACGACACCGACGTCCGCCGGAGCAGCCTCGCGTACGCGGTGCTCGACGGCTGCGCCCGGGTGGAGGAGACGCTCGCGGCGCAGCGCGGGCCCCTCGTGGAGCTCCGGGCGGTGCACGAGCGCGCGCCGCAGGACCTCGCGTCGGCTCGCGAAGAGGCGGCGGCGCTGGGCAGGCGGGCCGCCGAGACCGGCGCGGTGTGGGAGGCGGTCCGCCCCCGGTACGCCCCCGCGGCGACCGACGACGTCCCCGGCGTGGTCGCGGACGCCACCGCGCTCGCGGCCCGCGCGGGGACCGAGGCGGAGTCCGGGCTGGCCCTCGTCGACGACGACCGGGCCGCCGCCGTGGCCCACGCCCGCGAGGCGCGGACGGCGCTCGCCCGGGCCGCGGCCGCCCTCGACGCCCTCGACCGCCGCGCCGCCGACCTGGAGACCGCGCCGCAGACGATCGCGGCGGTCGTCGCGGAGATCGACGCCGACCTCGCGGACGCCGGGCGGTTCGACGCGCCCGGCCTGGCGGACGCCGTGGCCGCGGCCCGGCGCGCGCGGGACCGGGCCGGGTCCGCCCAGGCCGGCCAGGACCCGCTCGCGGTGCTCGGGGCGCTGCGCGAGTCGGAGCAGGCGCTGGACGGGGTGCTCGACCCGCTCCGGGAGACGGAGGCGGCCCGCGCGCACGCGATCGAGCGGCTGCCGCAGGCGACGTCGACGGCCCGCGCCCGGATCGCGGCGGTGGAGGCGACGATGGCCCGCAACCGCTGGTCGATCGGCGCCACCACGCGCACGCGGCTGGCGGAGGCCGCCCGGCTGGCGACGCAGGGCGAGGTGGCCGCGCCCGCCGACCCGATCACGGCGCTGCGGGTGCTCCGCGCCGCCGCCCAGCGGGCCGAGGAGGCGCAGCGCGCGGCGCAGGCGGACATCGCCGCCGCGGCGCGGCGCGCGGCGGCGGCCTTGTCGGACGACGGTCCGTCGTGGACCTGGGGCTCGAGCACGGGCCGGCGGTCGGGGTCGTCCTGGTCGGGCGGGGGCCGGTCCGGCGGCGGCGGTCGGTCCCGGAGCCGCTCGACCGGCGGGGGCCGCTCCGGCGGGGGCCGGTCGAGCAGCCGCTCGAGCGGCGGGCGCCGCGGCGGGGGCGGCCGGTTCTGACGACCCCGGACGCGCCGACGGGCGGCCGGTCGCGACCGGCCGCCCGTCGGCGTGGACCGGCTGCTACGCCCCCGTGCGACGCCGCGCCCGCCGCACGCCGACCAGCGCCACCCCGGCCGTGACCAGCGCCAGCGCCGCGGCCACGGCGGCGTCGGCCTCCGCGCCCGTGGCCGCCAGGCGCGAGCCGCGCGCGGCGACCGTGATCGTGTCCCAGCCGATCAGCGTGCCGTCGGCCGCGACGACCGCGATGCGGTGCACGCCCGGCGCGACGCCCGCCGGCAGCGTGACCCGCACGGTGCCGTCCGCGGCCACGACCACCCGGCCGAGGTGCACCGGGGTGGAGTGCAGCCACACGTCGACCGTCTCGCCCGCGTGCTCGGCGCCGACGACGACCGTGATCGTCGCGCCGGGCGCCGCCGAGGCCGGGGCGCGCACGTCGCCCCGGGTCGCCCCGGTCATCGCCGCGGCCGGGACCGGGGCGGGCGTGCTCCCCGGGGTCGCGGGCGCCGCGCCCGGGGTGGTCGGAGCGGTGCCCGGGTCGGCCGGGTCGGTGCCGGGGTCCGTGGGCCCGGTGCCCGGGTCCGTCGGGTCGGTGCCCGGGTCGGTGCCCGGGTCGGTGCCGGGGTCGTTGCCCGGGTCCGTCGGGTCGCAGTCGAGCGTCCCGCCGCGCAGCGAGTGCCCGTCCGTCGCGGCGTCGTCCGCGTAGAACGTCGCCACCGCGCCGGCGACGCACTCGGCCTGCGGCGCGATCGCGAAGCCCTCGTTCGCCACGTTCGCCGAGCCGGCCGGGCGGTCGTAGACGTGCGTGGCCGCGAACGCGCCGGCTCCGTCGACCTCGAGCAGCGCGATCCGGCCCTCGCACGCCTCGTCGCACGCGACCCAGAGCGCCGCCCGGTCCGCGTCGAACTGCAGGTCGGCGACGAGCGCGAGGCCCGACCCGATGGTGGCGACCCGGGCGGAGGAGCCGTCGTCGGCCAGGGCGTAGGCGTAGACCGCCGCGGTGCCCTCGACGCCGACGAAGAACAGGCCCGAGCCGTGCCCGGGGTACCGCGACGGCTGGTAGGCCGCGCCCGTGGTGGCGTCGACGAACCCCTCCGCGACGAGGAACGCGTCCGGGACCCAGGTGATGCCCTCGAGGCCGGCGTTCGCGCCGAGCCCCGGGAAGTCCGCGGCGAGGTTCCACTCGCGGGTGGCGGTCAGCGTCGTGCCGGTGCCCGTCACGTCGAAGCGGAGCACCGACGGGCGGCTCACGTTGCTGGCCGCGCCGCCGTCGCGCTCGGAGGAGACGTAGACCCCGTTCGCGCTGTCGTCGCCGACCAGGGTCACGCCCTCGGCGTCGACGACCGAGCCCGGTAGGCCGGTGCCCGCCGGGTAGGCGAGCGTCTTCCCCGCGCCCCAGCCGCCCGTGGTGTCCGGCGCCCAGCCGCCCCGGCCGTCCGGGAGGATCCGGTAGAGCAGGCCGTCGCCGTTCTGGACGGCCCACAGCGTGCCCGGCGCGCTGGTGCCGGACGGCTCGTAGTCGAGGCCGCTCAGGTCGCCGGCGTAGGTGCCCGCGGCGTCGAGCGTGCGCACGTCCGCGCCGCCCGGCCACACCTCGGACGTGATGATCCCGGCGCACGCGTTGCGGGCGCCCGTGGTCGGCGCCGCGGTGGTCTCGAACTCGCCGGTCCCGTCGGGGCAGCGCCCGTAGGTGGTGCCCGCGTGCGCGGTCCACGCGTACTCGTCGACGACGGTGGCGCCGTCCGGCGTCAGGAGCCGCGCGCTGTCGGCGCCGCCGAGCCCGAAGCCGAACGCGGCCTCGTCGAGCACGAGGTGGTCGCCGGGGGCGAGCGTCGTGCCGGCCGGGATCGGGTAGCGGTGCGCGTCGTCCGAGTCGGCGAACAGGTAGCCCGACAGGTCGACCGGGCCGGTGCCGACGTTGACGAGCTCGACCCAGTCGCCCGGGGTGCCGCCGCTCGACTCGACCTCGTTGATCCGCACCGGGACCGTGCAGTCGTTGGGCGCGCCCTTGGTCGAGGCGCTGGTGGTGGCGAACTCGCCCGTGCCGTCCGGGCAGCGCCCGTACGTCGTGCCGACGGCGTGGCTGGTCCAGGCGTAGGAGGCGACGAGGGTGACCCCGTCGGGCAGGAAGATCCGCGCCGCGTCGTCGCCGCCGAGCCCGAACGTGAAGTCGGGGTCGGTGGCCGTGTCGCCCTCGAGCACGAGCAGCGCGCCGGGCTCGATGACGGTGCCGGCGGCGATCCGGTCGGTCCGGCTGTCGTCGCTGTCGCGGACTACGTAGTCGGACACGTCGACCGGGGTCGCGCCGGTGTTCATCAGCTCGATCCAGTCGGTGTCGTCGCCGTTCGACTCCACCTCGTTGATCACCAGCCCGCCCTCGACGGGCGCCGCGGTGGCCGTCCCTCCGGCCGCGAGCGCCGGGGCGGCGGTGCCGAGCAGGAGCAGGAGGGTGACGGCGGCGGCGGTCGCCGGAGGTCGCCAGGTCGGTCGCACGGCGGGGCCCTTTCGCAGGTCCGGGGGGTCGTGCGAAGGCTGGCGGGCGCGCGCGAACGGGGCGTGAACGCCGGGCGACGCGGTGGCGGCGGGGATCCGGACAGATCTTGCGGACGGGGCCGGGGACGCGACGAGGGCCCGGTCGCCATGACCGGGCCCTCGTGGAAGCGGAGACGGTGGGTTCTGGACCGGGTTGTGCCAGTGGGTGCTGGTCGGTGCCTACAGGTGCGCTGACCTGCGGTGACGCGCTTGCCGAGATGCGTCGAGGTGCGTCCGAATGCCGCCAGTTGCCGGACTTCTTTGGTACTTCTTTGGCTCTCGCACCGGGCGCCCTTCCGGTGCAGCACGTGGGTGCTCGGCTCTGCGGCGGCTTGCGACCAGGCGAGCGTACTGCTGATCGGCCCCGGCGAAGGCCCTACGCCGCG
>NZ_DASQCJ010000180.1:0-1660 GCF_035634735.1 Cellulomonas sp.
CAGTCCACGCTGAACGACTCCCGCAAGGCGGGGCGGGCCACCGGCCTGCAGCCCGAGGACGTGCTCGCCCGCGTGGGCCTGGAGCCGCGGTTCCTCGACCGCACGCTGCACTCGCTGTCCGGCGGCGAGAAGCAGCGGCTGGCGCTCGCCGACGCGCTGGCGACGCGCCCCGAGATCCTCGTGCTCGACGAGCCCGCCACCGCGCTCGACCCGGCGCTGCGGGAGGCCGTCGCCGACCAGGTGGCCGCCATCGCCGCCACCGGGGTCGGGCTGCTCGTCGTGTCGCACGACCTGCGGCTGGTCGACCGGCTCGCCGACACCGTGCACGTGCTCGGCGAGGGCCGGATCGTGGAGTCGGGCTCGATGCGGTCGCTGCTGTCCGACCCGCAGGCCGCGGAGACGCGGGAGCTGGCGGAGGCGTACCCGGAGGCCGTGGGCGCGTTCCGCTGACGGGCGCGCGGGCGGCGGTCAGCGCGCGCCGAGCGTGAGCACCTCCTCCAGCCGCGCGGGCACGGCGCGGGCGTCGCCGGGCACGCCCGCTGCGGCGAGCACCCGCGCGACGTCCCCGGCGTCCGCCCCGGCCACCCGCACGGCGCGGCCGGCCACGGTCACCGGGAGCCCCGCCGCGCCCAGCGCGCCGAACGCCGCCTGCCAGTCGGGGGTCGCGACCTCCACCGCGGTCGTCCCGTCCAGCACGTCCGCGAGGGTCCCGGCGGCCACGCGGCGGCCCCGGGACAGCAGCACGAGCGCGTCGCACTGCTCGGCCTCCTGCATGTAGTGCGTGGTCACCAGCACGGCCACGCCGGCCTCGGCCTGCTCGTGCACGGTGTCCCAGAGCGCCGCCCGGGCCAGCGGGTCGACCCCCGAGGTCGGCTCGTCCAGCACCAGCAGCTCCGGGGCGTGCGACAGCGCCGAGGCGAACGCGAGCCGCCGCTGCAGGCCCAGCCCCAGCGATCCGACCAGCCGGTCGCGCTCCGCGGCGAGGTCCGCCGGGGGCTCGGGCGCGGCGTCCAGGCCGTACGCCGCGGCGACGAACGCGAGGTTCTCGGCGACGGTGAGGTCCGCCGCCAGGCCCAGGCCCTGCGGGACGTAGCCGATCCGCCGCCGGGCGTCGCGGGACGGCGGGCCGCCGAGCACGCGGACGGTGCCGGACGTCGGGGCCAGCAGGCCGAGGAGGGTGCGGATGAGCGTGGTCTTGCCGGCGCCGTTCGCGCCGAGCAGGCCGAGCACCTGGCCGGGGCGGACCGTGAGGGAGACGTCGTCCACGGCGCGGAACCCGCCGAAGGCGGTGACGACGTGCGCGGCCTCCACGGCCGGGGCGCGCGGCGCGGACCGCGTGGTCGCCGAGGGGGTAGCCGACGCGCCGACGGGGTAGTCGGCGGGTACCCCCTCGACGACTCGCCTACCCCCTCGGCGGGCAGCGGGCGCCGCGCCCACGGGCGGAGCGCCGCGGCGCTCCAGGGTCAGCGCGATCACCGCGTCCTCGAGGTCCGCCGGCGGCGCGCCCTCCCCCGGGGCGACGAGCGCGTGCACCGCGCTCCCGCGGCGCCACTCCGCGAGCGGGCGGGCCGGCCCCGGGTCCCCGACCGCCCGCACCGCGATCGAGCCCCGCACCCGGGCGGCCGCCTCCGCCGGGTCGCCCCGGTACACCTCGGCGCCG
>NZ_DASQCJ010000181.1:0-32529 GCF_035634735.1 Cellulomonas sp.
CGCCCCCGCGGGGCTCGACCCCGTGGTCGCGCGCATCATCGGCGCCGCGGGCGCGCTGCCCGCGCACCGGTACGCCGGCGACCTCGTCACGCTCGCCGAGCTGCGGGTCGTCGCCGAGGCCGGGCTGGGCGACGCCGACGCACTGCTGCTGCCGACGACCACGCACCACCCGACGCTGGCCGACGTCGCCGCGGAGCCGGTGGCGGTGAACTCCCGGCTCGGGACGTACACCAACTTCTGCAACCTGTTCGGGTACGCGGCCGTGGCCGTGCCCGTCGACGCCGGGGTGCCCGGCGAGCGGGTGGGTGTCTCGGTGCTGACCCGCGGGGGCGCGGACGGCGCGGCGCTGGACCTGGCGGGCCGACTGCTGGCCGCCGCCGGGCCCGGGGCGTGGGAGGTGCTGGACGGCGCGCCGTCGGGGCCGGGGGCCGACGGGGCGGCGGCGGCCGGGGCGCTGGCGGCGGGGGTGGCGGGCGCGCGCGGTCCCGTCGCGGTGCCCGCGTGACCGTCGGCACCGCCGGGACGGGCGTCGCGGGCGGTGCGGGGGGCGCGGTCTCGTCCCCCGCGCCGCCCCCCGCGCCGCCGGGCGCCGCCGGGCCGCGCGCCCGGGGGCCGCGGCTCTGGCCGATGGCGACCGGGACGTTCGCGATCGGGTTCGGCTCCTACGTCATGGCCGGGCTGGTGCCGAGCGTGTCCGCCGAGCTCGGCGTCTCGGTCAGCCAGGTCGGCACGCTGGTCAGCGTCTACGGCTTCACGTACGCGATCTCGACGCCGCTGCTGACGCTGGTCGTGGGGCGGGTGCCGCGGCGGCTGCTCATGGCGGTGGCGCTGGGGCTGTTCGCGCTGGCCACCGGCGGCACCGCGTTCGCCACGACCTACGAGCAGGTGGCCGTCCTGCGCGGGCTGTCGGCGGTCGCGGCCGGCGGGTTCACGCCGACGGCCACGGTGCTCGCGGCCCGGCTGGCCCCGCCCGGGCGCCGCGGCCGGGCCGTGGCGACGGTGTTCGGCGGGCTGACGACGGCGACCGTGCTCGGCGCCCCGGCGGGCAACCTGCTGGGCCCGGCGCTCGGCTACCGCGGGGTCTACGCGGTGGTCGGCGGCCTGGCGCTCATCGCCCTGGCGAGCGTCCTGGCGCTGGTCCGCGTCCCGCGCGCCGCCGCCGTGGACGCCGAGATCGGTGCCTCGGGCCGAGATCGGTCCGTCGACGCACCGATCTCGGGTGGAACGACCGACCTCGGCGCGCCGGGGGGTGCCGGCGCCGCGCTGCCCGGGCTGGTCGCCGTGGTCCTGCTCGTCTCGATGCTGGAGACCGCGTCGGCGCTGATGGTGCAGACGTACTCGTCGCCGCTGCTCACCGACCTCGGCGGCCTGACCGGGGCCCTGCTCAGCGCGGTGCTGCTGGCGTACGGCGTGGCGGGCGTCGCGGGCAACGTCGTCGGCGGCCGGCTCGCGGACCGGTTCGGCGCCGCGCGCAGCATCGTCCTCGCGCTGGCGACGTCGGTGGTGGCGCTGCTGCTGCTCACCCCCGCGACGGCGACCGCGTGGACCGCGCTCGCCGTGTTCGCGCTCTGGGGGTTCGCCGCGTGGGCGATGAACTCGCCGCTGCAGAACGTCCTGCTCACGCTGGCGGGCCGGCACGGTCAGCTCGTGGTGGCGCTGAACTCGTCGATCATCTCGCTCGGCACCGGCCTGGGGGCCCTGGTGGGCGGCTGGGTCGTGGCCGGCCCGGGCTACGCGGTGCTCGGCGCCGCGGCGGCGGGGGTCATGGTCGTGGCGGTCGTCCTCGTCGCGGCCCTGTCCCGCCGCCCCGCGGTCGCGGCGGTCTGACCGCTCGCCCACCCGACCCCGGCCCGGGCCCGGGCCCGGTTCGTCGCAGGAGTGGAGACGAGTGGAGCGTTCTGCCCGACACGCGCCGGCGTGTCGGGCAGAACGCTCCACCCGGTGGTGTCCGCCCTGGGGGTCAGCCCTGGGGGTCAGCCGGCGAGCGCGTGCCGCAGGTCCGGCTCCAGGTAGATCACCCGCGCGATCGGCACCGCCGCCCGCACCCGCTGCTCCGCCGCGTCGATCGCCTCCGCGACGTCCGCCGCGCTCGACGCCGCCGGCACCTCGATCTTGGCCGCGACCAGCAGCTCCTCCGGCCCCAGGTGCAGCGTGCGCAGGTGGATCACCGACGGCACGCCCGGCCCGACCAGCGCGGCCCGGATGGCGTCGACGTCCTTGCGGCTGGCCGACTCGCCCAGCAGCAGGCTCTTCGTCTCCATGGCGAGCACGATCGCGATCAGCACGAGCAGGACGCCGATCGCGGCGGACCCGATCGCGTCCCAGCGCCCGTCGTCCGTCACGAGCGTCATGGACACGCCGAACAGCGCGAGCACCAGACCGATCAGCGCGCCGAAGTCCTCGAGCAGCACGACCGGCAGCTCGGGCGCCTTGGCGGTGCGGATGTACGACACCCAGCTCTGGTCGCCGCGGGTGTGGTTCGCCTCCTTGATCGCCGTGCGGAAGGAGAAGCCCTCCATGACGATCGCCGCGAGCAGGACCGCGATCGGCACCCACTGCCAGGACTCGATCGGGTGGGGGTCGGCGAACTTGTGCCACGCCTCGTACAGCGCGAACAGGCCGCCCAGGCTAAACAGCACGATGGACACGATGAACGCGTACATGTAGCGCTCGCGCCCGTAGCCGAACGGGTGCTGCTCGTCAGCCGCCCGCCGAGCGCGCTTGCCGCCGAGCAGCAGCAGCACCTGGTTGCCCGAGTCCGCGACCGAGTGCACCGACTCCGCCAGCATCGAGCTCGACTGCGTGAGCAGGAACGCGATGAACTTCGTCACCGCGATGCCCAGGTTCGCGGACAGCGCGGCGATGATCGCCTTGTTCCCGCCTCCGTGTGCCATGCCGGTCCCTCCGCTGGTCAGCGCACGGGCGACCGAGGTCCCCCGAGGCCGCCGCGCGGTGGCCCGAGCGGAGATGCTAGACCGGGCGGGCCTCGTCGGCGAGGAGGACGGGGATGCCGTCGCGGACCGGGTACGCCAGCGGGCGGTCCGGGTCCGTCGACACGAGCTCGGGCTGGCCGCCCGGGCCGACGCCGTCGACCAGGGTCGCGCCGGTCACGGGGCAGCGCAGCAGCTCCCGCACCCAGGGGGCGAGGCCGGTGGTGCCCACGGGCTCGGCGGCGCTCACGCGGCACCGTCCTGGCGGACGAGGGCGAGCACGTCGTCGCGGACCTTCTCCATGATGTCCTCGTCGGCGGCCTCGACGTTGAGCCGCAGCAGCGGCTCGGTGTTCGACGCGCGGAGGTTGAACCACCACTGCGGGTGGCCGTCCCAGTGCGACACGGTCAGGCCGTCGAGCTCGTCGACCGTGACCGGGCCCGCGCCCTGCTGCTCGACGTACGCCTCGACGACCCGCGCGCGGGCCGCGGCGACGTCGGCGACGCGGGAGTTGATCTCCCCCGAGGCGACGTACGGCTGGTACTGCTCGGCGAGCGCCGACAGCGGGTGCGGCTGGCCGCCGAGCGCGGCGAGCACGTGCAGCGCCGCGAGCATGCCGGTGTCCGCGAAGAAGAAGTCGCGGAAGTAGTAGTGCGCCGAGTGCTCGCCGCCGAACACCGCGTCCGACTCCGCCATCTGCGCCTTGATGAACGAGTGGCCCACCCGGGTGCGGACGGCCTTCGCACCGGCCGCGGTCACCAGGTCGGGCACGACCATCGAGGTGATGAGGTTGTGGATCACGGTGGGCGTGCGGCCCTCCGCCTTCTCCCGCTCGATCTCGCGCAGGCCGACGAGGGCCGTGATCGCGGACGGGCTGACCGGGTCGCCGTTCTCGTCGACGACGAAGCAGCGGTCGGCGTCGCCGTCGAACGCGAGGCCGAGGTCCGCGCCGTGCTCCACGACCGCCTTCTGCAGGTCGCGCAGGTTCTCCGGCTCCAGCGGGTTCGCCTCGTGGTTCGGGAACGTCCCGTCCAGCTCGAAGTACAGCGGCACGACCTCGAGCGGCAGCTCGGGCAGGCCCGCGCCGGTGCCGAGCACGGCCGGCGCGGTGAACCCGCCCATGCCGTTGCCGGCGTCCACGACGACCTTGAGCGGGCGGATGCCGGACAGGTCGACCAGGCCGCGCAGGAACGACGCGTAGTCCCCGAGCAGGTCCTGCTCCGTGACCTCGCCGGTCGCGGCGCCCTCGGCCGGGGTCGGCACGCCGTCGCGCAGGTACTCGGCGGCGAGGTCGCGCACCCGGGACAGGCCCGAGTCCTGGCCGACGGGGCGGGCGCCCGCGCGGCAGAGCTTGATCCCGTTGTACTCGGCGGGGTTGTGGCTCGCCGTGAACATGGCGCCCGGGATGCCGAGCTTGCCCGACGCGAAGTACAGGCCGTCGGTCGAGCACAGCCCGATCGTGATGACGTCGACGCCGCGCGCGGCCAGCCCCGCGGCGAACGCGCCGACCAGCTCCGGCCCGGACGGCCGCATGTCGTTGCCGATGACCACGCGCGGGCGGGCACCGTCCGCGGCCTCGGGCAGGACGACGACGTCGGCGAAGGCCGCGCCGATCGCGCGGGCGACGTCGGCGTTCAGCTGGTCCGGGACCGTGCCCCGGACGTCGTACGCCTTGATCAGGCCGGTCAGGTCGGGCAGCGCGGAGGTCTCGGGCACGGCGTCACGGTATCCCATCGGGGTGTCGTCACGCGGTGCGACCAGGGGTGCTGCCCTCCACCCGGACGGGTGCCGGGTCAGCCCCGGCTGGACCGCCGCACGACCTCGTCCCGGCTCAGCGACGTCCCGTCGCCGTCCAGCGGGAACCAGGCCCGGTGCTCGCACTCGTGGCAGGACACGAACGTCACGTCGGTCCCGTCGGCCAGCGCGAGGTGCAGCCGGGTGAGCCGGGTCGAGCCGCAGGCCTCGCAGACCTCGGTGCCGGGCGCGTGCTCCTGGCCGGCCTGGCTCAGGGAGCCCAGCGGCGTCGGCTCGGGCTCCCCCCGGCGACCCTTGCGGCGCGCTCCGCCGCCGCCCCCTGCACCGGCCATCGCGGGCTAGCCCTCCTCGCCGCGCAGCACGCGGAGGTGCCCGCGGCGGCGTTCGGTGTCGAGCTCGGCGGCCGGCGGCAGCCCGTCGGGCACGGCGGCGGCGTGCCGCGGTGCCGGCCGGCCGGCCTCGCGGACGGCGTCGGCGAGGGCGAGCAGGTCGTCGTGGCTCGGGCCGGTCTCGACGAACTCGGGCGTCAGCCGGACGACCTCCCAGCCGCGGGGGGCCGTGAGGCGCGACGCGTGCTCGGCGCACAGGTCGTAGGAGTGCGGCTCGGCGAGGTTGGCGAGCGGGCCGAGCACGGCCGTCGAGTCGGCGTACACGTACGTCAGGGTCGCGACCGCCGGACGACCGCACGCGGTGCGGGAGCACTGGCGGACGGGTCTCACGGGGTAGAACCTACCGCCGCCTGCGGCGCGAGCGTGCGCGCGACCCGCCTTCTCACCCGGATACAGTGCCGTGGTGGCACCCCGTCGGCACGTCCCCGCCGCTCCCGGCACCCCCGGGGGACCCGTCCCCCGCGTCGGCGCGGTCCGGCGCCGGGACCGCCGCGGCCGCGGCATCCGCGGCCCGCTGCTCCCGGCGACGCTGCCGGCGCACCGCACGCGCGCCGAGCGGTTCGACGACCTGGTGCTCGACTCGGTGGAGCGCCTGGAGGTCCGCTGGGGGAAGTACCTCGACGGGGTCGAGTTCGCCGTCGAGGACGTGCCGCCGTCCGACCCCGCCCCGTGGGAGTCCGGCGGCGTGCCGCTCGGCCGGTCGTTCCCCTCCCAGCCCGGGCTGCCGCCGCGGATCGTGGTGTACCGGCGGCCGGTGGAGTCCCGCGCGGTCGACGCGGACGAGCTCGCGGACGTCGTGCACGAGGTGGTCGTCGAGCAGGTCGCGCACCTGCTCGGCCGGTCGCCCGAGGAGGTCGACCCGGAGCTCGGGGACGGGCGGTAGCCTGACCCGGCCATGACGACCAGCCCCGAGCCGCGCCGCGCCCCCGCCACCCCCGACCCGGAGCCGTCCGGGGACCGCCCCGCCGTCCGGGTCGTGACGATCGTCTACAACCCGGGCCCGGAGCTGACCGACTTCACCCGGTCGCTGGCGACGGCGACGACCGCGCCGGTCGAGCTGGTGCTGGTCGACAACGGCGCGGACCCCGAGGTCGCGGACCGGGTCGCCGCCGAGGCGGGCGGCCGCGTCGTCCGCACGGGCGAGAACCTCGGCTACGGCGGCGGCGCGAACGCCGGCGCCCGCGGCGCGACGCAGCCGTTCCTCGTCGTGGCGAACCCGGACGTGGTCTGGGAGCCCGGCTCGCTCGACGCCCTGCTCGACGCGGCGGAGCGGAACCCGACGGCCGGCGCGCTCGGGCCGGCCCTGCTCAACGAGGACGGCACGGTCTACCCGTCGGCGCGCGAGCTGCCGTCGCTCACCCAGGGCGCCGGCCACGCCGTGCTCGGCAGGGTGTGGCCGGGCAATCCCTGGACCCGCGCGTACCAGCGCCGCCAGGAGACGGTCGGCGCGGAGCGGGTCGCGGGCTGGCTGTCCGGGGCGTGCCTGCTGCTGCGCCGCGACGCGTTCGAGGCGGTCGGCGGGTTCGACGACGACTACTTCATGTTCTTCGAGGACGTGGACCTGGGCGAGCGCCTGGCGCTGGCGGGCCGGCCGAACCTCTACGTGCCGTCCGCGCGGGTGACCCACGTCGGCGGGGTGTCGTGGAAGGCGAAGCCGGCCGCGATGATCTCGGCGCACCACCGGTCCGCGGAGCGGTACCTGCACCGGCGGTACCACCGGTGGTACCACTGGCCGGTCCGGGTGGCGGTGTCCGCCGGGCTGAAGGGCCGCGAGGTCGTGGAGCTGCGCCGGGCGCGCTGAGCGCCCCGCCGGTCCGTCCCGGCGCCCGGTCCGTCCCGGCGCTCAGTCCAGCCCGACCCGCGAGCCCTCGCGCACCTGGGCCCGGGTGACGGCCTCGGCGTCGGTCACCGGCGACAGCACGGAGAGCAGCGTGCCGCTCGCGTGGGCGACCGAGGACGACAGCGCCCAGGCGAGGTCGACGGTGTCGTCGTCCGGCGCCACCACCTCGATGCCCACCACGCGGGTGCCGAGGTCCTTGAAGCCGTACGGCACGGTCGACCCGACCGGCACGTCGACCTCCCGCTCGGCGAGCAGGCCGGCGGTGCCGTAGGCGCGCAGGGTGACGGTGACCGCGGGGCCCTGCGGCGCGGCGTCCGCCTCCGGGTCGGGCCGCTGGCCCTCGGTGGGCTCGGGGCTCGGCGACGCGGACGCCGTGGCGCTCGGCTCCCGGTCCGCCGCGGCGTCGCCGTCGTCGCCGGTCGGCAACGCGGTCAGCACCAGCGTCCCGGTCGTGCCCGCGGGCACGGCCACGAGGCCGCCGCCCGGCGTGGCGGCCGCGGCCCACGCGCGCTCGAGGCGGGGGCCCTCGTCGAGCTCGCCGGCCTTCCCCTCGCGGGCGATCATCGCACCGGCGACGACGGCCTCCGTCGACTCGACCACGGCGGTGTAGCTGCCGGCGGCGAGCCCGCCCAGCGACACGTCGGTGACCTCGCCCGCCGGGAGGTCGAGCTCCTGGGCGCCGGGCAGCGCGACGTCGCCGTCGGGGCCCAGCAGCCGGACGGAGACGGTCGCGCCCTCGTCGCCGGGCACGAGCAGCCGCAGCGCGCCGGCGTCCGGGGCGTCCACCTCGGTCGCGACGACGGAGATGCCCGGGACCACCTGGGTCGTGGCGGGGCCGGTGCCCGCGGTGACGAGGTCGGTGCCGCGCGGGGTGAAGCCGTCGAGCTGCGAGTCCTGCAGGTAGGCGGAGACCTGGCCGCCCGCGGCGGTCACCCGCGCCGTGATCCGGCGCTGCTCGGCGGCCACGCCCGGCAGCGACACCACGCGCTCCGCGCCCGGCGCGACCAGGAACGTGCCGCCGTTGGCGAGGTCGACCGGGCCGGACGGGCCCCAGACCTCGACGGTGACGTCCGCGGGCGTGGCGCCGGGGTTCACGACCACGAGGTCGGCGGTGCTCTCGATCTCGGTGCTGCCGCCGACCAGCCAGACGTCGGCGGACGGGCGCGCGCAGGACGCGGCGGACAGGCCGCGCAGGTCGCCGTCCGTGACGACCGAGGACGTGGCGCCGGCCACCCGCGCGGGCTCCCCGGCCACGGGCTCGGCGCGCAGCACGGTCGCGGCGCCCGGCGACGACACGGTGCCCGCCCCGTCCGCGAGCGCGACCGGGTCCTCGCCGAGCACGGTCAGCGAGGCGGTGGCGGAGGTCGCCGTGTCGAACCCGGTGACCCGCTCCACGGGCGCGACCGGCACCCGGTCGAACGCCGAGTCCCCGGACAGCGCGTCGTCCGGCAGCTGGAGCGGACCCGGGCAGACCAGGGTCGCCGCCGCCGGCGCGACGTCGACCGTCGCGGCGGGCACCGGGTCGGCCTCGCTGGGCGGCGCCGCGACCGCGAGCGCGACCACGCCGCCCGTCAGGCCGAGCACGAGCACCCCGGAGAGCAGGCGCGCGGCGCGCCCGGTCCGGCGCGGGCGCGCGGCGGCGGTCGGGTCCGTCATGTCATCGCCTCCCAGCCCGACGGCGCCGGACGGGCAGGGCGAGCAGCAGGGCCAGCAGCCCCACCGCGCCCTGCGCGACCGTCCACGCCGTCCGGTCGGGCGCGGTGTGCGTGACGACCAGCCGGCCGCCCTCCGCCCCGACCTCGAACGTCTGCCGCCAGCCGTCGGTCACCGCGCGCAGCGGCCGGCCGTCGAGCGTGGCGCGCCAGCCGGCGTCGGCGCGCTCCGCCAGCACGAGCAGCCGCCCGGCGTCGCCCGCCCCGATCTCGGCGTCCACCCGCGCCACGACCCCGGGCACGGCCGGCACCGCGACGGCGTCGGCGGACGCGAGGCCGGCCGCGTCCTGCGCCGCGCGGGCGTCCGGCACCAGGCGGGCCCAGGCGGTCACCACGGCGGGCACGGCGGCGGCGCCGTCGTCCGACGACCCGGCGGCCTCCTCGCCGACCGCGCCGCCCGAGGGCTGCACGCGCCAGATGACCCCGGAGTCGCCCTCGGTGATCCGCTCGAGGCCGGGCGTGGCGTCGAGGCGCCCGATGAGCGCGGTGCGCGCCTGCGCGCGGGTGAGGTCGTCCTCGGCGGCGGGCAGCGGCGGCACCAGCACGTCCGCGACGGCCAGCGCGGCGAGGTCGGCCGCCACGTCCGTGCTCGACCCGGCGGCCAGCGTGCCGACGACGGCCTGCACCTCGGCGTCGGCGTCGTCCGGCTCTGCCGCCGCGAGGTCGGTCAGCGCGCCGCCGAGGCCGGCGGTGCGGGCGGCCGCGGCGGACTCGAGCACCTGCGGGCCGTCGCCGCGGAGCAGCTGCCAGTCGACAGCGCCGGTCGCGGCGGACGCGACCCCCGCCGGGCCCGCGGCGGACGGGGCGAGCGCGAGCACCCGCGGGGCGTCCTCCGACTGCTGGGTCTGCCGGCCGATCGCCGGCACGACCGCGCGGTCCATCGTGGTCAGGTCAGCCGCGGCGCCGTCGCGCGCCTGCCACGCCCAGCCGCCCCAGGCGGCGAGCGGGAGGACGACGACGACGGCGGTCACCACGGCGGCGGTCAGCTGCCGCCAGCCGAACGACGCCCGGTCCAGCCAGGCGCGCGTCCCGCGGGTGCCGAGCACCGCGGCGGCCAGCAGCCCGGCCATCGCGAGCGAGACGCCGGAGCCGGCCCAGCCGACCACGACGGTGCCGTCGTCCTCGCCGACCGCCACCCGGCCCGCGACCAGCGCGGCGGCCAGCCCGACGGCCGCGACGAACCAGCCCAGGCGGACCGCGCGGGCGACCGGGGCGCCCCGGAGCAGGGCGATCAGCGCGAGCAGCAGCACGGCGCCGCCGGTCGCGACCGGCCACCAGGTGGCGACCGCCCCGGGCACCCAGCCGGGCAGCCAGGACGGCACCAGGGCGGTGCCGTCGACCGGCACGCCGAGCAGCGTCGCGACCGGGGAGGCCGGGTCGGAGGCCAGCGGCGCGCCCGGGTCGGCGAGCAGCAGGCGCACGCCGTCGAGGCCGCGGGACGCCGCCTCGGCCAGCAGCGGGCCGAGCAGCACCAGGGCCGGCACCGCGGCCAGCACGACGCGCAGCCGGCGGCCCCGCGGGGCGCAGGCGGCGACCGCCAGCAGGAGCAGGACGCCGGGCAGCAGCAGCACGGGGGCGCCCGCGGCCACCACGGCGAGGGCGAGGGAGGCGGCGGCGGCCGCGGCGATCGAGCCCGCCGGGCGGCCGGGCGCGGCGGGGAGGTCGTCGGCGTGGGCGTCGGGGTGCGTCGCGCCGGGCTCGGGGGTGCGGTCGGCGGGCGCGTCGCCGGCGGTCGCGGGGACGTCGCGGTCGCCGGCGGCGTCCGGCGCGCCGGGGCCGTCCGTGCCGCGCGACCGGCCGGCGTCGTCGTCCCGCGCGCCCGCCGCCGCGTCGGCCGCAGCCGCGTCGTCGGCCGCACCCGCCGTGTCGTCGCCCGCACCCGCCGCGTCCTCGCCCGCACCCGCGTCGTCAGCCGTGCCCGCGTCACCGTCCGCCGGGACCCGCGCCGTCACGACCTCGGTCGCCCCGGTCGCCGCCGGCACCGCACGGGTGCCGCGCACCGGCGTCACGTCGCTGGCCTCGTCCCGGTCGCGATCAGTGGTCGGCTCGCCCCCGGCAGCGGCGGAGGCCGAGCCCGTCGACGGCCCGTCGCCGGCCTCGTCGGCGCTGCCGCCCGCGACCGCGGGCGTCGCGCCGGTCACCACGGGCGTCGCGCCGGTCACCGCGGGCGTCGCGCCGGTCACCGCGGGCGTCGCGCCGGTCACCGCGGGCGTCGCGCCGGTGACCACCGGCGTCGCGCCCGTCGTGCCCTCCGCCGCGCGCTCCTCGCGCCCGGCGGCCCGGCGCCCCCGCCGGCGCGCCGGCTCGCCCGCGCGCGCCCACGCCTCGGGGTCGGGCCACTCCTGCGCGCCCGGGTCCCGCCCCGGCACCCCGGCGCCGTCCTCGGCGCGGGCGGCGGTGGCGACCCCGGACAGCACGACGTCGACCTGCTGCGCCCCGACGGCGCGCGCCAGCGCGAGCGCGAGCCACGGCAGCGCCACGTGCACCAGCACGGCGCCGGCGCGCCCCTGGCCCGCGGCGAGCAGCAGGCTCGGCAGCGCGGCCCACACCACCGCGGCCCAGACCCGCACGCCCACGGACCGGGTGGCGGCGCCCGCGGCGAACCAGGCGCCGAGCCCCGACAGCAGCACCGAGCCGAGCACGAGCACGGCGAGCGCCACGCCGAGGCTGCCGCCGGCGAGCGCGGTGCCGGGCAGCAGGGCCGTGACCAGCGCGTCGGCGGGCCCGGGCGAGCCGAGGCCCCCGGACACCCAGCCGCTGGTGGCGGCGGCCCAGACGTCGCCCAGCCCGGACGACGCCGCGAGCAGCGCGCCCCCGACCAGCGACTCCCCGGACAGCGCGCCGAGCACCAGCGGCCCGAACGCGGCGGCCGTCACGACGACGAGGGCGACCGCGACCACCGCGAGCCCCGCCCGGCGGCGCACGGCCAGCGCGGCGAGCTCGCGCAGCTCCAGCTCGCTGGGCGCGCGGACGACGCGCCGGGCCTCGGCGCGGGTGAGCCGTCGGTCGCGCCACTGCCGCCACACGGTGCGGCCGTCGGCCTGCAGCGGCCGCAGGGTGCGGCGCGGCACGGCCCGGGTGCGGCGGGCCTGGGCCCGGCCGCGGGCGACGGCCGCGGGCCGGCCGAGGGCGCGCAGCGGCGCCGCCAGCTCGGCGGCGGCGAGCCCCGGCTCCTTGGTCGCGATCCGGACGAGCACCCGCACCAGGCCGGCGAGCACGGCCATGACGGCGACGAACGGCAGCAGCGGCAGCGGCGCCCAGACCAGGCGCTGGTGCAGCAGAGCGGCCCGGCGGGCGGCGTACGACCGCCGCGGGTCGGCGCCGTCCGGCTCTCCGTCCGCGTCCAGGTCGACGATCGAGGCCGGGTCCGTGCCGGGGTCGCGCAGGCCGTGGTACGCCGCCTGCGCGTGCCGGACGACCGCCGAGGGCACCACGAGCACCCGGTGCCCGGCCAGGCGCGCGCGCCGGCACAGGTCGAGGCCGTCGCCGAACGGGCCGAGCGCCGGGTCGGTCCCCCGCAGCTCGGTCCAGACGTCCCGCCGCACGAGCGCGCCGACCAGGCCGACGCCGAGCACGTCCTCGCGCCCGTCGTGCTGGCCCTGGTCGACCTCGCCGGGCTCCATGTCGGTCATGCGCCGCCCCGACCGGGAGGTGCGGACGCCGACCTCCAGCAGCCGGGCGGGCGCGGTCCAGGTGCGCTGCTTCACGCCCGCGACGCCGACGGACGGCGCGGCCTGCACGGCGCGCACCAGCTCGGCCAGCGCGGCCGGGTCCGGGGCGGCGTCGTCGTGCAGCAGCCACAGCCAGCGGGAGCCGCCGCCGGGCAGGTCGTCCTCGGCCGCGACCGCGGCGCGCACGGCGTCGCCGAAGGTGCGCGCGCCGGGGGCGGTCAGCAGCGTGGTGCTGCCCGCGGGCAGCCCGGCCTCCCGCAGCACGGCGGCGAGGCCGGGGTCGGGCCGGTCGCCCGCGTCCACCAGCAGCACCCGGGCGGGCGCGCGGGTCTGGGCCGCGAGCGCGCGGAGCGTCGTCGCGACGAAGGGGGTGACGCCGCGGGCGACGACCACCGCCGTCGCGGGTGCGGCGGCGGGCAGGGAGCCCGTGGCGGGCGCGCCGGGGTGCAGCGTGGACGCGGTCACGACGTCAGGCGCCCCGGCGGGCGCGATCAGACCACACGCCGCTTGAGCTTGCGGCGCTCACGCTCGGACAGGCCGCCCCAGATGCCGAACCGCTCGTCGTTGGCGAGCGCGTACTCGAGGCACTCCGCCCGGACCTCGCAGCCGGTGCAGACCTTCTTCGCCTCGCGGGTCGAGCCGCCCTTCTCGGGGAAGAACGCCTCGGGGTCCGTCTGGGCGCACAGGGCGCGCTCCTGCCAGCCCATGATGCCGTCGTCCTCGGGCGTGCCGAAGAGCGGCAGCACGGGCGCGACCGCCTCGGGCTGGGTCGTGCGCGCCTCGGACGGGAAGGGTCCCTCGTCGTCGAGCAGACTCCACATGTGTGCCTCCCCCGTCGTGCTCGTGTCGATGGTCCGCCGGGCGTCCGCAGTCACCCGCGTGCCACCCGTTCCAGGGAATTACACGCGTGTCGTTCCGCGTAGTCAAGCGGAAGACTGGTACTGAAGCGCTTACCGGGCGATATGTCCGGATCCCCTTTATCACGGGCACCTAGGCTGCTCGCGTGACCCCCTCGACGCCCCGCCCCGCCGCCTCCGTCGCCGACGTCCTGTCCGCCCTGCTCAGCGAGCCGGGGCGCCCCCGGCTGACCTGGTACGGGCCCGCGGGCGAGCGGATCGAGCTGTCCGGCGCGGTGCTGGACAACTGGGTGAGCAAGACCACCAACCTGCTCGTCGAGGAGCTCGACGCCGGACCCGGGACCCGCGTGCTGCTGGACCTGCCGCCGCACTGGCGGACCGTCGTGTGGGCGCTAGCGGCGTGGCGGGTCGGCGCGACCGTGGCCACCGACGCGCACGCGGCCCGGTCGACCGCCGACGTGGTGGTCTCCGACCGCCCGGCGGCGCTCGACCTGCCCCGCGGCGCCGGGGTCGTCGCGGTGGCGCTGCCCGCCCTGGCCCGCCGGTTCGACGGCGACCTGCCCGCCGGCGCGCTGGACGCCGCGCAGTCGGTGATGACGTACGGCGACGTCGTCGGCTGGGCCCCGGCCGTGGAGGCCGCGGAGCCGGCGCTGGAGGTCGGCGCGACGCCGGTGCCGCACGCGGGCCTGGTCGCCGCGGCGGCGGGGGCGGCGCCGGTCGAGCCCGGGTCCCGCGCGCTGCTGCCGGTGGCCGACGAGCGCGCCGCCACGGCGTCCGTGCTGCTCACCGCGCTGGGCGTGCTGGCGGGCGGCGGGTCGGTCGTGCTGCTGCGCCCCGAGCCCGGGGACGCCGCCGACCGCGCGGAGCGGATCGCGGCGTCCGAGCGGGTCACCGCCCGCCTCTGACCCGGCCCGGTCGGCGCGCCCACCGGGCTCCGGCTGGTGAGGTCGTCACACCGGCGCGAGGTCGGCGGAAACGAGTGACGACCTCGCCGCGATGTGACGACCTCGTCGACTGGGCCGCGACCGGACCGCCCCCGCCCGGCGCCCGGCATCGACCCCGGGGCGCTCAACCCGCCGGCGCGACCGTCCCGTCGTCCTGCACCAGCCCGACCCAGACCTCGCTCCACGTGGCGTCGACGGTGCGCGGCACACCCGTCAGCGTCCGCCCCAGCGTGGTCGACGACGTCCCCCCGACCGGCGCGGCCGGCGGCGTTGTCCACGCGTAGCTGCCCGGGTCGAAGCTGAGCGCCGCCACCGGCCCGCCGCCCCACGCCGCGCGCACCGCCGCGAGGTCGGCCGTCGTCGGGGGCGTCACGAACTCGACCACCTCGACGTCGCACAGCACCCGCAGCGTCGCGAGGTACCGGAACGGGCTGGAGTGCGTCCAGACCACGCGGTCCACGGCCAGCTCGTCGAGCTCGTCGCACACGGCGTGCGCCTGGGTCGCCCGGCCGGACAGCTCGACGACCGCCGCGCCGGGACGCCAGGTGCTCAGCGGGAACGCGACGACGGCGAGCGCGAGCCCGCCCGCGGCGACCCGCCGCGCGACGCCCCACGGCCCCGAGTGGAACCGGGTGGAGCGTTCTGCCCGACTCGCCGGGGCGTGTCGGGCAGAACGCTCCACCCGAGGCCATCCGCCCGGCCACCGCCCCGGCCCCCACCGACCCGCCAGCGCCGCGAGCGCCACCGTCCCCGCCAGCAGCAGCCCCGGCAGCGTCGCCGGCAGCAGCCGCCGCACCGCCCAGATCTGGTCTGGCGTGATGCTGATCCGCACCAGCGGGAACACGGCCGCCACGCCGAGCACCGCGACCAGCAGCGCCGACGCCGGGTCCCTCCCGGCCACCGCCCGGCGCGCGAGCACCGCCAGGCCGGCGAACCCCAGCACCACCGCCGGCACGCCCAGGTACCAGCCGACCCAGGCGAGCGTGCGCTCGTCGTAGGACCGCGCGGCGTCGAGCGGCTCCCCGGCCGCGGCCTGCAGCACCTGCACCGCGTAGCCGTACCCGGAGGCGGGGTCGGTGAACCGTCCCTCCCACCACAGCGGCCGGGACGCGAGCACGACGCCGAGCAGCAGGGCCGCGCCCGCCGCGCACCGGCCGAGCACGGCGCGGCGGCGGTGCAGCCCCCGGCGGAGCCACCCGAGCCAGCCGCCGGGCAGCACGAGCACGACTACCGCCGCGACCAGCAGCAGCGCCGTCGCCGCGAGCAGCGAGGTGAGCTGCGAGGAGTGCTCCCGCACGTACTCCGGGCTCAGCCGCAGCACGTCGACCATGCCGAGCGCGACCATCGCCGCCCCCGACCCGATCGCCGCGAGCGCCCCCCGCACGGCAGCGCGCCGGTCCCGCCGGCCGAGCGGCGACGCCCCGACCAGCAGGTAGCCGAGCGCGAGCCCGACCACGGCCACGGCCCCGTCGATCCGCGCCGCGCCGACCGCGCCGACCAGCGCACCCGCCAGCACGTGCGGCCCCACCCGGGACCCCGCCGCGTCGCCCTGCCGCCGCCACGCCCCCTGCGCCACCACGAGCCCCGCGCACAGCAGCGCGATCGTCAGCGGCTCGGTGTACGCGGCCCGGGTGAACGTGAGCATCGGCAGGCTCAGCGCGAGCGCCGCGGTCGGCACCAGCGCCCAGAGCGGCCCGGCGAACGCGCGCGCGACCGCGAACACCGCGAGCAGCGCGACCAGCCCGATCACCAGGTTGCCGGCCAGCACCGCGCGCTCGCCGCCCAGCCAGCCCTGCACGGCGAGCAGCGCGGGCAGCATCGAGTTGCCCTGCGCGTACAGGTGCCCGTCCTGCAGCCACCACGCCTCGGTGCCGGCCGACGCCCCGGCCACGGCCGCGTCGACCGCCGCCGCCCCGCCCACCGGCACCGGCGCCGACGGGTGCCCGGCGAGCCACAGGCCCTTGAGCGTGAGGAAGCCCGGGTCGCGGTTCACCACCACGTACTCGGCGACGTACCGGAGGTTCACCAGCAGCCAGCCCGCCCCGAGGACCAGGACGCCCGCGACCGCGGCGAGCCCCGCGCCGGTCGGCCGCGGCGCGCGCGGCACCCAGCGCCACGTCGCCACCGCGAGCGCCGCGGCCAGCGGCAGCACCACCACCGGCCGGAACGCGCCCAGCAGGACCCCGAGCAGCGCGGCGAGCCCCAGGCAGCCGAGCAGCACCGGCGCCCGGTCCGGCACGGCGAGCAGCCCGCGGGCGAGCAGGTCCCGCGCCGCCGGCGCCGGGCGCGCCGGCGCGTCCGGCGCGACCGCGGTCACGCGCGCCCCGGCAGCCCCAGCACCGCCGACTCCCGCGGGTAGGGCAGCGAGGGCACCCACCCCCGGTACCGGCGCACGACCAGCCCGGACGCGGCGACCGCCGCCGCGTACCGCGGCCGCTGGCTGTCGTCCAGCAGCACCAGGCCGCCGGGCGCGAGCCGCCGCGCCGCGGCCTCCAGGCACGCCCCGCGCGCCCGCCCGTCGACCACCACCAGGTCCAGGTCGCCGTCGACGGCGTCGATCGCGCGGACGTACGCCGCGTAGTCCAGCCCGGCCTCCCCGCGCCGCCCGGACGGCACGACCGGCCCGCCCGCCGCGGCCGACCGCTCCGGCCCCACCTCGACCAGCGCCAGCCGGTCGGCGACGCCCGCGTCGCGCGCGAGGTCCCGCACCAGCGCGGCGAACCCCGGGTGGTGCTCGACGCTGGTGACCCGCGCGGCCCGCCGGGCGAGCCAGACGGACGACGCGCCCGACCCGTACTCGAACACCCGCGCCCGCCCGCCGAGCGCGTCCAGGTGCGCGGCCACCCGCGCCGCGGCGCCGTAGGTCCACCACGGGACGTCCAGCCGGACCAGCTCCGCGGCGTCGTGGATCGCGAACAGCGACCGGGCGTGCGCCGCCGCTCCCCCGGGCCGGTCCGCGGCGCGCCGGTCCAGCGCGGCCAGCACGCCGGACGCCTCGGCGGCGCGGCGCCCCCCGCGCCACAGGCCCACGTAGGCGGAGCGGGCCGGCGAGGACGGTGCGGGCACGGCGGGGCCTTCCTGTCGGGGTGCGAGGCCCGAGCGTATCCGCCGGGCGCGGCGGCTACGCTCGCGGGGTGCGGGGCCGGGTGCGACGTCGGGTGCTGGACGCCGCGTTCCTGGTCGTGGCGCTGGCCGGGCTCGGCTGGACGCTCGCCTCGCAGGCCGGCGCGCTGCGGTCGGCCTGGCACCGGCTGGACGCGGGCGACGTGCTCGCCGCGGCGGGCTGGGCGGCGCTCGGGCTGGTGGCCCAGCTGGTCTCCTGGCGGGCGCTGCTCGCCTCGGCCGGCCCGGTGCCCTCGTTCGTCGACAGCGCGGACGTCTACTTCCGCGCGCAGCTCGGCAAGTACGTGCCCGGCGGCGTGTGGACCGTCGTCGGCCAGGCCCGGTTCGGCGGCGCGCACGGCGTGTCCCGCACCCGCGGCACCGTGGTGGCGCTCGGCGCGCTGGCGGTGCTGCTGGTCGTCGGCGGCGCGGTCGCGGTCGCGGGGCTGCTCGCGGGCTCGCCCGGGGCGGTCGCGCGCTGGTCGTGGCTGCTCCCCCTCGTCGCGCTCGGCGCCGCCTGCCTGGCGCCGCCGGTGCTCGACCGGCTGCTCGCGCTGGGCCTGCGCGTGCTGCGCCGCCCCGGCGACGCCGTCACGGTGCACGGCGGCCAGGTGGCCCGCTCGGCCGCCGCGGCGCTGGCGATGTGGGTCGCGTTCGGCCTGCACGCGACTGCACTCGTCGCGGCGCTCCGCCCGGTGACCGCCGCCGACGCGCTGCTCGCGACCGGCGCGTTCGCGCTCGCCTGGGTGGTCGGGCTGCTGGTCGTCGTCGCGCCCGCCGGGGCCGGCGCCCGGGAGGCCGCGCTGGTCGTCGCGCTGGGCCCGCTGCTCGACCGCCCGGACGCCCTGCTGGTCGCGCTGGTGAGCCGGGTGCTCATGGCCGTGCTGGACGCGGCGGCCGCGGGCGTCGCGGCCGGGGCCGCCGGCGCGGTCAGGCGCCGCGGCGCCCGTCGTACTGCAGGCGCTTGATCCGCTCCAGCTGCTCCTCCAGCAGCACGCGGTTGGTCCGCAGCAGGTCCGACAGCACCCCGAGCGCGACCGACAGCAGGCAGGCCACCGCCATGATCGCCCCGAAGATCAGCGACTGGACGTTGCCCGCCTGCCCGTTCGCCAGCCACAGCACCAGGAACCGCACCATCGGCACCAGCGCGAGCACCCCGAACACGGCCGCCAGCGTCGCGAACACCACGTACGGCTTGAACATGAGGTACGAGCGCACGATCGCCGACGCCGACCGCGCCATGTGGTGGAACACGTTCCGGAACAGCCGGGACGGGCGGGTCCGCGGGTTGGTCACCACCGGGATGCTGACGATCCGCAGCCGCTTGTGGCCGGCCTGGATGATCGTCTCCATCGCGTAGGAGAACTCGGTGACCACGTTGAGCCGCATCAGCGCGGACCGGGAGTAGGCCCGGAACCCGCTCGCGGCGTCGGGCAGCCGGGTGTCGGCGGCGCCGTTCACCACCGCGCTGCCGACCCGCTGCATCCGCTTCTTGAACGGGGAGAACTCGGCGATGGTCGCGGTCTGCCGGTCGGCGATCACCACGTCGGCGACCCCGTCGAGGATCGGCCGGACCAGGTCGCCGATCCGGTCCTGCGGGTACTGGTTGTCCCCGTCGGTGTTCACCACGACGTCCGCGCCGTGCGCCAGCGCCCAGTCGACGCCGTCCCGGAACGACCGGGCCAGCCCCATCGTCCGGGTGTGCCGGACCACCGCCGCGCCGTGCGCGCGGGCCACCTCCGCGGTGCGGTCGGACGACCCGTCGTCGACCACGACGACGGCGATCTCGTCGACGCCCTCGATCCGGTCCGGGATCGAGCCCAGCACGGTCGCCAGGGTCTGCTCCTCGTCGAGGCAGGGGACCTGCACGACGACCTTCATGCTGCGCTCACGCCCGCCCACGCCTTCCGCTCCGGGGTCGTCGGTAGCCTAGCCACCGGGCCGGCGGCCGGAGCCGCCGTCGCCTGAGCGCCACGACGAACCGGAGACCACATGGCACGCGCACTGATCACGGGCATCACCGGCCAGGACGGCCTGTACCTCGCCGAGCTGCTGCTGGGCAAGGGGTACGAGGTCTACGGGCTGGTCCGCGGGCAGAACAACCCCAAGGTGGCCCTGGTCCGCGAGGCCGTGCCGGACGTGCACGTGCTCACCGGCGACCTCACCGACATGCCGAGCCTGATGGCCGCCCTCGCGACGTCCCAGCCGGACGAGGTCTACAACCTCGGCGCGATCTCCTACGTGGCGTACTCCTGGCAGAACGCCCGGATCACGACCGACGTGACGGGCGCCGGCGTGCTCAACATGCTCGAGGCCGTCCGGCTGCACGCCGGCGACGACCCGGGCCGCGTGCGGTTCTACCAGGCGTCCTCCTCGGAGATGTTCGGCAAGGTGCAGGAGGTCCCGCAGCGCGAGACCACGCTGCTCTGGCCGCGCTCGCCGTACGGCGTCGCCAAGGTGTTCGGCCACTACATGACGATCAACTACCGCGAGTCCTACGGGATGCACGCGTCCTCGGGGATCCTGTTCAACCACGAGTCCCCGCGCCGCGGCCCGGAGTTCGTCACCCGCAAGGTGTCCCAGGCCGTCGCCCGGATCTCGCTGGGCCTCCAGGACGAGCTCGTGCTCGGCAACCTCGAGGCGCGCCGGGACTGGGGCTTCGCGGGCGACTACGTCGACGCCATGTGGCGCATGCTGCAGCAGGACGAGGCGGACGACTACGTGGTCTCGACCGGCGCGACGCACTCGATCCGCGAGCTGCTGGACGCCGCGTTCGGGCACGTCGGCATCGACGACTGGTCGCACCTGGTGCGCACCGACCCGCAGTTCGTGCGCCCGGCCGAGGTCGACCTGCTCGTCGGCGACGCGTCGAAGGCCCGCGAGCGCCTGGGCTGGGAGCCGACCGTCGACTTCCGCGGCCTGGTCGCGATGATGGTCGAGCACGACCTGGCCGAGCAGCGCAGGCTCGCCGCGTGACGGTCGCCCTCGTCACCGGGGCCACCGGCCAGGACGGCTCGTACCTGGTCGAGCGGCTGCTCGCCGAGGGCGCGGAGGTGCACGGCGTCGTCCGGCCCGGCGACGACTTCGGCGCGGTCGGCTGGACGCCGCACGCCGTCGACCTGGGCGACCGCCCCGGCCTGCACGCGCTGGTGGCGCGCCTCGCCCCCGACGAGCTGTACAACCTCGGCGGCATCAGCTCCGTCGCCCGGTCCTGGGCCGAGCCCGAGGCCACCGCCGAGCTGTCCGGCCTCGCGCCGCTGGCGCTGCTGGACGCGGCGCTCGCCACCCAGGACCGCACCGGCCGCGCCGTGCGGGTGGTCCAGGCGTCGTCCGCCGAGATCTTCGGCCACCCCGACCGGGCGCCCCAGGACGAGACGACGCCGGTCGCGCCGCGGAACCCGTACGGCGCCGCCAAGGCGTTCGCGCACCACCTCGCGGGCGTCTACCGCGAGCGCGGGCTGCACGTGGCGTCCTGCGTGCTGTTCAACCACGAGTCGCCCCGCCGGCCCGAGCAGTTCGTGACCCGCAAGATCACCCGGGGCGCGGCGCGGATCGCGCTCGGGCTGGACGACACGCTGGTGCTCGGCAACCTCGCCGCGCGCCGCGACTGGGGCTGGGCCCCGGACTACGTGGACGCGATGGTGCGCGCGGCGCGGCACGACGCGCCGGGCGACTGGGTGGTCGCGACCGGGCAGGCGCACTCCGTCGAGGACTTCGTGCGCGCCGCGTTCGAGCGCGCCGGCGTCCCGGACTGGCGGCCCCACGTCGAGGTCGACCCGGCGTTCCTGCGCCCGGGCGACGCGCCGCTGCTGGTCGGCGACCCCGGCCGCGCCGAGCGCGAGCTCGGCTGGCGGCGCACCCACGACTTCGCCGCCCTCGTCGGGGCGATGGTCGACCACGACCTGGCGCTCGCGCGGGCCTGACCGGCCGGCGCGGGCCCCGGGGTCAGGGCACGTCCGCCTGGACCAGCCGCGCGCACCCCTCCACCTCGAGCGTCCCGTCCGACGCGGGCACGAACGCCGCGTCCCCGCGGCGCAGCGCGACCGACGCCCCGGAGGCCGCCCGCACGGTCGCCTCGCCCTCCAGGCACAGCAGCACCCGCGGGCCGCGGCCCGGCAGCGGGTGGGCGCCCGCGTCCTCGACGCTCGTGATCGACAGCTCGAAGTCGTCGACCGGCGCGTAGTACACCCGGGTCGCGCCGTGGAACCGCTCGGGGGCGATCCGGATCGGGGGCGCCGCGACGTAGTCGACGTTGCGCAGCAGCTCGGCGACGTCGACGTGCTTCGGGGTCAGGCCCGCGCGCAGCACGTTGTCCGAGGACGCCATGATCTCGACCCCGACGCCGCTCAGGTAGGCGTGCACGCCGCCGGCGGGGACGAACAGCGCCTCCCCGGGGTGCAGCGTCACCGGGTTGAGCAGCAGCGAGGTCACGACGCCCGGGTCGCCGGGGTACGCCTCCGCGAGCCGCACCACGGTGCGGTCCGCGCGCGGGGACGGCGAGCCGTCGGCCAGCCGGCGCGCGCAGGCGTCCACGACCTGCTGCACCTCGTCCGGCCCGGGCCGGGTGGCCGGGTCGAGCAGCTGGGTGAACGCGGCCTCGATGCCGCTGGCGTCCCGCTGCGCGAACAGCAGGTCGTGCAGCTCCTTGGCGAGCGGAGCGTCCAGGCCGACGAGCAGCTCGGCCGCGCGCCGCGGGGCGCGGAACCCGCAGACCGCCTCGAACCGGGTGAGCGCGTACACCAGCTCCGGCTTGTGGTTCCGGTCGCGGTAGTTCCGGTGCGGCGCGTCCACCGGGATGCCCGCCGCGTCCTCGCGGTCGAAGCCCTCGGCCGCGGCGGCGAGGTTCGGGTGCACCTGGAGCGACAGCGGGGTCTCGGCGGCGATGATCTTGAGCAGGTACGGCAGCCGGGCGCCGAACCGGGCCACGACGTCCTCGCCCAGCGCGCGGCGCGGGTCGCCGGCGATGGCGTCGACGAGCGTGCGGGCGGCGCTCCCGCCGTCCGTGTCGTCGTCCACCGGCGAGGGCCCCGCGTGGTGGGAGCCGAACCACGCCTCCGCGACGGGCTCCCCGGTCACGGGCAGGCCGAGCAGCTCCGGGATCGCCGTCGGCGACCCCCACGCGTAGCTCTGCGCGGCGCTGCGGATCCGGATCATCACGCTCCCTCTCAGGTGGTCGTGCCGCAGATTGGCACATAACGGACATTTCGGTAACTCGCGCTCACCCGAACGGCCCATGCGGTCACGCGGACGGCGCACCGGGACCCACCGCGAGGGGGGCCGTCCGGCACGGCACCGGCCCGGTCACCCGCCGGGCTGCCGCCCAGCGTAGGCGAGCGCGTCCCCGCGTAGGATCGACGCCGCCCGTCCCCCGACGTCAGGAGTACCGATGCAGGTCCGCGAGCTCACCGTGCCCGGCGCGTGGGAGATCACCCCACGGCAGTTCGGCGACCCGAGGGGCGTGTTCCTCGAGTGGTTCAAGGACGAGGCGTTCACCGACGCCGTCGGCCACCGGCTCGACCTGCAGCAGGCGAACCTCTCGGTCTCGGCCGCCGGCGTCGTCCGCGGCATCCACTTCGCGGACGTGCCCCCGGGCCAGGCCAAGTACGTCACCTGCGCGTCCGGCGCGGTGCTCGACGTCGTCGTGGACATCCGGGTCGGCTCCCCGACCTTCGGGCAGTGGGACTCGGTGCTGCTCGACGACGTCGACCGCCGCGCGATCTACCTGTCCGAGGGGCTCGGGCACGCCTTCTGCTCGCTCGAGGACGACTCGACCGTGCTCTACCTCTGCTCGACCGGCTACAGCCCGGGCCGCGAGCACGGCATCCACCCGCTCGACCCCGAGATCGGCATCGCCTGGCCGACCGAGGACCGCGCCGGCCGCCCGCTGACCCCGCTGCTGTCCGAGAAGGACACCGCGGCTCCCACGCTGGCGGAGGCCCGGGCGCAGGGGCTGCTGCCGGACGCCGCGGTCGTCGCCGAGTACGTGGCGTCGCTCGCGCGCTGACCCGCCCGGTCCGCCGCCCGTCAGCGCCGACGGGCGGCGGACCGCAGGGCGCCGAGGTGCGCCCGGGCGCTCGACGCCCAGGTGAACTCCCGCGACCGCGCGAGCGCCGCGGCGCCGAGGGCCGACCGCGCGTCCGCGTCCGCGAGCAGCGCCCGCAGACCCGCCGCGATCTCCGCGTCCGACGTGCCGCAGTACGCGACCGCGTCGCCGCCGACCTCGCTGAGCGACAGCTCCGCCGAGGTGAGCACCGCGGCACCGCACGCCATCGCCTCGAGCACGGGCAGACCGAACCCCTCCCCGCGGCTCGGGTACGCGACGACCCGCGCCCCCGCCAGCAGGCCGGCCAGGTCCCCGAGCGGCAGGTAGCCCGTGCGCAGCACGTCGAGCCCCGCCGGCACCCCGTCGATCGCCGGCCCGACCTCGTCGTCCCACCCCGGCCCCCCGGCGAGGACCAGCGCGGGCGGCTCGGGCGCGTCGGCGATCGCCGCGACCCACCCGCGCACGAGCGCCGGCACGTTCTTGCGCGGCTCGAGCGTGCCGAGGAACGCCACGTAGGGCCGGCCCGCGAGCCCGAGGCCCGCCGCGACCCGCTCGGCCTCCGCCGGCTCGACCGGGTGGAACACGGCCGGGTCCACCCCGTGCAGCGCCACCGTGAACCGGTCCGCCGCGGCGCCGGTGAACCGCACCACCTCGTCGCGCGTGGCCTGCGAGGGCACGACCAGGGCGCGCGCCCGGCGCACCGCGACGCGCGTGGCCGTGCGGAAGAACACCCGCTTGGTCCGGGTGTGCAGCTCGGGGTGGCTGAAGAACGTCGCGTCGTGCAGGGTCACGACCACCGGACGGCGCGTGAGCAGCGGCATCGTGTAGTGCGGCGAGAACACCACGTCGGCCCGCACCCGACGCGCGAGCCGCGGCAGGCCGACCTGCTCCCAGACCAGGCGCACCGCCCGGCGGGCGTAGCGCGGGTGCAGCGCGACCACGCGGCCCCGCGGGCAGGCCGCGGCCATCAGGTCGGCGTCCCGCGCCTGGCACACGACCACGAGGTCGGCCTCCAGGCGGTCGAGCTCGGGGAGCAGCGCGTCCAGGTACCGCCCGACGCCGCCCCGGTCGGCCGGGATCGCCGTCGCGTCCACGAGCACCCGCGGGCGGGTCCCCCCGCTGGCAGCCTGCTGGTCCATGCTCCTCCTCCGCCGGGTCGCGACGGACCACCCTACTGGGGTGGCCGTCGGCTCCGACTACGCTGGCCGTCGGACTGACGCCGACGAGATGAGGATGCGGTGCGCTGGTTGGTCACGGGGGCCCGGGGCATGCTGGGCCAGGACCTGGTCGCGCGGGTGCGCGAGGACGGGCACGAGGTCGTCGCGCTGGACCGCGCGGAGCTCGACATCACGGACGGGGCGGCGACGCTGGACGCGGTCGCCGGGTTCGACGTGGTGGCGAACTGCGCCGCGTGGACGGCGGTCGACGACGCGGAGACGCGCGAGGCGGACGCGTTCACGGTCAACGCCGTGGGCCCGCAGTCGCTCGCGCGCGCCGCGGCGCGGCACGGCGCCCGGCTCGTGCAGGTGTCGACGGACTACGTGTTCGACGGCCACGCGACCGAGCCGTACGCCGAGGACGGGTTCGCCGCCCCGCGCTCGGCCTACGGCCGCACCAAGCTCGCGGGCGAGTGGGCCGTGCGCGCGGCCGGCGCCGACCACCTGATCCTGCGCACCGCGTGGCTGTACGGGGCGAACGGCAGCTGCTTCCCGAGGACCATCGCGCGGGTCGCGGCGGAGAAGGGCGGCCTCGACGTGGTCGACGACCAGGTCGGGCAGCCCACCTGGACCGTCGACGTCGCGGACCTGGCGGTGCGCCTGGTCGCCGTCGGCGCCCCCGCGGGCACCTACCACGCGACGTCCTCGGGCCGGGCCTCCTGGTTCGGTTTCGCCCGCGCCGTCGTGGCCGCAGCGGGCCTGGACCCGGAGATCGTCCGGCCCACGACCAGCGAGGGCTACGTGCGCCCGGCGCCGCGCCCCACGTTCTCCGTGCTCGGCCACGACGCGCTGCGCGCCGCGGGCGTCCAGCCGATCGGCGACTGGCAGGAGCGGTGGGCGACCGCCGCGAAGGAGGTGCTCGCCTGATGGCGGACCGCTCGATCACCGTCGGCGCGCACACCGTCGACGCCCACCACCGCCCGTTCGTCGTGGCGGAGATGTCCGGCAACCACAACGGCGACCTGGGCCGCGCGCTCGCGATCGTCGACGCGGTCGCGGAGTCCGGCGCCCAGGCGCTGAAGCTGCAGACCTACCGCGCGGACACGATCACCATCGACGCCGACGGCCCCGCGTTCCGGGTGTCCGCCGGCCACGAGCTGTGGGGCGGCAAGAACCTCTACCAGCTCTACGAGGAGGCGCACACCCCCTGGGAGTGGCACGCCCCGATCTTCGAGCGCGCCCGCGAGCACGGCCTGGTGCCGTTCTCCAGCCCGTTCGACGGCACCGCGGTCGACCTGCTCGAGGACCTCGGCGTCGAGCTGTACAAGATCGCCTCGCTGGAGATCGGCGACCTCGCGCTGCTGCGCCGGGTCGCCCGGACCGGCAAGCCGGTCGTCATCTCCACCGGTGCGGCGTCGATCACCGACGTCGACACCGCCGTGCGCACGATCCGCGCCGAGGGGAACGACCAGGTGGTCGTGCTCGCGTGCACCTCGTCCTACCCGGCGCTGCCGAGCGAGTCGAACCTCCGCTCGATCCCGGTCATCCGGGACGCCTTCGACGTCGTCGTCGGCCTCTCGGACCACACCAAGGGGATCGGCGCCTCCGTCGCCGCGGTGGCGCTGGGTGCCTGCCTGATCGAGAAGCACGTCACGCTGGCGCGCGCGGACGGCGGGGTCGACTCGGACTTCTCGCTGGAGCCGCACGAGCTCGCGGCGCTGGCCGCGGAGACGGACATCGCCTGGCAGGCGCTGGGGACGGTCCAGCTCGACCCGACGCGCGGCGAGGCCGAGAGCCGCCGGCTGCGCCGGTCGCTGTTCGTCGTCCGGGACGTCCGGGCGGGCGAGGTGGCCACCGAGGAGAACGTGCGGTCCATCCGCCCCGGGGGCGGCCTGGAGCCGGGTCTCCTGGAGGTCGTCCTCGGCCGGCCGTTCACCCGGGACGCCGCCCGGGGCACACCCCTCACCTGGGACATCATCTAGCCCGTGCCGGCCACCCCCGTGCGCCGCGGCACCCCGCCGCGCCCGTCGACGACCATCTGAGAGGACAGGAACGTGGAGCTGAGGTCCGTGCTGGTGACGGGCGGGGCGGGGGACATCGGCCGGGGGATCGCGAAGATCCTCCGGGACGTCCCCTGGGTGGGCGACGTCCACGGCATGGACATCTCGGGCGAGTTCCCCGCGGCGGCGTACTACCGGGACTTCGTGACCGGCCCCACCGTGCGCGACCCCGGGTACCTCGACTTCCTGGGCGCGCAGGTCGAGCGGCTGGGCGTCGACCTCGTCATCCCGATGTCCGAGCCGGAGATCCGGCACCTCGGCGCGGCACGGGTCACCGAGGTCGGCGGCGCCCCGGTCCTCATGCCGAGCGCCCGCGCCATGGACGTCGGCTTCGACAAGCTCGCCACGGCGCGGTTCCTCGAGGACAGCGGCCTGCCGTTCCCGTGGACCGTGGTGGCGGCGGACGCCGAGCCCGTGGCCCTCCCCTGCATCATGAAGTCCCGCAGCGGCTCGGGCAGCAAGAGCGTGCACGTCGTGACGGAGGAGAACGCCGCGCGGCTGCGGGAGCAGACCGACGGGATGATCTACCAGGAGCTGCTGTCCACCGACGACGACGAGTACACCTGCGGGCTCTTCCGCTCCGCGGCGGGGTCGGTCGCGACGATCGTGTTCCGACGCCGGCTGGTGGGCGGTCGCACCGGGTACGCCCGGGTGGTGCGCGACCCGGCGATCGAGCGGCTCCTGCACGACCTCGCGGAGCGGCTCGACCTCGTCGGCAGCATCAACGTCCAGCTGCGCCGCACGGACCGCGGCCCCGTGGTCTTCGAGATCAACCCGCGGTTCTCCAGCACGGTGGTCTTCCGGCACCTGCTCGGGTTCCAGGACGTCGCGTGGGCGGTGCTCGACCGGTTCGGCGCGCTGGGCGCGATCGACTTCGACCCGGAGGCCGTGGCCGGCAAGCAGATCTTCCGGGCGGACGACGAGATCGTCTGGTGACGGACCCCGGCGCGGGGGTCTAGCGGCCGTCCTGCCGGTGCCGGGAGACCACCGACAGCAGGTACCCCTCGTTCGAGTTGGGCACCCGCCGGACCTCCTCCGCGAGCCGGTCCAGGTCGTACGGGGTCCGCATGAGGACCGTCGTCCGGTTGCGCGTGTCCAGGACCGTCCACGTCGCGAGCCCGCCGACGTCCTTGCTCTGCCCCACCGAGCCGACGTTGAGCAGCGTGCACGCCCCGTGCGTGAACGTGTACGGGTAGTGCGTGTGCCCCATGACCACGTAGTCGCACGCGTCGTCGCACAGCGCCGCGAGGTCCTCGGCGCTCGTGTCGGGGTACACGTACCGGTCGGGCTCCCCCGGTGCGCCGTGGCACATCCGGATGGTCACCCCGTCGAGCTCGACGACGCGCTCGGGCGGCAGGCGCAGCAGCCAGTCCAGGTCCTCGGCGCCGAGCTCGTCGAGCGCGATCCGGTGCCCCTCGCCGTACCGCGCGGTGAGGTCACCCAGCGGCAGGTCCCCCGCGAGCACCCGGGCGAGGAACCGCTCGTGGTTGCCCTGGACCGCGGCCCCGGGCAGCGCACGGGCCAGCTCGACGACCTCGCGTGGCTGCGTGTAGTACCCGACCATGTCACCGAGGTTCAGGTACTGCTGGACCCCGATCGCCTCGGCGTGCCGCAGCACGGCCTCCAGGGCGAGCGCGTTGCCGTGGGTGTCGGAGAACAGGGCGATCTTCACCGGTCCAGGAGCCCTTCCACGATCGTGCGGGCCACCTCGCCGGCACCCCGGAGCCGGCCGGTGCCGTGGTAGTCGCGGAACGTCGCGACGTCCGGGAACGCCTCGGCGGTCGCGGCGCGGATCTCGGCCTGCATGCCGGTGTCCATCACCCCGGGGTCGACGTGGCGCACCGTCACGCGCGGGTGCTCCGCGGCGAGGACGTCGAGGAACGTCTTCGCCGCCTTCTTCGACGAGCAGTACAGGGACCACCCGGGGATGGGCCGCTCGGCGGCGCCCGACGTGATGTTGACGACCTCCAGCGTCGCGCCGTCGGGGAGCGCCGCGACGACGGCGTCGGTGAGCACCACCGGGGCCGTGTAGTTCACCGCGACGTGGTCCGCGGCCGCGGACCAGTCGCCCGGCCCGTCGGCGAGCCCCCCGACCTGGCGCACCGGGCCGACGGTGCCCGCGTTGCTGACCAGGACCACGGAGGTCGCCGCCGCGCGGACGGCCTCGCCGAGCGCGCGCGCGAGCGCGGCGAGCTCGTCGGGCCGGGACAGGTCCGCCGGGACCACCGGGTGGGCCGCCGGGACCGCGCGGCGGGCCGTGCCGATCACCTGCTCGCCCCGGGCCGTCAACCGGGCGGCGATCTCCGCGCCGAGGCCGCCGCCCGCGCCGGTCACGATGAAGAGCCGCACCCCGTCACCCCCGCGCCGCGCGGTCGTCCACCGCGCCGTCCCACGCCTCGACGACCCGGCGCGCCCCCAGCCCGTCGACGAGGGCGAGCCCTGTGGCCGCCCACGACCGCCCGGCGAGCAGGTCGGCCGCGGCCCGCCCCAGCCGGTCCGCGGCGGTCCGCGGGTCGGCCCGGACCTCGCTCAGCGTGCCGAGCCCGCGGGCCGCACCGCGCGCCACGACGGCGTCGTAGACGTGCTGCTGGTTCGGCACCGCCGCGAGCAGCACCGTCGGCACGCCGATGCACGCCAGCTCCCAGGTGGTGGTGCTCGCGGTGCTCACGACGAGGTCGGCGGCGGCCGCGCGGTCGAGGAAGCCGGGGCCCGGCTCGACGAGCTCGACGCCCTCCCCGGCCGCCTCGCGCACGGCGGCCCACCGCGCAGCGGGGGCGACGACCGTGACGCCGGCGATCCGGGCCGCCCGCCGGCACACCGACGCGATCGTGGCGGACGCCCCGGTCGCGTCGCTGCCGCCCATGACCACCAGGACGCCGACGTCCGTGCCTCCGGCCGGGTCCGCCGTCGTCGCCCGCCGCTCCCGTGCGGCGAGCACCTCGGCGCGCAGGGGCGCGTACGCGATGCCCCGCAGCACCCGCCCGCTGCCGTCGTCGGGCCGGGCCAGGCTCGGGGAGCCCGGCTCCTCCGCGCCCATGGCGGAGTCGACGACGACGTCCGCGGGTCGGCGCCCGAAGGTCCCGTCCTCCATCGAGCACAGGACGGCCCCCGCCCCCGCGACCTGGCGGCGCGCCTCGGTCCCGACGAGGTAGTCGTCCACGTGGACCAGGTCGGCCGCGTACCGGGCCGCGAGCTCCCCGAGGTCGCCGGCCGCCGGGACGACCTCCACCCCGGCCCGCCGCACCAGGTCGCGGCCGAACCCGGAGGTCACCGTGCCCGCGAACGTGACCGACCACCCGACCTCGCGGGCCCGCTCCGCCACCGCCAGCGCGCGGACGAGGTGCCCCAGGCCGCCCTCCGGCGTCCCGTCGCAGCGGACGAGCACCCGCCTCATCCGTCCGCCAGCGCCTTCTGGACGACGCCCGCGTTCCGGCCGACGATGTCCGGCCGCGCGCGCAGCAGCGCGACGACCTCGTGCCAGCGGGGCGGGCGGTCGCCCAGCTCCGCCACGACGGCGTCCAGGGCCGCCGCGTCCTCGGCCGTGTCGAGCGTGACCCGCAGGTCGTCCGCCGCCGGCTGCACCACCAGCCCCGCCCGGCGGAACTCGCGGCCCCCGGCGTACAGGTACGACGTCACGTGGGTGCGGTGGTAGTCCGTCGCCTCCGCGTCGGCGGCGGCCAGCGCCGCCGACGACGCCAGCTCGACGTCGAGGCCGCGGGGCAGCGTCCGGACGAGCGTGGAGGCGACGTAGTCCAGCGAGGTGTCCGCGCGCCACAGGGCGACGACGGAGGAGATGAGCGCCGGGTCGGCCAGCGGGCAGTCCGCCGTGAGCCGCACGACCGCGTCGGCACCGGTCTCCGAGCGGGCGAGCACGAACCGGGACAGGACGTCGTCCTCGCTGCCGCGCACGACCCGCGCGCCGAGCTCGGCCGCGAGGTCCGCGACGGCGTCGTCCCCGGCGTGGGTCGACGTGGCGACGACGACCTCGTCGACGCCCTCCGCCGCCTGCGCGGCGCGCACCATCCAGCCGAGGACGGGCCGGCCGCCGAGCGGCCGCAGCACCTTCCCGGGGAGGCGGGTGGACCCGGTGCGGGCCTGGATGACGGCGACGACGCGCGGCGCAGCCGCGCCGGCCGGCGGGACCGCGGGGGCGGAGGAGGCGGGCTGCACCGTGCCATGATGCCACCGGCCGGCGGCGGGGCCCGTGGACCGGCATCGCGGGCCGCGCGCGGAGCGGGGCCCGCGCGTGCCGCCGTGCCATGATGCTCTGTCGGACGCCTCCCGCGGGCGCCCGGACCCGCGCGACCGGCCGTCGCGCGCTCACCGACCGTCTGGAGTTCCACGGCATGTCTCTGCTCTCGGGAGCCTCGATCCTCATCACCGGAGGCACGGGGTCCTTCGGCAAGGCCTTCCTCCAGGAGGTGCTGGAGCACCACGACCCGCGGCGCCTGGTGGTCTTCAGCCGCGACGAGCTCAAGCAGTACGAGGTCCGGCGGCAGCTCGGCGACGACCCGCGCCTGCGCTGGTTCATCGGCGACATCCGCGACCGCCAGCGCCTGACGCGCGCCATGCACGGGGTCGACTACGTCGTGCACGCCGCCGCGCTCAAGCAGGTGGACACCGCGGAGTACAACCCGTTCGAGTTCGTGCAGACCAACGTCAACGGCTCGCAGAACGTCATCGACGCCGCCATCGACGCGGGCGTCAAGAAGGTCGTCGCGCTGTCGACGGACAAGGCGTCCAGCCCGATCAACCTGTACGGCGCCACCAAGCTCTGCGGCGATCGCATGTTCGTGTCCGGGAACAGCTACGCCGCGGCGTACGACACCCGGTTCTCCGTGGTCCGGTACGGCAACGTCATGGGCTCGCGCGGCTCGGTGATCCCGGTGTTCCGGAAGCTGGCCGAGGAGGGCGCCTCGCTGCCGATCACGGACCTGCGCATGACCCGGTTCTGGATCACGCTGCCGCAGGCCGTGCAGTTCGTGCTCGACTCGTTCGAGCTGATGACCGGCGGCGAGCTGTACGTCCCGCGCATCCCGAGCATGAAGGTCACCGACCTCGCCCAGGCCGTCGCCCCCGGCTCCGCGATGCACGAGATCGGCATCCGCCCCGGGGAGAAGCTGCACGAGGAGATGATCGCGCCGGACGACTCGCGCCGGACGGTGCGGCTCGGCGACCGGTACGTGGTCATGCCCTACGTGGGCGGCTGGGGCTACGAGACGCCCGCGGGCGGCGAGCCGGTCGAGGACGGCTGGACGTACCGGTCCGACAGCAACGACCTGTGGCTGAGCACCGACGAGCTGCGCGACATGGTCGCGCGGTTCGCCTGAGGTGGCCGGCGTGCTGCCCTACGGGCGCCAGTCGATCGACGAGGCCGACGTCGAGGCCGTCGTCGCGGCGCTGCGCAGCGACTGGCTGACCACCGGCCCCGCGGTCGAGGCGTTCGAGCAGGCCATCTCCGCGCACGTCGGCGGCGCCCCCGCGGTGAGCGTCACCTCCGGCACCGCCGCGCTGCACGTCGCGTACGCGGCGGCGGGCGTCGGCCCCGGCGACGAGGTCGTGACCACCCCGCTGACGTTCGTCGCCACGGCCGCGGCCGCGGCGCTGCACGGCGCGACGGTGGTGTTCGCCGACGTGGAGGCCGACACCGGCAACCTCGACGTCGAGGCCGCGCGCGCGGCGGTCACCGAGCGCACCCGCGTCGTCGCCGCCGTGGACTACGCGGGCCTGCCGGCCAGCCCCGACGCGTTCGCGGCGCTCGCCCACGAGCACGGCGCGCTGTTCCTCGAGGACGCCGCGCACTCGATCGGCTCGCTGTGGGACGGCCGCCCGGTCGGCTCGTTCGCGGACCTCACGACGCTGTCCTTCTTCCCCACCAAGAACCTCACCACCGCCGAGGGCGGCGCGGTCGTCACGGCCGACCCGGACCTGGAGCGGCGCGCGCGCGGCTTCAAGAACCACGGCCTGGTGCGCGAGCGGGACCGGCAGCGGTTCCCGGACGAGGGCCCGTGGCACCAGGAGGTGCACGAGTTCGGGCTGAACTACCGGCTGCCCGACGTGCTGGCCGCG
>NZ_DASQCJ010000182.1:0-8515 GCF_035634735.1 Cellulomonas sp.
CCCCAGCGCTCGATCGACTTGCTCCACGCGTCCTGCTGCCCGACGTCGTACCCGAGCGCGCGGGCGGCGTCCCGCACCGCGGACCGGGCGCGGTAGGAGATGACGTTGGCGACCTGCGCGGCGTGGGTGCGGCCGTGCTTGGCGTAGACGTACTGGATGACCTCCTCGCGGCGGCCGGACTCGATGTCGACGTCGATGTCCGGCGGCCCGTCGCGCTCGGGCGCGAGGAACCGCTCGAACAGCAGGCCGTGCGCCACGGCGTCGACCGCGGTGACCTTGAGCGCGTAGCAGACCGCGGAGTTGGCGGCCGAGCCGCGCCCCTGGGCGAGGATGCCGTTGCGGTGGCAGAAGTCGACCAGGTCGTAGACGACCAGGAAGTAGCCGGGGAACCCGAGGTCCTCGATGACCCGCAGCTCGTGCTCCAGCTGCGCGTAGGCACCGGGCACCCGCTCGGCCTCGGGCGGGCCGTAGCACTCCAGCGCGCCGCGGCGGACGAGCTCGCGCAGCCAGGTGGCCTCGGTGTGCCCGGGCGGCACCGGGTACGGCGGCAGCTGCGGGGCGACGAGGTGCAGGTCGAAGGCGCACTCGGCGCCGATGGCGGCGGCGGTGGCGACGGCCTGCGGGTACCGCCGGTGCCGGCGCAGCATCTCGGCGGCGGACGCGAGGTGCGCGGTCGGGGCGCCGGGCAGCCAGCCGTCCAGGTCCTCCATCGACGACCGGGCGCGCACGGCGGCGAGGGCCATCGCCAGGTCGGCGTCCCGCGGGGTGGCGTAGTGCACGTTCCCGGTGGCGACCAGCGGCAGCCGGGCGCCGGAGGCGAGGTCCGCGAGGGCGTCGGCGAGCTCGGAGTCGTAGGGGCTGCCGCCCTGGGTGACCTCGACCGCGACGTTGTCCCGCCCGAACAGCGCGACCAGCCGGTCGAGCTCCGCGCGCGCCCGGTCGACGCCCGCGGCGGTGACGCCGGGCTCGCGGCCGCCGTCGGTCAGCGCGTGCCGCACGGGGCCCTTGCGGCAGCCGGTGAGCACGAGCCAGCGGCCGTCGGCCTGCTCGGCGAGCTGCTCGAGCCGGTACTCGGCGGCGCCCTTGGTGCCGGTCGCGAGGTGCGCCTCCGCGATGGTGCGGGACAGCGCCCGGTAGCCCTCGGGCCCGCGGGCGAGCACGGGCAGGTGCAGCGCGCGCGGGTCGGGCACGCCGGTGGGCAGGTCGAGGACGTCGGGGCCGCCGACGCCCGGGACGGGCAGGTGCAGCTCGGCGCCGAACACGGTGGGCAGCCCGACCTCGCGCGCCGCCTCGGAGAACCGGACGACGCCGTACAGGCCGTCGTGGTCGGTGAGCGCGAGCGCGCTGAGCCCGAGCCGGTGCGCCTCGGCGGCGAGCTCCTCGGGCTGGCTGGCGCCGTCGAGGAAGCTGAACGCCGAGTGCGCGTGCAGCTCCGCGTAGCGCGGGGCGTCAGTCATAGACGGCCTCGCAGGTCCAGCCGTCGGGGCGCCAGGCGAGCAGCAGGGCGCGGCCGTCGCCGAGGGTGACCTGCAGGTGCATGCGCAGACCCGCCTCGGCGGGCGACCACCACCGCTCGGCGAGCGGCCACGGCCCCGCCCAGCCCGCGACGTCGTGGTCGACCGCCGGCCGGCGGTCGGTGGCGTGCGTGCGGACGCGCACCGGGTCGCCGCTCATCGCGAACCGTCCGTCGAACCGGACCGGCCGCCCGGCGCCGTCCAGCACGTCGACCGGCGCCGGTCGCACGGGCACGGTCGCGGGCGCCGGTGGGGGCAGGTGCCCGGGCCACGGGCGGTCGACCGGGCGCGGCGCGGCGGCCTGCGCGCCCCACGGCTGCAGGTGCACCTGGTCGCGGACGTCCCGGCCGCCCTGCAGCGCGGCGGTCAGGACGCCGTCGCCGCCGAGCAGCCCCTGCACCCGGTCCAGCGCCCGGTGCGCGCGCAGGTCGCCGCCGGACGCCCCGCCCCACAGCCGGCCCTGCTCGGCGCCGGCGGGCGCGACGTCCTCGGCCGTGATGCCGAGCGCGACGAGGCCGATCGGCTCGGCGTGCTCGTCGGGCACCCCGCCGTCCGGCCGGGACCCCGCGCCGTGCTCGGCGGCCGCGGCGGTCAGCCAGCCCTCGAGCTGCCAGCGGATGCGGTCGGTGATCCGCGCGGCGGACAGGCCGCCCAGGCCGCCCATGTCGGTGCGCCAGGCGCGGGTCAGCTCGGTGCCCTCGTCGGTGCGGGCGGTGATCCGCAGCCGCGCGCAGGTCACCGAGTGCTCGGTGAGCAGGGCGTGCAGCTCCTCCGCGAGCCGGCGGCCGGCGAACGTCGCGACGTCCACGCGGTGCGCGGGCGGGTCGAGCTCGGTGCTCACCTCCAGGTCGGTCTCGGGGCGCCGGCGGGCCGGTGGGCGCAGGTCCTCGCCGCGCACCAGCGTCCACGCCCAGGTGCCCCAGGTGCCGAACCGGGCGTGCACGTCGCCGGCGTCCAGGGCGGCCAGGTCGCCGAGGCGGCGCAGCCCGAGCCGACGCAGCAGGTCGACGAGCTCGACGACCGCCTGGCCGGCGTCGTCGGTCACGGCCGCGGGTGCGAGGTCGTCGACCGGGCGCGGCGCCAGGAACTCGCGCGAGCCGCCGGGCGGCACGACGGCGTCGGTGCGGGCGGCGAGGATCGCGGCGAGCAGGCCGTCGGCGGTGCCGACCTGGCACTCGTGCCCGGTCCGCTCGGCCACCACGGACACCAGGCGCTCGGCCAGCGTCTCCTCGGTGCCGTGGAACCGGGCCGCGCCGCCCGCGGGCAGCAGCAGCAGGCCGGGCCGGGCGACCTCGATCCCGGCGACGACGGCCTCGGTCGCGACGGCCACCGGCTCGAACAGCCGGGCGTCCCGGTCGTCGTCGGCGGGCAGCAGCACCACCTCCGGGCAGACGCCCTGCGCCTGGCGGCGACGCATGCCGCGGCGCACGCCCTGGGCGCGGGCGATCGCGGACACGGCGGTGAGCCGGGCGCCGTGCTGGACGGCGGCGGGCAGGTGCGGCGGGACCTCGGCGGCGCGCACGGCGGCGACGACCGGCCAGTCCGGCACCCAGACGACGGTGGTGCGGGTGCTGGTCATCCGACGAGCCTCAGGTCGGGCGCGAGCAGCGCGCCGTCGTCCGCGACCGGATCCGGCCCGGCCTGCTGCGCGGGCAGCGCGGCGGGACGGCCGGCGGCGGGGCGGCCGGCGGGGAGCCCGTACGGGTCGGTGCCCACCTCCAGCGGGAGCACCACGCGCAGGTCCTGGGCCCGCCCGGCGCTGCCGCGGCCGGTCCTGGTGATCTGCACCTCGTGCGCCCGCAGCCGGCCGTCGCCCTCGCCGACCCCGGTCCACCGACCGCCCTCGACGGTCAGCACGGTGCCCGCGCCCGGCCAGGGCGCGGTGGCCAGCAGCACGGAGCCGCGGTCGCGGGCGCGCGCCATCAGCCGGCGACGGTCGGCGTCGGCCAGGTGCGTGCCCGGGCCGACCACCACGACGTCGATGCCGTCGAGCAGGGCCGCGACCACGGTCGGCGCGTCGACGCCGGGCTGCGGGACCACGGCGAGCCGCTCCAGCGCCACCCCGGTCTGCGCGGCGGCGAGCAGGCCGAGGGTCGGCTGCCCCACGACGGCCGCCCACGCCTCCCGGGCGGTGCAGGCGGCGGCGACCATCGCGAGCACCAGCGAGGTGGAGCCGAGCACGGCGGTCGTGCTCCCCCGGCGCAGGCCGTCGGGCAGCAGCGGGGCGAGCGCGGGCGGCACCGCGAGCGGCGGCCGGTCGGTGAGCAGCACCGGGCCGCGCGCGGCGGCCGACCGGGGCGCCTGCTGCCGGTCGGGCAGGTCGGGGACGGCGACCGGGCCGGCGGGTGCGGGCGCCGGGGCGGGGTCCACGACCGGCACCACCGCGAGCGCCGTGGCGCCCTGCACCGGCGCGTCGACGGCGCGGGTGCCGGAGCGCACGCCGTCCGCACGCGCCCCACCGGGCAGACGCCCGCCGCGCCCGTCGTCGGGCACGCCCCGGGGCGCGTCGGCCCGAGGTGCGACACTGCTCCCCGCCGCACCGCTCCCCACCTCCCGGCGGCCCTGCCCGCCGCTCCCCGCGGCGGCATCAGTCCCGCGCGGCGCGAGGCTGCGGGCGCCGGTCCGGAGCTCGGCGCTGACCAGGGCGGCGCGAGCCCGGGCGATCCGCTCCTCCTGGTTCACCGCCGCACCCCCTCATCGCCTGCCGGCCGACCGCCGGGCACTCGTTCGAACACGTGTTCGATTGTGCCAGTAGACGCTGACACTCCGGCACACGTCAATCCGGCGTCACCCCGCCCTGGGGACCACCGCCCGGCGCGCCGCGGAGGACGCGCCGCGACCCCCTGCGGGGCCCTCGCGACGGGGGCATGATGACGAGACAGGCACACCCGTCCGGGCGCCCCGGTGCGCCCACCAGGAGGAGGACCATGGCCGTCTCGCTGACCCGTCCCGTCGCCCCGGAGCCGTACGCGCTGCTCCCGTCCGTCCCGGACTTCGACGTCGCGAGCGCCGACGTCGTGCACGGCGAGCCGCTGGCCGCCACCTTCGCGGCCGACGGCGAGGACCTGTCCCCCGCGCTCGAGTGGTCGGGCTTCCCGGAGGGCACCCGCTCGTTCGTCGTGAGCTGCTTCGACCCCGACGCGCCGACCCCCGCCGGCTTCTGGCACTGGACCGTCGTGGACGTGCCCGTCAGCACGACCTCCCTCCCCCGCGGCGCCGGCTCCCCGGAGGGCGACCTGCTGCCCGAGGGCGCGTTCCAGGTCCGCAACGACGGCGGGTCGACCGGCTACACCGGCGCCGCGCCGCCGCCCGGGGACCGGCCGCACCGGTACGTCTTCGCGGTGCACGCGCTCGACGTCGACCACCTCGACGTGCCCCCGGACGCGACGCCGACGGCCGTGGCGTTCACCGCGCTGTTCCACACGATCGGCCGCGCGCTGATCGCCCCGACGTACCAGCGCTGACGGGACCGGTCGCGCCGGGACCGCCGCCCGCGCGGTGGCGGTCCCGGCGCCCCGCTGCTACCAAGGTCGTGTGAGCTCACCGTTCCGGACGCCGCTCTCCGCGACCATGATCGTCGCCGGCGCGGCCGCCGGGCTGACCGGGGTCGCCCTGTGGACCCGGAGCGCCGTGGCCGACGGCGAGCCGTTCGACGGGAACACGTGGTTCCTGCTGCTGGCCCTCGCCGGCCTGGCGCTCGAGATCGCCGGCACGGGGGTTCACGACCGCGGGCACCGCCGGCGCGGCGAGGTCCCGCACGCCCTGTGGGGCCTCGACGACCGCAACCGGCCCCGCTGGCTCCCCCGCCGCGACCTGCGCCCGCGCCGCCGGCGCTGAGCGGGCCGCACGGGCCCTCAGCCCGCGTCCGCCCCCAGCTCGAGCACCATCCCCGTCGCCCCGGGCGCCACGTCCCGGAACCCGAGCGACTCGTACAGCGGCCGCCCCGGCGGGTCGGCCACCAGCGTGACGTACGCCCCGCGCGGTGCCCGCGCCCGCACGTCGTCCAGCAGCCGGGTCAGCACCCGCCGCCCGAGCCCCCGGCGCTGGTGGCCGGGGTCGGTCGCCATGTCCGCGACCAGGAAGTACCAGCCGCCGTCGCCGACGACCCGCCCCATCGCCACGACCTGACCCTCGGCGGTCCGGACGTGGCACCACGACCAGCTGCCCGCGAGCGCCCCGGCACCCTGCTCGGCGTTCTTCGGGGTCAGCCCCGACTCCCGGCGCAGCCGCAGGTACTCGGTGAGCGGCGGGGCCGCGGGCACGAGCACGTACGGGTCGGCGGCGAACGGGTCGGCGGGCACGGCGGCGTCGGTCACGCCCGCCATCCTGCCCGCCGCGGGGAACCCGGGGCGCGCGCCGACCACCGCGCGGCCTAGCCTGGGCACGGCCGGCGCCCGCCGGCGGCGACGCGGTGAGGAGGCCGTGATGGCAGGCGAGCAGGCGGGGCACGTGGAGGGTGGCGAGGCGGTCGCGGGCGCGCGGGGTGCGGCGGCGCGGCCGACGGCGAAGGTCGCGGTCATCGGGGCCGGCGCGGTGGGCGCGACGCTCGCGTACGCGGTGCTGACCCGCGGGGCGGCGCGGGAGCTCGTGCTGCACGACATCGACGCGCCGAAGGTGCGGGCCCAGGCGCTCGACCTCGCGCACGGCATCCAGTTCATGCCGATGGCGCACGTGCTGGGCACCGACGACCTCGAGGCGTGCGCGGGGTCGGACGTGGTGGTGGTGACCGCGGGCGCCAAGCAGCAGCCGGGCCAGACGCGCCTCGACCTCGCGGCGCGGACCGTCGGCCTGATGCGCACGCTGATGCCGCGGCTCGCCGCGATCGCGCCCGACGCGGTCTTCCTCATGGTGACGAACCCCGTGGACGTGGTCACGTACGCCGCGCTGCGGTACTCGGGCCTGCCGCGCGCGCAGGTGATCGGCTCGGGGACCGTGCTCGACTCCTCGCGGTTCCGGCTCCTGGTCGCCCAGCGCGTCGGCGTCGCGGTGCAGAACGTGCACGCCTACGTGGTCGGCGAGCACGGCGACACCGCCGTCCCGCTGTGGTCCTCCGCGACCGTCGGCGGCGTGCCCGTGCTCGACCTCGAGCCGCTCGACGGGCGGCCGCCGCTGACCGCGGACGACCGCGACGCGATCGCGCACGACGTGGTGCACGCCGCGTACGAGATCATCGCGGGCAAGGGCGCCACCAGCTACGCCATCGGGATGGCGGGCTCGCGGATCGTCGAGGCGATCGTGAACGACGAGCACCGCGTGATGCCCGTGTCCTCCCTGCTGCACGACCACCGCGGCATCGACGACGTGTGCCTCTCGGTCCCCACGGTGGTCTCGCACGCCGGCGCCGGGCCGCTGCTGCCGACGCCGATGTCCGACGAGGAGCTCGCGGCGCTCCGGCGCTCGGCGGACGCCCTCCGGGACACGGCGCGGCAGACCGGCCTGTGACGGCCGCCGCGACGGACCCGGCCGCGGCAGCCGCACCCGCCGCCCCCGCCCGCCGACCGGGAGGTCCCGGGTGTCCGACGCGACGCTGAGCCTGATCGTCCTGGGCGCGGCCGTCGCGCTGTTCGTGTGGAACCGGCTCCCGGTCGCGGTCGTGGCCGTGCTCACCGCCCTGGCGCTCGCCGCGACGGGCGTCCTCACCGAGCAGCAGGCCCTGGCGGGCTTCGGCGACCCGGTCGTGCTGTTCATCGCCAGCCTGTTCGTGCTCAGCGACGGGCTCGAGGCCTCCGGCGTCACGGCGTGGGCCGGGCGGCAGCTCCTCGCCCGCGCGGGCACCGGCCGCACGCGGGTGCTCGTCTCGCTCATGGCGCTCGGCGCGCTGCTGGCCGCCTTCGTCACGCCGAACGGCGCGGCGGCGGCCGGCCTGCCGATCCTCGCCCTGGTGGCCCGCCGGGCCGACATCGCCCCCTCCCGGCTCGCCGTTCCCCTCGCCTACGCGGCCAGCGCGGGCGCGCTGCTCACCCTCAGCGGCAGCCCGGTCAACGTCATCGTCGCGGACGCCCTGCAGGACGCGACCGGCCGCCGGTTCGGGTTCTTCGAGTTCGGCGCCGTCGGGGCGCCGCTGGTCGTCGTGACGGTCGTCGTGGCGGTCCTGGCCGGCGACCGCCTGCTGCCCGACCGGCAGGCCGCCACCCCGGAGGACGGCCCGGCGGCGATCCGGCCCGTCCCGGACCGGCTCGGCGCGCGGGCGGCGTGGGCGGTCGGCGTGCTCGTGGTGACCGTCGCCCTGCTCGCCTCCGGGGCGGTGGGCGCGGCGACCGCGGGCCTGGCCGGCGCCGCCGCCATGGTCCTCACCCGCGCGACCACCGCGACGCACGCCCTGCGCGCGATCCCCTGGGAGACCCTGGTGCTGATCGGCGGCCTGGTCCCGCTGTCGGTCGCCATCGCGGAGTCCGGCGCCGCCGACCTGCTGGCGGACGCCGTCGTCGGGGTGGTGCCCGAGGGCGACGGGCGGTTGCTGCTGGTCGCCCTGTTCGTGCTGACGGTGACGCTCGGGCAGTTCGTCTCGAACGCGGCGACGGTCCTCGTCATCACCCCGATCGCCCTCGCGGCGGCGGAGACGGTCGGCGTCGCGGCCGAGCCCGTCCTCATGCTCGTCGCCGCCGCAGGCGCCGCGTCGTTCCTCACCCCGATCGCGACGCCGGCCAACATGATCGTGCGGGACGCGGGCGGGTACCGGTTCGGGGACTACTGGCGACTCGGGCTGGTCACGACCGGGGCGTGGCTCGTCGTGGTGGTCGTCGTCGTCCCGCTCGTCTGGCCGCTGCACCCGCGGTGAGCGCTGCACCGCGCCGGGCCGGCCTGCCGCGGACCGCCCGGCGCCCCCGCGACCCGGTGGGTAGCCTGCCGCCATGACCCTCACGCTCGGATCCCTGACCTGGTCGCGCGCCGTGGACCGCCTGGACCTGCTCGCCGAGTCGACCGCCGCCGCGCTGTCCGGCTGGGCCGCCGTGGCGCCCGAGGTCGCCGACGCCGTGCAGGTCACCGAGATCGACCCGGAG
>NZ_DASQCJ010000183.1:0-5020 GCF_035634735.1 Cellulomonas sp.
CAGCCACGCGTCCAGCTCGGGTCCGGGCGGGCAGGACGCGATGGCTTCGACCTGCCGTTGCTCACTGGTCCGCGGCGCCCGCCCGGCCGCCACCACCGGGTCCGGGCCGAAGTCGGTCACGCACGTCCCGTCGGGCGCGTAGACCGGCAGCACCGGGGCGGCGACCACGTCGCCGTCCGGGTGTTCCTGCAGGTCAGATGCCATAAAGCAACACTACCGACGGTCACCCACACGACCCCCGCGACGAACCGGAGCCCTGGGGACCGAACACCACCACCGCGCCTGTGGAGGACTCGGCACCCGCTCGACGAGCCAGCCCGCCCTCCGGTCAGGCCGGGAAGACGCAGAACTCGTCGCCCTCGGGATCGGCGAGCACCGTCCAGCCGTCGTGCTCGGCGACCAGCGTCGCGCCGCGCGCCACCAGGTCCGCGACGGCCGTCGCCAGGTCGGGGACCGTGAGGTCGAGGTGCACGCGGTTCTTCACCGTCTTCGGCTCGGGGACGCGCTGGAACCAGATCCGCGGCCCCGGCCCCGCCGGCTCGACCAGCACCGTCGGGTCGTCCTCGGGGTCGTCGATCCCCGCGGCGCGCAGCCGGGCGAGCTCGGGTTCGTCGTACGGCGCCACGCGGTAGCCGTCGAGGGTGCCGGCCCACCAGCGCGCGAGCGAGGCGGGGTGCCGGCAGTCGACGACGACGTCGCGCAGGGCGGCCATGCGCCGAGCCTAGGGTCGGCGGTCCTCGGCTGTCAGGCGTCCTCGCGCAGGCAGAGGTAGCCGCTGTCGTCCGCCTCCACGTACCAGGCGGCCTCGACCGGGCACGAGTCGAGGACCGCGACCTGCTCGACGGCGAGGAACGCGTGCGGGTCGCCGCAGTCGACGGCCTCCAGGTACTCGTCGTCCGCCTGGTTCCAGCACGAGCCGACCCCGGTCGCGACGTGCGGCAGCACCGTGCCCGGCGAGGCGTACGAGACGACGGCCACCGCGCCCACGGCCACGCACGCGACGAGCCCGCCGGCCGCGCCGAGCCAGCCACGCGCCGAGTACGCCGGGGCGCCCAGCCGCCGCGCGCCCCGGTAGGCGACCACGGCGCGGATCAACAGGACCAGCCCGAAGATGAACCCGCCGGTCCAGATGATCCCGCCCGAGTCGCCGGACGCGAGGATCGTGCTCACGGTCGCGCCGACCAGCACGGCGACCCCGATCCAGAACGTCCGGGTGGCCCCGCGGCGCGCGTGCAGCGCCTCCTCGGGGGCGTGCACGGGGAACGACCCGAACGCCGTGGGCTGGGGGAACGCCGCCGGCGCGGGATACCCGGGCCCGGGGACGGCGCCGGCGGTCGGGGGACCGGCGATCGCGGGGCCGGCGGGCCAGCCCGCGGCCGGGGCGGTGCCCGGGGCCGGGCCGTCGTCCGGCAGCCAGAGCTGCCAGCCCACCGGGAGCGGCGGGAGGTCCGCGAGGTCCGGCTGCCAGCCGGGCGGCGGGGTCCAGCCCGCGGGCGGCTGCGGCCAGGACGGCGGCGGGTTGAAGCGCATGGTCACCTCGGGTGGCTGGCTCGGTCCGGGCGGCGGCCCGGTGCATCCGGTGCGCGGAGCACGCGGATCGTTGCACCGGGCAACGGCCGCGGGGGGGCGGATCCGCGCCGGTTCATCCGGACGGCGCAGCGGGCCCGGCGGACGGGCGTCTCCCTCCGCCGCACCGGGATGGGCCGTTCCGCTCAGCACCGGGCCTCCACGTGTCGATAGGTCCCGTGTGGAGCAGGGGACCGGCACCGAGCACGCGCGGCGCGCGCGTCGCCGGGGGCTCTGGCGCACGGCGCGCCGGGTGTCCGGTGTGCCCTCGGCGCGCCCCGAGGCCGACCGCTCCGACGACTGGTTCGACACCTGGCTGACCGACGCCGCCGAGGCGGTCGGCTCGCGCCGGGCGCTCGCCGACGCGGAGGCCGCCGGCTGGGTGGTGCTGCACGACCTGCACCGGCCCGGCAGCACCGACGCGACCGTCGAGCACGTGGCCGTCGGCCCCGGCGGCGTCGTCGTGGTCGAGACGCTCCGCTGGGCGGGCGAGGTCTCAGCGCACGACGGCACGCTGCGCCACCGCGGCTACGGCCGGACGGCGGACGTCGCGGCGGTCGCCGACGCGGCGGGCGCCGTCACCGCGCTGCTCGCCCCGGCGCACCGGCGGGCCGTGCTCGCCGTGGTGTCGCTCGGGGGCCGCGACCTGGAGCCCGCCGCGGTGCGGGGCGGCGCGACGGCCGTGGGCGAACCGCAGCTCGCGGCGCACCTCGCCGCGCTGCCGGGCGTGTTTTCCCCGGAGGACGTGACGCTCGTGGCCGAGTACCTGGCCGCCGAGCTCGGCGGGGCCGCGAGCCCCGAGCAGCTGACGGTGGACGACGTGTTCCGTCCCGCCGCGGTGTGGCGGCCCGACGCGCCCGCCGGCGCCGAGCGCGCCGTCGACGCCGCGGCCGACCCGGCGGCACCGGGGGCCGGCGCCGCCCGGACCGCCGCCCCTCGGTACGCCCAGCCCGCCAACCGCGAGGTGGCCGGCCTGCACGCGGGCCAGGCCGAGGACGCCCCCGACCGCTCCGCGCCCCTCGCCCGCCGCGGCGCCGTCGGCGACGGGATGCTGCGGCTGGGGCTGCTGGTCCTCGGGCTGCTCACGGCCGGCAACGTGCTGCTGGCCTGGCTCGACGTCGCGCGCTGACCGCCGGACCCGCCCGCGTGCGGGTGTGACCTGCGTCACGAGCGCGCGGCGCCGGGATGACGCGGCCGGTCGGCGGGGTTCGATGCTCTCGTGAGCCTCCTGATGAGCCCCCTGACGCTGCGCGGCACCACCTTCCGCAACCGGGTCTGGCTGGCGCCGATGTGCCAGTACTCCGCGGACGGCGACGGCGTGCCCACCGACTGGCACCTCGCGCACCTCGGCGCCCGCGCCGTCGGCGGCTTCGGCCTGGTGCTCGCCGAGGCGACCGCGGTCGTCCCCGAGGGCCGCATCTCGCCGCAGGACGTCGGCATCTGGGGCGACGAGCACGTCGCGGCGTGGCGCCGCATCACCGACTTCGTCCGCAGCCGCGGCGCCGTCGTCGGCGTCCAGCTCGCGCACGCCGGCCGCAAGGCCTCGACCTACCGCGGGTTCGGCGAGGGGGCGGGGACCGTCCCGGCCGCCGCCGGGGGCTGGGACACCGTCGCGCCGTCGGCCGTCGCGTTCGACGGGTACGCCGCGCCGCAGGAGATGACGCCGGAGCAGGTCGCCGCGGTGCCGGGGCAGTTCGCCGCCGCCACCCGACGCGCGCTCGACGCCGGCTTCGACCTGGTCGAGGTGCACGCCGCGCACGGCTACCTGCTGCACCAGTTCCTGTCGCCGCTGTCGAACCGCCGCGACGACGCCTGGGGCGGCGACCTGGCCGGCCGTGCCCGGCTGCTGCTCGACACCGTCGACGCGGTCCGCGCGGTCCTCCCGGAGGACCGCCCCCTGCTGGTGCGCGTCTCCGCCACCGACTGGACCGACGGCGGCCTCACGGTCGAGGACGTCGCGCAGGTGGCGGTCTGGCTGCGCGCGCACGGAGTCGACCTCGTCGACGTGTCGACCGGCGGCAACGTGCACGCGAGCATCCCGGTCGGCCCGGGGTACCAGGTGCCGGCCGCCCGCACGATCCGCGAGACCGCGGGCGTCGCGACCTCCGCGGTCGGGCTCATCACGACGCCGGAGCAGGCCGAGCAGGTCCTCGCCGAGGGCTCCGCCGACGTCGTCATGCTCGGCCGCCCGGCGCTGTTCGACCCGCACTGGCCGCTGCGCGCGGCGCACGCGCTGGACGACAAGACGCCCACGCTCGAGCACGCGGGCGACGCCGCCGCGACCGTGCTGCCGGGCCAGCCGACCGGCTGGCCGGTGCAGTACGCGCGCGGGTCCTGGGGCTGACGCCCGCCGGGGCCGGACTCAGGTGGTCAGGGCACCCGAGGCGAGCAGGTAGGCGAGCAGCCCGGTGGCGGCCGCGCCCACGACCACGGCGAACACCGCGCGCCCGCGGCCGTGGCCGCCGGTCGAGCCCTTGCGGAGCGCCCACAGCCCGAACCAGACCGCGAACGGGCCGAGCGGCCAGATCAGCAGCGCGAGCAGCCCGACGTAGCCGGCGACGATCGACTGCCAGGACCGGCCGGTCGGCAGCAACCAGTGCACGGGGTCGCGCGGGTCGGCGCCGAGGCGGGCGGGCTCGGGGTACCAGACGGTCCCCGGCGCCGCGGCGTAGCCGGGGCCCGACGCGTGCGGCCCCGCGGCGGCGTACGCCGGGCCGGCGTGCGCCCCGGCGACGCCCACGCCCGCGAGCGCGGGGACGGGCTGCGCGGCGTACGGGCCCCCAGCGACCGCCGCCCCGGCAGCCGTCGGGTGCCGCGCGTGCGCCGGGGCCCCCGCCGAGCGGGCGGCGTGCGCACCCGGCGGCCGGTGCACGGGGGCGTCCGGCACGGGACCGGCGGGCAGCGGCGAGGCGGCCGGCACCGGGGCCGGGGCGGGCGCTGCGGCCTGCGCCGCCGGGTCCGGCGCGGTGTGCTCGGTCCAGGCCGCGCCGTCGAACCAGCGGAGCACCGCGGGCGTCACCCCGTCGGGGTACCACCCGGCGGGCGGGAGCGGCTGCGCCTCGGTCATGCACTCCCTCTCGGTCGCTCGGCGTCACGTGATGACCCGGCGCGCCCCAGGTCCCCCGTTCGGACCAGCCGACGCCGCAGCCCTGCCGGCCGCGCCCGCACCCGGATCCGCTGGCGCGCCGTAACCGTCCGGACACCTTCGGCGCGTACGTTCCCCCCACCGGTCGCGCGGACGCGCCCGGGCGGCCGGACGCGACGGGAGGGGAGGCCGGTGTTCGAGCACGTCGACCCGTTCATCGGCACCGACGCCACGGCGCTGCCCCCGCAGTCCGGGCTCGCCGCCACCTGGTGGTGGCCGAAGCCGCAGGTGGGGAACACGCACCCCGGCGCGACGTACCCGCTCGGCATGGTGAGCGCGTGCGCCTACTCGGGCGCCTACCCCACCGGG
>NZ_DASQCJ010000184.1:0-3281 GCF_035634735.1 Cellulomonas sp.
ACCGACGACCGGGCGCCCGCGAGCCACGCGTCGGCGCCGGGCTCGGTCCACAGCTCGTACAGCTCGGACGTGTCCGGGTCCGCGAGCACCCGCTCCGCCTGCTCGAGCAGCCAGCGGGTCCGGTCCGGCGTGAGGTGCGGCGCGAACGCCGGGACCAGCGTCTCCTCGTCGGGCACCGCGGCGTGCGGGGCGCCGTGCACGGCCAGCGCGAGCTCCACGAGCGCGAGCGCCGCCTGGCCGCCGTCGGCCTCGACGTACTCGTCGTCCTCGAAGTACGGGTCGACCTCGGCGAAGGTGAACCCGCCGTGCCGGATCATCGCGAGCAGGTCGCCCGCGCCGTCGCTGTCGAACGGCCCCACGCCCCAGGTCCCCATGCCGGCGACTCTAGCGAGGCGCCGACCCGCGTGACGGCCGCCCCGCGGTACACGACCGGCCGCCCGGGCGCCTGGGACCTCGGTGCGAGGGCCCGTCCCGCCCGCCGGGGAGACTCGGGGGACCGACCCAGCCGCCACGGAGGAGTGCCGATCGTGTCCGCCGACGTCCCCGTCACGCCCGCGCCCGCCGCGGGCGTGCGGACCGTGTCCGTCCAGGTCGTGACCCCCGACGGGGTGGCGTGGGAGGGGCCGGTGCGCTCCGTGACCGTGCCGTCGCAGGCCGGGGCGCTCGGGATCCTGGCCCGGCACGAGCCGGTCGCGGCGGTCCTGGTGCGCGGCACGGTGCGGCTGCGCCCGGTCGCCGGGGAGCCGCGGGAGCTCGCGATCACGGGCGGGTTCGTGGTGGTGGACGACGACGACGTGACCGTGCTGGTCGACGCGCTCGCCTGAGGCGGAGCCCCCTGTCGGATTCGAACCGACGACCTGCTGTTTACAAGACAGCTGCTCTGGCCAGCTGAGCTAAGGAGGCGGCGCGCCCCCGCGGGAGCGCGGCGCCCAGCCTAGCGGCCACCCCGCGGCGCCCCCGGCTCAGGGCTGCGGGTCCAGCGCGTCGTACCGCCAGAACCCGCGCTGGGCGCGCACCAGCACCCACAGGATCAGCACGCACGCGAGGCCGCCCACGACGGCCGCGCCGCCCTCGCCGAGCGCGCCCGACGCCCAGCCGAGCAGCAGCTCGCCGAGCCGCGGCCCGCCCGCGACGACCACGACGAACACGCCCTGCAGCCGCCCGCGCATGTCGTCCGGGGTCGCGGTCTGCAGGATCGTCTGCCGGAACACGGCGCTCACCGCGTCGGCGGCGCCCGCGGCGGCCAGCGTGACGACCGCCAGCGCGAGCGCGGCCCACAGCACGTGGTCGGGCTCCGAGCGACCGGCCGCGACGAGCACCGCGCCGAAGGCCGCGACCGCGAGGCCCCAGATCGTGATGGCCACGACGATGATCCGGCCCTGCCAGCGCACCCGGGCCAGCCCGCCGGAGAACAGGCCCGCGAGCATCGCGCCCGCGGCGACCGCCGCCGTCAGGACGCCCGCCGTCGTCTCGCCGCCGCCCAGGTAGACGAGGCCGACGGCCGGGAACAGCACCCGGGGCGACGAGGTGATCATCGCGACCAGGTCGACCAGGAACGTCATGCGGACGTTCGGGCGGGTCCCCAGGTAGCGCAGCCCGTCGAGCACCGACGCCAGGCCGGCCCGCGACCGGCGGGTCTCCGACGGCTCGGGGAGGATCGGCGGCAGCCGGAGCAGCGCCGTGAACGCGAACGTGAACAGCAGGGCGTCGAGCGTGTAGACGATCCCGTAGTCGAGCAGCGCCACCAGCCCGGCGCCGAGCAGCGGCCCGAGCGTGAGGGCGACGTTCCAGCCGACGGTCTGCAGGGCGTTGGCCGCGGGCATCAGCCGGGGCTCGAGCAGCCGCGGGATGATGGCCGACCGCGCGGGGCTGTTCACCGCGCCCGCCCCGGACTGCAGCGCCACCAGCGCGTACAGGACCCCGACGTGGGTGTTGTCGGACCAGCCCTGGATCGCGAGGCCGACGGTGGCGACCCAGCTGACCGCCGAGGCGACCAGGGCGACCTTGCGGCGGTCGGCGTGGTCCACGATCGCCCCGCCGTACAGCCCGAACACCACGAGCGGCACCAGCGCGCACAGCCCGACGACGCCGACCGCGAAGGTCGAGCGGGTCATCTCGTAGACCTGCAGCCCGACCGCGACGACGGTGAGCTGGGCGCCGAGGTTGGCGACCGACAGGCCCCACCACAGCCGGCGGAACTCGGGGCTGACGCGCAGCGGGGTCACGTCGACGAGCAGGGAGGGCACCGCCGGAGTCTACGTGCGGTCTACAGCGATCGGCGGGCGGGTCCCGGGGTCCGGGACCCGCCCGCCGACGGCGGCGCGGGTCAGGCCGTCAGGAGCCGACCGCCTGCAGCAGGGCGTTCGGGTCGGTCCAGTTCTCGGTCCAGATCACGCCGTCGATGGTGATGGTCGGCGTGCCGAAGCTGCCGGTCTGCTCGTTCACCAGGTCCGGGTTCGCGGTGACCTCGTTGGTCGCGGAGGTCACCCACTGCCCGAACCGGTCGAGGGCGCTGCCGTCGGCGATGTCGTCGGCGATGCTGCCGGCCACGCCCGCGTCGCGCGCGATGTCGGCGATCTCGGCGTTGGTCAGGCCGTCCGTGCCCTCGTCCGGCTGGCCGGCGAACAGCTGCTCGCTGAACGCGGCGAACTGGTCCGGCGCCTCGTCGGCGACCAGCGCCGCCGCGGAGGCCGCGCGGGTCGAGTACCCGGTGCCGTTCGAGTACCGGTTGAGGATCGCGATCGGGTGGTAGACGACGGTGGCGGCGCCCTCGGACGCGAGCGAGATGAGGTTGTCGCCGTTGACCTCCTCGAACGCGCCGCAGGCGGGGCACATGTAGTCGAGGTAGACGTCGACGCGGCTGACGCTGTCGTCGACGGCCCCGCCCACGCCCTCCGCGCTGACCGGGATGCCGCCCTCCGGCAGCGCCGTGCTCGGCACGTCGGTCACCTCGCTCAGCGGGGTGTCGGGGTAGTCCGGCAGGGCCTCGTCGGTGCTGCCGCCCGCCTTCGTGAGGAGGAAGATCACCACGCCGACCAGCGCGAGGACCGCGACGGACAGCATGCTGATGCCCAGGACCTTGTTCCGCCGGTCGCGCTTGGCCTGCTGCTCGCGGAGGGCGCGCGCCTGCTCGCGGGCGGCGTCGCGCCGGTCGTTCTTCGACGGCCGGCCCTTGCCGGGGGTCGGGGTGGTGCTCATCTGTCCTGCTCTCCTTCGGTCGGGTCTGCTGCGGTGGCTCAGGCGAGCGCCGCGGGCGGACCCCGGTGCGGGTGCAGGGCGCG
>NZ_DASQCJ010000185.1:0-7470 GCF_035634735.1 Cellulomonas sp.
ACCAGGCCGCGGTACGAGGTCCGGCCGCCGCCGCGGGCCACCGACTTCGACACGATCGACGACGAGGTGTGCGGCGCGGCGTGCACCATCTTGCAGCCGGCGTCCTGGTGCTGGCCCTCGCCCGCGAAGGCGATGGACAGCGTCTCGCCGCGGGCGTGCTCGCCCAGCAGGTAGATCGCCGGGTACTTCATGGTGACCTTGGAGCCGATGTTGCCGTCGACCCACTCCATCGTCGCGCCCTCGGCCGCGGTCGCCCGCTTGGTCACGAGGTTGTAGACGTTGTTCGACCAGTTCTGGATCGTCGTGTACCGCACGCGGGCGTTCTTCTTCACGATGATCTCGACGACCGCGGAGTGCAGCGAGTCGGACTGGTAGATCGGCGCGGTGCAGCCCTCGACGTAGTGCACGTACGAGCCCTCGTCCGCGATGATCAGCGTCCGCTCGAACTGGCCCATGTTCTCGGTGTTGATCCGGAAGTAGGCCTGCAGCGGGATCTCGACGTGCACGCCCGGCGGCACGTAGACGAACGAGCCGCCCGACCACACGGCCGTGTTCAGCGACGCGAACTTGTTGTCGCCCGGCGGGATGACGGAGCCGAAGTACTGCTCGAACAGCTCCGGGTAGTCCCGCAGGCCGGTGTCGGTGTCGACGAAGATGACGCCCTGCGCCTCCAGGTCCTCGCGGATCTGGTGGTAGACGACCTCGGACTCGTACTGCGCGGCGACGCCGGCGACGAGGCGCTGCTTCTCGGCCTCCGGGATGCCCAGGCGGTCGTAGGTGTTCTTGATGTCCTCCGGGAGCTCCTCCCAGGACGTCGCCTGCTTCTCCGTCGACCGCACGAAGTACTTGATGTTGTCGAAGTCGATGCCCGACAGGTCCGCGCCCCACCAGGGCATCGGCTTCTTGTCGAACAGGCGCAGCGCCTTCAGGCGCGTCTTCAGCATCCACTCGGGCTCGTTCTTGAGCGCCGAGATGTTGCGCACGACGTCCTCCGACAGGCCGCGCTGCGCCGTGGCGCCCGCGTCGTCGGTGTCGTGCCAGCCGTAGCCGTAGTTGCCGATCGAGGCGATGGCCTCGTCCTGGCTCATCGGCTCGGCCGCAGCCGGGCGGCCGGGGTCCGTCGTCGTCATCTCATCGTCCTTCCGCGGGTGCACGGGGGTCGGGGGGCTCGGGTGGTCGGTCAGTCCGTCGTCGTGGGCCGGCGGACCGGCACGATCGGGATGTTCGTGGTGCAGACGTGGCCGCCGCGGGCCAGCGTCGCGAGCCGCTGCACGTGCACCCCGAGCATGCGGGAGAAGGCGTGCGCCTCCGCCTCGCAGAGCTCGGGGAACTCGCTCGCGACGTCCTGCACCGGGCAGTGGCCCTGGCACAGCTGGATGGCGTGGCCGCCGGGCACGGGGCGCGCGGTGGCCGCGAACCCGTCGACCGCGAGGCCGTCGGCGAGCACCTGCGCCCGGCGGACCGGGTCGTCGCCCGCCTCCGCCAGCGCGTCGGCGTGCCGGACCTCGAGGTCGCGGACCCGCTTCTCGGCGAAGCTGCGCACCGCGTCCGCGCCGCCGATCTCGGCGACGAACCGCAGCGCCTGCGACGCGAGCTCGGAGTACTGCTGGGTCAGCGCCGCCTGGCCCGCCGCGGTCACGACGTAGCGCTTGGCGGGGCGACCGCGGCGCGCGGGGCCCACGGCGCCGCCGTCGTGCACGCCGATCTGCTGCTCGCCCTCCAGCACCGCGAGGTGCCGGCGGACGGCCGCGGCGGTCAGGTCGAGCTCGGCGGCCAGCTCGGCGGCCGAGACGGGGCCGTCGGCGGCGATCAGGTCGAGCACCCGGCGGCGGGTGCCGGCCTCGGCCTCGGACTCGTGCTCCGCGGGCCTGGTCGGCTCCGCGGGTCGGAGCGCGGGTCGGGGCGTCGCGGCGGCGGCCTCGGTCGCGCAGTCGGCCTCCGGCGCGGCGGCGGTCCCCGGCGTGCTGGCGCTCATGGCACACACCTCCGGTCCACTGCTGCGCGGCTGGTTCGCGGGAGCGTGGGCGCCCGTGGCGGGCCCCGGCCCCGCGGAGCCCCGACGGGGGCTCCCGATATCGGCAACATCCTTGTTGCCGAAATAAGTCCTGGCAAGCAAGGTCAGCCTCACCACACCCGCGACCCCTACACTCGCGGGGTGCTCGGCCAGTCCTCCTCCCCGCCCGCCGTCGAGGTGCGCGGGCTCGTCAAGCGGTACGACGGCCGCGCCGTCGTCGACGGGCTCGACCTGCACGCGTCCCCCGGGCGGGTGACCGCGGTGCTCGGCCCCAACGGCGCGGGCAAGACCACCACCGTGGAGTGCTGCGAGGGGCTCCGCACCCCGGACGGCGGCTCCGTCCGCGTGCTGGGGCTCGACCCGGTCGCCGACGCCGCCGCGCTCCGGCCCCGTGTCGGCGTGATGCTGCAGGACGCGGGGCTGCCCACCGGCGTGCCCGCGCTCGGCGTGCTGCGGCACGTCGCCGAGATGTACGCCCGGCCCCGGGACGTCGGCGAGCTCGCCGAGCGGCTCGGTCTCACCCCGTTCGCCCGGACCACGGTCCGCCGGCTGTCCGGCGGCCAGCGGCAGCGGCTCGCGCTGGCGACCGCGGTCGTCGGGCGGCCCGACGTGGTGTTCCTCGACGAGCCGTCGGCCGGCATGGACCCGCAGGCGCGGCGCGCGGTGTGGTCGCTGGTCGAGGAGCTGCGCGCCGACGGCGTGGCGGTCCTGCTGACCACGCACCTGATGGACGAGGCCGAGGCGCTGGCCGACGAGGTCGCCGTCGTCGACCACGGGCGGGTCATCGCGCACGGGTCGGTGCCGGCGCTGCTGGCCGGGGCCGACTCCTCGACGCTGACGTTCCGGGCCGAGCCGGGGCTGGACCTCGCCGCGCTGGGCGCCGCGCTGACGCCTGCCGGGGCCGCGGGGCCCGCCGCCGTGACCGAGACGGGTCCCGGCGCGTACGCCGTCGACTCCCCCGCGACGCCGGCGCTCGTCGCCGCGCTGGCCGCGTGGTGCGCCGACCGCGACGTGCTGCTGGCCCGGGTGGACGTCGGGCGCCGCACCCTCGAGGACGTGTTCCTCGACCTGACCGGACGGAACCTGCGATGACCGCCCCCGCCGCCGACCGCGCCGCGCCCGCCGGGCGCCGGGTCCGCGCCCAGGCCCGGTTCGAGACGATGGCCGTGCTGCGCAACGGCGAGCAGCTGCTCGTCACGCTCATCATCCCGGTGGTCGCGCTCGTCGCCCTCGGGCGCGGGTCGTTCCTCGACATCGGGGTCGGCGACGCCGAGCGCATCGACGTCGTCACGCCCGGGATCCTCGGGCTCGCCGTGATGGCGGGCTCGCTGACCTCGCAGGCCATCGCCACGGCGTTCGACCGGCGCAACGGCGTGCTGCGGCTGCTGGCCACGACGCCGCTCGGGCGCGGCGGCCTGCTCGCCGGCAAGGCGCTGGCGGTGCTCGCGGTCGCGGCCCTCCAGGTGGTCGTCGTCTCGGTCACCGGGCTCGCGCTCGGCTGGCGGCCCGACCCGGCCGGCCTGCCCGGCGCGCTGCTCGCGCTGCTGCTCGGCGTCGCGGCGTTCACGGCGCTGGCACTGCTGCTCGCGGGGACGCTGCGGGCGGAGGCGGTGCTCGCCGTCGCGAACCTGCTGCTGGTGGTGCTGGCCGTCGTCGGCGGGCTGGTGCTGCCGGTGTCCGACCTGCCCGGGTGGTGGGCGGCCGTCGCGGAGTGGCTGCCGCCCGGCGCGCTGGGCGAGGCGCTGCGGGCGTCGCTGGTGGACGGGGCGTTCCCGGCCGCGCACCTCGCGGCGCTGGCGGCGTGGGCGCTGCTGCTCGCCGCGGCCGTCCGGCGCTGGTTCCGCTGGTCCTCCTGACGCCCCGGGTGCGCGGGTGGGTCGCGTGACCAAGACCTCGTGCACCGCGGCACGAACGCGGGTCGCCGGACCGTAGGCTGGTCGCCGTGAGCCCCGACGTCGCCGCCGCCCCCGTCACCCCCGCGCCCTCCCGGTTCGCGGCGTGGCGGGACCGCCTGGCGTACCCCGTCCTCGTGGCGAACCTGGTGGCCCAGATCGGCATCGTCGTCACGGGCGGCGCGGTGCGCCTGACGGGCTCCGGCCTCGGCTGCTCGACGTGGCCGCAGTGCGAGCCGGGGCAGTTCACGGCCGCGTTCCACCCCGAGACGACCTACCACCAGTTCGTCGAGTTCGGGAACCGGACCCTCACCGGCGTGCTCGGCGTCATCGCCGTCGCGGTCGCGCTGATCGTGTGGTTCGACCGCGACCGGTCCCGGTCCTACCGCTGGCTCGGGTTCGCCCCGCTGGCCGGCGTCGTGCTGCAGGCGCTCATCGGCGGCGTCGTCGTCCTGCTGCACCTGCACCCCGCGTGGGTCAGCCTGCACTTCATGGTGTCGATGGCGCTGGTCGCGGCGTCGACGCTGCTGGTGCACCGCAGCCGCGAGGGCGACGGGCCGCGGATCCCGGTCGTCGGGCCGTGGTCCCGGCGGCTCGCGCCGGTGCTCGGCGCGCTGCTGGTCCTCGTGCTCGCGCTCGGCGTGATCACCACGGGCGCCGGCCCGCACTCCGGCGACGAGGAGGTCGGCTACCGGATCGCCGTCGACCCGTACCTGATGGCCAAGGTGCACGCCGCGTCGGTGTGGCTGTTCACCGGCCTGCTCGTCGTGCTGCTGTGGCTGAACCGGCGCGGGCCGCGCCTGCTGCGCCGCCGCGGCTGGGTGATGGTGGGGCTCGTCGCGCTGCAGGGCGTCATCGGCTACGTCCAGGTGTCCACCGACCTGCCGATCCTGCTCGTCATGCTGCACATGCTCGGGGCGGCGCTGCTCGCCGCGGGCACCACGCGGTACCTGCTGACGTTCCGCACCCGGGCCTGAGCGCCGCCGGGCGCCCCGGCGGCCGCGGTCAGCCCGCCGCCACCAGCGGCACGCCCGCGTCCGCGAGCGCCCGCGCCGCCGGGTCGGCGGGGTCGACGTCCGTGACCACCCCGGCGACCTCGTCGAGCGACAGCACCCGGAACGGCGACGCCGCGCCGATCTTCTCCGCGCTGGCCAGCACGTAGGTGTCCCCCGCGCGCCGCGCGAGCGCCCGCTTCGTGGCGGCCTCCTCGGCGTCGCCGGTCGTCAGGCCGGCCTCCGGGTGCACGCCGGTGACGCCGAGCAGGAACACGTCCGCCCAGACCCCCGCGGCGGCCTCGGCGAGCAGCGCGCCGGACGTGACCACCGAGTGCTTGAACAGCCGCCCGCCGAGCACCAGCACCTCGACCGTCGGGTGCTCCGCGAGCGCCGCGGCGACCGTCGGGCTGTGCGTGACGACCGTCGCCCGCAGGTCCGGCGGCAGCGCGCGGGCGACGGCGAGGGCCGTGGTGCCGCCGTCGAGGATCGCGGTGCTCCCCGGCCGCACGAGCTCCGCCGCGCGGCGCGCCACCCGGTCCTTGTTCTCGACCGCGACCGAGCGCCGGCCCGCGTAGTCCGCCACCGCGGGCGACACCGGCAGCGCGCCGCCGTACACCCGCTGGCAGAGCCCCGCGGCGGCCATCTCGCGCAGGTCGCGCCGGACGGTGTCCTCGGACAGGCCGAGCCGGTCGGCGGCGTCCTTGGCGACGACGCGCCCCTCGGTGCGCAGCACGCGCAGCAGCTCGTCCCGTCGCTGTGCCGGCAGCATCGCGGCCTCCTCCGTGTCGCCCGGTGTTTCGTGGTGCTGCCTAGTCTTGCACGGTTCTGCGCGTTATGGTCGGGACATGACCGCACAGCTGATCCTCATCGCCGGCCCCTACCAGTCCGGGACGGGCGGCGACCCCGCCGCCATGGCCGCCAACCTCCGCCGCCTCGAGGAGGCCGCCTGGCCGATCTTCGAGCGCGGGCACGTGCCGATGATCGGCGAGTGGGTGGCGCTCCCCGTGCTCGCGAGCATGGGCGCCGACGGCCCGACCGACCCGCGCGCCCAGGACGTGCTCTACCCCACCGCCGAGCGGCTGCTCGCGCACTGCGACGCCGTGCTCCGGCTGCCCGGGGACTCGGCGGGCGCGGACAACGACGTGGCGATCGCCCGCCGGCGCGGCATCCCCGTGTACACGTCGGTCGACGAGATCCCGCGGGCCGCGGCGGCCTGACGCGGCGGCGCCCACCACGGCGGCGGTCCGGCCCCCCCGGGGGGCTCCCCGGGGCCCGGGCCGCCCGGCATGCGGACACCCCGCGGACCGCGCGCGACCGGGACGTACGCTCGCGCCATGGATCCGATGAGCAACCGGGGCTGCGCCCCGCGCCGGGGGCCCGGGGCCTGACCCCGGCACGCCCGACGCTCGCGCCGGCGTGCCGCGCAGGCACCCCGACCACCGCCCGCCGCACCGGCGGGCCGTCCCGCTGAGGACCCCCATGCTCTCGTCACCCCTCGGCGCGCGCCCGCGCGCCCTCACCGCCGCCGCCTTCGTGCTGGTCGGCTCCGCGTCCGTGCAGATCTCGGCCGCGCTCGCCTCGTCCGCGTTCGGCTCGCTCGGCACGCTCGCCGTGTCCGGCTACCGGATGACGGCCGCCGCCCTCGTCCTGCTCCTGCTGGCCCGGCCCGCGCTGCGCGGGCGCACCCGGTCGCAGTGGGCCGGCATCGCGCTGTACGGCGCCGCGATGGCCGCCATGAACGTGCTGTTCTACGCGGCGCTCGACCGCATCCCGCTCGGCGTCGCGGTGACCCTGGAGTTCTGCGGGCCGCTGGCGGTCGCCGCGGTGGCGTCGGCGGGCCGGTCGCGGCTGCTGCCGTTCGTCGCACTGGCCGGCGTGGTGCTGGTCGTCGGCACCCCGACCGGCGGGCTCGACCCGGTCGGCGTGGCGCTCGGCCTCGGCGCGGCCGCGGCGTTCGGCGGGTACACGGTGCTCGCGGGCCGGGTCGGCTCGGGGTCCGGCGGGCTCGGCGACCTCGCGCTGTCCGTCGCGGTCGGCGCCCTGCTGCTGTCGCCGTTCCAGGTGGCGCAGGCGCCCGCGCTCGAGGGCGGGCACGTCGCGCCGCTCGTGCTGTCCGGGCTGATCGGCGTCGCCCTCGCGTTCTCGCTCGACTTCCAGGCCGCCCGGCTCGCGGGCACCCGGGTGGTGGGCACGCTGTTCGCGATCGACCCCGCGATGGCGGCGCTGGTCGGGGCCGTGGCGCTCGGGGACCGGCTGCCGGTCGCGGCGCTCGGCGGGATCGCGCTGGTCGTGCTCGCTGGCGCGGGGGCGGTGTGGTCCGCGGGGCGGGGTGCGCCGGCGGCGCCCGGGCCGGCGGCGCGGGCGGCGGGCGGGGCGGCGGCGCCGGCGGCACCCGCGCCGGCGGCCCTCCCGCTCGACTGACCCCCGCGAGCGCACATCCGACACGTCGAGTGCCTATCCGGCGGGTAGGCACTCGACGTGTCGCGTACCCCCTCGGCGCGCGGACCCCTGCTCGGCCGCCCGGGGGGAAGGGCCCCCGAGCCGGCCGCCGGCGGGCGCCCCCGGGCCG
>NZ_DASQCJ010000186.1:0-17154 GCF_035634735.1 Cellulomonas sp.
ACGGCGCCCTGGATCTGCGGGTCGTCGACCAGCGGGCCGACCGTGGCGAGGTAACGGTCGGTGTCGGTGACCAGGTCCTTCGCCCACACGGCGACCACGGCCACCGGGGCGAGCAGGGCGCCGAGCACGATGAGCACGACCGCCGCCGCGGCCCGGGTCCGGTGCCGCTGCCGGGGCGGCGCGGGCGGGGCGGCGGCGCCACCGCCGGTCGACGGCCCGGCGGCCGCGTCGGCGGCGGCGCGCGCGGTCGCGGCGGCCCGCAGCTGCGCGTTCTCCGCCTCCAGCGCGGCGATCCGCGCGGTGAGGTCCGCCGCCGTGCCCGACGCGGGACGCTGCTCGGCCATCGGGCCCACCCCCTCGGGCGCCCGCGGCGGGAGGCGCCCCTCGCGGCGAGGCTAGCGCCGCGCGTCGCGGCCCTCCCCCACCCGCGGGGGGTGAGCGCGCACCCGGGGGCCGAGGTCGTGGCTTCCGGCCGCTAGCGGGGGTGCGCAACCGACGACCTCGGGCGGAACCGGCGACCTCGGCGGCCGAGCTACGCGAGCCGCCACACGCCGACCGCCGGGCCGGCGCCGGAGACGAGCAGCGCGTCGTCCTCCAGCGTCACCCCGGCGGTCGCCCCGAGCCGACCGCCCGCCAGCAGCTCCGGCGCGTCCGCGGTCAGGTGCCGCGGCAGCCGCGCGCCCGCCCACGGCGCGCGCGCCACGACGACCAGCACGCGCTCGTCCTCGGTCTCGCGCAGGAACGCGACCGCGTCGTCGTCGACCACCGCCCAGCGCAGCCCGCCGTCCCGCAGCGCGCGGCTGGCCCGCCGCGCCGCGATCAGGCCGCGGTACGCCTCGAACGTCCGGCCGTCCCAGCGCGGGCCGCCCCCGGCCGCGACCTGGTCCCACGGCATGGTGCGCCGGCCGCTCTCGCCGTTGTCGCCGGTGAAGCCGCCCTCGTCGCCCATGAAGACCGCAGGCACGCCGGGGTAGGCGAACAGCAGCGCGGCGGCCACCTCGACCACCGCGGGGTCGCCGGTGACGGTGCGGATCCGGGCGGTGTCGTGCGAGCCGAGCAGGTTCCACAGCCGGGCCTTCGTGGCCCAGGCGTACCGCGCGTCGAGCTCGCGCATGGTGGCGACCATCGCCGACGCGGGCCGGCGCGGCACCGTGGTCGGCACCCCGAGGAAGTCCAGCCCGGTGCCCGGCTCGACCACCCAGGACCACAGCGGCCGGGTGAACGCGCTGTAGTTCATGTTCGACATCCACCCGTCGCCGGCGAGGTCGTCCGCGGCGTCGTGGAAGTGCTCGGAGACGAGCAGGCCGTCGGGGTTCGCGGCGAGCACGGTCGCCCGCGCGCGGCGCGCCACCTCGCGGCCGAAGTCGTCGGCGCCGAACCGGCCGGTCATGTTCGCGACGTCCACCCGCCAGCCGTCCAGCGCGTACGGCTCCCGCAGCCACCGGCCGACCGCGGACGCCGGCCCGTCGACCATCCGCGCCCACGTCTCGCCCGAGCCCCAGTTCAGCTTGGGCAGCGTCGGCACGCCGAGCCAGGACACGTACGGCAGTCCCCCGTGCTCCCGCCAGTAGTACAGGTCCCGTTCGGGCGACGTGGGGTCCGCCTGCGCCCGCCGGAACCACTCGTGCCCCGAGCCGGTGTGGTTCGTGGTCAGGTCGCCGAGCACCCGCATGCCGCGCCGGTGCACCGCCGCCGTCAGCGACGCCAGCGCCTCGTCGCCGCCGAGCAGCGGGTCCACCCGGTCGAACGTGCTCGCGTCGTACCGGTGGTTCGACGCCGACGGGAAGAACGGCGTGAGGTAGAGCGTGTTCGCGCCGAGCCGCTGCACGTGGTCCAGGTGCTCCTCGACGCCGGCGAGGTCCCCGCCGAACAGCTGCACCGGCGTGCTCGGCCCGTGGCCCTCCGGGTCGTCGTCCCAGGCGGCCGGCTCCGCCCAGGCGGGCAGGGCCCGGCCGTCCGCGGCCCGGGACCGCGCGAACCGGTCCGGGAACACCTGGTAGACCACGGCGTCGGCCGTCCACGGCGGCGGCGGGGCGTGCGTGCTGAGCCGGAAGTCGGCCGCGTCCGACACGTCCCGCGCGACCGCCCCCGTGCCGGTCACCCAGCGGTGGCCGCCCGGTTCGTCGAGCAGCCAGCGGTACGTCGTCACCGGGTTGTGCACGGGCAGCTCGGCCACGTACCAGCGCTCGTGCGCGTCGGCCCGGTCGAGGCGGGCGGGGAACCACGCGGGCTCCGCGTCGTGGACGGCCCGCAGCCCGACGGCGCGCTCCGGCGTCGCCGCCGGGACGCGCAGCCGGACCGGGACCACGTCCCCGAGCGACGGCGTACCGGGATCGGCGTACAGGGCGGAGCCGTCGTGGTGCGGCTGGTCCAGCAGGTGGGGTGTCGTCACGGGCGTGCACGTCCTCGGGCTCGTCGCGGTCGTCCTGGTAACCGGCGATCCTGCCGGTCACGGCGCCACGCACCGGCGCCGCACCGCGACCGGGCCCGCTACTCATGAGTAGCACCTGCAAGGGATTTCAGTCCCATGCACGCCGGTTGCAGGCTCCTAACCTGACGCCGACGAGGGAGCAACGGGGCTCCCCGACCGGTTCGAAGGAGAATGCGGTGCGGATCAGACACACGACCGTCCGGGGCCTGGTGGCCCTCGGCGCGACGATCGCCCTGCTGACCGCGTGCGGCGGCGACGACGGCTCCGGCACGCCGGACGAGACCCCGGCGGACGACACCGCCGCCGCCGAGGAGGACGAGGACGCCGCCCCCGAGCGCGCGGACGCCGACCTCGTCATCTGGGCGGACGACGTGAAGGCCAAGGCGCTCCAGGGGCCCGCGGAGGAGTGGGCGCGGGCGAACGGCATCACCGTCGCGGTGCAGTCGGTCTCGGGCGACCTCCGGGACCTGTACATCACGGCCGACCAGGCCTCGAACGGGCCGGACGTCCTGCTCGGCGCGCACGACTGGATCGGCGCGCTCGTGCAGAACTCCGCGATCACCCCGGTCGCGATCCCCGACACCTCCGACTTCTCGGAGACCGCGCTCGACGCCGTCACCTACGAGGGGCAGACGTTCGGGGTGCCGTACGGCGTCGAGACGCTCGGGCTGTTCGCCAACACCGCCCTGACCGCGGTGCCGGAACCCGCGACGATCGAGGAGCTGGTCGAGGCCGGGCGCGCGGGCGGCGCGCAGAACCCGCTGTGCCTGCAGGTCGGGCTGCAGGGCGACGCCTACCACCTGCAGCCGCTGTTCACCGCGGGTGGCGGCTACGTGTTCGGCCGGAACGCCGACGGCACGCTCGACCCCGCCGACGTCGGCATCGACTCCGAGGGCGGCCTGGTCGCCGCCGAGCGGATCGGCGCGCTCGGCGAGCAGGGCGTCCTGCGCACGTCGATCGACGGCACCAACTCGATCCCGCTGTTCGCCGAGGGCGACTGCGCGTACCTGGTCAGCGGTCCGTGGGCGATCGACCAGGTCGAGGAGGCCGGCATCGACTACGTGCTGGGCCGGATCCCCGGGTTCGCGGGGCTCGAGGAGGCGCGGCCGTTCGCGACCGTGAACAACTTCTACCTCGCCGCGAACGGCCGGAACCCGGCGTTCGCGCAGCAGTTCGTCGCCGACGCCGCGTCCTCGACCGACCTGGTCCGGGGCATGTTCGAGTCGAACCAGATGCCGCCCACCCAGAAGTCGCTGATGGCGGAGCTGCAGGACGACTACCCGGCCATGGTCACGATCGGCGAGCTCGCCGAGGCCGCCGACCCGATGCCCGCGATCCCCGAGATGTCGGCCGTCTGGGGCCCGCTCGGCCAGTCCCAGGCCGCGGTGGTCGAGGGCGCCGACCCGCGGTCGACGTTCACCAAGGCCGCCGACGAGATCCGCTCCGCCACCTCCTGACCCCGGCGCGCGCGGCGGGCCGGCCGGCCCCGACCCGCCGCGCGCCCCGGACCGACACGTCGAAAGGCGGTCCGCCATGGCGGAGCAGCAGACGACCCGGCGCGCCCCGCACGCGCGCGCCGGCCGGAGCACCTCGGTGCCGGCCCTGATCGCGAAGATCGGCCTGCTCGGCACGGTGCTGTCCGTGGGGATCTACCTGGTCCCCCTCCTGATCCGGTTCGAGATGTGGCTGTGGCTCGCGGTCGTCCTCGTCACCGTCGCCGCGGTCTTCACGATCTACTCGACCCGGCACCTCGTCCCGGCCAAGTACCTGTTCCCGGGGTCGTTCTTCCTCTGCCTGCTGCTCATCGTGCCGGTGCTGATGACGGTCAACTACTCGCTGACCAACTTCGGCGACGGCACCCGCGGCACCAAGGAGGCCGCGATCCGGTCGATCGTCGGCAACTCGGTGCGGCTCACCGAGGACTCGCCGACCTACGCGCTCACGGTGGCCACCCACGGCGACCCGGAGGCCGGGCCGTTCACGTTCTTCCTGGTCGACCAGGCCGACCCGGACGGCCCCGTGCTGCACGGCTCCGCCGACGAGCCCCTCGCCGAGCACCCCGGCGGCGCCACCGTGGCCGACGGTCGCGTCACGGCGGTCGACGGGTACACCGTGCTGACCCCGGCGCAGATCAACGCGGCCTTCGCGCTCATCCAGGAGACGACGGTCGCGGTCGACGACACCTCGGCGATCAAGGTGCAGGGCGTCGGCACGGCGTTCCAGGGGCGCGCCTCGCTGCGGTACGACGAGGAGACCGACACGATCGTCGACCTGGACACCGGCGCCACCTACACGGTCGGGACGGTCGGCAGCTCCGAGTACTTCGTCGACGCCGCCGGCAACCGGGCGTTCAGCCAGAGCTGGCTGCAGCACATCGGCCTGGACAACTACCAGCGCCTGTTCACGGACGGCAACATCGCCAAGCAGTTCGTCGACGCGCTGATCTGGACCCTGGTGTTCGCGTTCGGCTCGGTGCTGCTGACGTTCACGCTCGGGCTGTTCCTCGCGCTGACCCTGAACGACCCGCGGCTGCACCTGCGCCGGACGATGCGCTCGTTCCTGCTGCTGCCCTACGCCGTCCCCGGGTTCATCTCGATCCTCATCTGGTCGAACTTCTACAACCGCGACTTCGGGCTGATCAACGAGTTCCTCGGGACGCACCTCAACTGGCTCGGCGACCCGACGCTCGCCAAGGTCGCGGTGCTGCTCACCAACCTGTGGCTCGGCTTCCCGTACATGTTCGTGGTGTGCACGGGCGCCCTGCAGTCGATCCCGGAGGACGTGAAGGAGGCGGCGCGCATCGACGGGGCGAACGCCCTGCAGAGCACGGTGCGGATCACGACCCCGCTGCTCCTGGTCGCCGTCGCGCCCCTGCTCGTCGCGTCCTTCGCCTTCAACTTCAACAACTTCAACATGATCCAGCTGCTCACCCAGGGCGGGCCGTTCGCCCCCGGGGAGTTCACGCGGGGGTCGACGGACATCCTCATCTCGATGATCTACCGGATCGCGTTCGGCGGCAGCGGCGCCGACTACGGGTTCGCCTCCGCGGTGTCGGTCGCGCTCTTCGTGCTGACCGGCGTCCTGGCCGCATTCCAGTTCCGCCTCACCCGGCGGCTCGAGGACATCGCCTGAGGGCGGGAAGGACCGGACATGCCTGCTGCTACCCCCACCGCCCGGGACGACCGGACGGACGACCGGCCGACGCCGGCCGCCGACCGGCGGGTCCCGCTCCGGCGCCGCCTCCGCGAAGTCGGCTGGCGGTACGCCGTCGCCGTGGTCGCGCTGGTGTTCGCCGCGTTCCCGATCGTGTACGTGCTGTCCGCCTCGCTGAACCCGCTCGGGTCGGTGGCGAGCACGCGGATCCTCCCCGTGAACGGCGTCTCGCTGGTGCACTACCGGTCGCTGTTCGACGGCTCGATCGGGCCGTTCGGCCGCTGGTACGTGAACACCCTGATCCTGTGCACGGTCGCGGCGACGGTGCAGATCTCGTGCTCGGTGCTGGCGGCCTACGCGTTCAGCCGGCTGCGGTTCCGCGGCCGGCGGGGCGGCCTGCTGACGCTCATGCTCATCATGATGTTCCCGAACGTCCTCGCGATGATCGCGATCTACTCGATGTTCTCGGACCTCGGGCGGATCATCCCGCAGCTGGGGCTGTCGACCGTCGCCGGGTACTGCCTGGCGATGACCGGCGGCGCGCTCGGCCAGGTGTGGCTGATCAAGGGGACGCTCGACACCGTGCCGCGGTCGCTGGACGAGGCCGCCCGCATCGACGGCGCCGGGCACTTCACGGTGTTCGCCCGGATCATGCTCCCGATCATGCGGCCGATCATCGCCACCACGACGCTCCTCGGCTTCGTCGGCGTGATCTCGGAGTTCCTCATCGGGTCGCTGTTCCTCACCGACCCGCGGTCGAAGACGCTGGCGGTCGGCCTGTTCGGGCTCCTGGAGAACGACCGCTCGGCGAACCTCGGCGTCTTCGCGGCCGGGGCGGTGCTGACGATGATCCCCGTGATCCTGCTGTTCCAGTACCTGCAGCGGTACATCGTCGGCGACGCGACCAGCGGCGCCGTGAAGGGCTGACGCCGTGGTGCCGGACCGCCCCCGGCTGGCCGACGTCGCCGCGCAGGCCGGGGTCTCCACCGCGACGGTCTCGCGGGTGCTCAACGGCAAGGACGTCGTCACGCCGGAGACGCGGCAGGCGGTGCACCGGGCGCTCGACCTGCTCGGGTACGCCCGGCCGCCCGCGCGGAACCGGCGGCAGGGCCTCGTCGGGCTGGTCGTCCCGGAGCTCACGAACCCGGTGTTCCCCGCGCTCGCGCAGGCGGTCGAGTCGCTGCTGGCCCAGGCCGGGTGCACGCCGCTGCTGTGCACGCAGTCCCCGGGCGGCACGACGGAGGACGAGTACATCGCGACGCTCGTCGCCCACGACGTCGACGGGATCGTGTTCGTCTCCGGGATGCACGCCGACGCCACCGCGGGCCGCGGTCGGTACCGGCGCCTGCGCGAGCGGGGCCTGCCGATCGTCCTCGTCGGCGGGCACGCCCCGGAGGTCGACGCGCCGCAGGTCTCGACCGACGAGGTCGCCGCCGCCCGGCTCGCGGTGCGCCACCTCGCCGCGCTCGGCCACCGGCGCGTGGGCCTGGCCGTCGGGCCGGACCGGTTCGTGCCGTCGCGGCGCAAGCGGGCCGGGTTCGAGTCCGCGCTGGTCGCCGCCGGGCTGGCGGGCTCCGGCGCCGCGCGGCACGTGGTGAGCCACCTCTACTCGGTCGAGGGCGGCCGGGCCGCGGCCGCCGAGCTGCTGGCGGCCGGCCGCACCGCGCTGGTGTGCGCGTCCGACCCGATGGCGCTCGGCGCGATCCGGGCGGCGCGGGACCGGGGCCTGCGGGTGCCCGAGGACGTGTCGGTGGTCGGCTACGACGACTCCCCGTTCATGGCGTTCGCGGACCCGCCGCTCACCACGGTGCGCCAGCCGGTGGCCGACCTCGCGCGGCTGGCGGTCGCGATGCTCGTGTCCGAGATGCGCGGCGAGCGGGTGACGCGCGCGGAGATCCTGGTCGAGCCGGAGCTGGTCGTCCGCGGCTCGACGGGGCCGCCGCCGCGCGGGGTCGTGGGCGCAGCCCCGCCCCGGTCGGGACGCGTCAGCGCCGCCGGCGCGCCCGCTCCGAGCGCGGCGAGATGACCGACCCCCGCGGCAGCACCACGTCCGGGGCCATCGCCGCCGGCACCCCCGCGAGGAACAGCGCGAACACCGCCGGGCGCCGCTGCGCGAGCTCGAGCCGGGCGCCGTCGGCCGACGCCAGGTCCCGCGCCAGGGACAGGCCGAGCCCGGTGCCCTTGCCGGAGGTGACCTCGCGCTCGAAGATCCGCGGCGCCAGGTCGTCCGGGACGCCGTCGCCCTCGTCCGCCACCTCGACCACGACCGAGCGCGCGGCGCCCGCCCGGGACCGGACGGTGGTCGTGCCGCCGCCGTGCCGCAGCGAGTTCTCGATCAGCGTCGCCAGCACCTGCGCCAGCGCGCCGGGGGTGGCGAGCACCTGGGCCTTGGGGTCGACCTCGATGACGAGCCGGCGGCCCTCGGCCTCGAAGGTCGGCCGCCACTCCTCCTCCTGCTGGTGCACGACGTCGCCCAGCCGGATCGCCTCCGTGGTGCCGCCCTGCGCGCGCCGCGACCGGGTCAGCAGGTCGTCGACGACCGTGACCAGCCGCTCGACCTGCTCCAGCGAGATCCGCGCCTCCTCGCGCACGGCCGGGTCGTCGGACGCCAGCATGATCTCCTCGAGCCGCATGGTCAGCGCGGTCAGCGGGGTGCGGAGCTGGTGGGACGCGTCGGACGCGAACTGCCGCTCGGCGGCGAGCCGGCCCGCCATCCGGTCGGCGCTGCGCGCGAGCTCGGCCGCCACCAGGTCGATCTCCTCGACGCCGGAGGGCTCCAGCTGGGGGCGCACCTGCCCGGAGCCGAGCTGCTCCGCGGACGCCGCGAGGTAGACGAGCGGGGCGGCGAGCCGGTTCGCCTGCCAGATGGCCATGGCGATGCCCGCGGCGAACGCGACGATCGCGGCCGCCACGACCAGCCCCATGATCTGCGCGCTCATGAGGAACACGTCCCACCACGGGGCGTACATGGTGATCCGGGCGCCGGTGGTCGACGTCTCGGTGATCGTGATGGCGCGCTCGGGCACGTCCGGGCCCGCCTGGTAGCGGGCGCCGTCGGTCGTGACGACGAAGATGCTCACCGCGACGCCGCCGCCGCGCTCGACGTACGGCTCGAGCATGGTGTCGGAGAGCGGGGTGCCCTCCTGGACGCGGCTGTCGATCTGGCGCGCCAGGTCGGACGCGCGGGTCTCGAGCGACCCGATCTCGTTGTCCCGGACGTACTGCGCGCCGAGGAAGGCGAGCGGGAACCCGAGCAGGACGACCGCCACCGTGACGGCCGCGATGGTGGCCTGGAGGACGCGGCGGCGCACGGGTCAGCCCCGGTTGCCCTCGCCGGACTCGAACCGGAAGCCCATCCCCCGCACGGTGCTGATGTACCGGGGCGCGCTCGCGTCGTCGCCGAGCTTGCGGCGCAGCCAGGACACGTGCATGTCGAGGGTCTTGGTGGAGCCGGTCGGGTCGGAGCCCCACACCTCGCGCATGAGCGTCTCGCGGGCGACGACGGTGCCCGCCGCGCCGACCAGCACGCGGAGCAGGTCGAACTCCTTGGCGGTGAGGTGCAGCTCGCGCTCGGCCTGGAACGCGCGGTGCGCCGCGACGTCCACGCGGACGTCCTGGCTGCGCAGCTCGTCCTCGTCCGGCGTGTCGCCGCCCGTGCGCCGGAGCAGGGCCCGCACGCGGGCGAGCAGCTCGGCCAGCCGGAACGGCTTGGTCACGTAGTCGTCGGCGCCGGCGTCGAGCCCGACGACCAGGTCGACCTCGTCCGCGCGGGCTGTCAGCACCAGCACCGGCGTGGTCAGGCCCTGGTTCCGGATCGCGCGGGCCACGTCGAGCCCGTCCATGTCCGGCAGCCCGAGGTCCAGCACGACGAGGTCGGCCTCGCTCGCGCGGTCGATGGCCCCCTGGCCCGTGCCCTGGACCCGGACGTCGTAGCCCTCCCGGCCCAGCGCCCGCGCCAAAGGCTCGGCAATCGCGGGATCGTCCTCCGCCAGCAGCACCTGCGTCATTCCGCCATGTTAGGTCAAAGAACGGTCCACGACACCGCTCACCGGGGTATCGCTTCGGTGAAGTCCGCCCGTCCCACCGTGGTCGGACGCCGACCGGGACCTCGGTCCGCCCCCGGGGGCACGACCCGGGCCGGGCGCCGACCTACGCTGGCGCGATGACGTGGTGGGAACGCCTCACGCGGTGGGAGGAACGCCACCAGCTCGGGATCGACCTCAGCCTGATGGTGCTGACGGGCCTCGTCGTCGTCCCCCTCGGGGCGTCGATGGGCCACGCCTGGGGGGCGTCGACGTTCGGCGGTGCCGCGCTGTCGGCGCTGATGTGGGCGCCGCTCGCGTGGCGGCGCCGCAACCCGGTGGCCTCGGTGATCGCGGTGTACGCGTTCGGCCTGGTGCACCTGCTGCTCGGCATCCCGCTGCTCATGCCCGCGGACGTGGCGGTGCTCGTCGCCCTGTACTCGATCACCGTGCACGGGCCGCGGTGGGCGCACCTCACCGCGATGGGCTCGGCGCTGGTCGGCAACCTGTTCATGGTCTCCGGGCTGCTGCTCCAGTCCTGGACCGGCACCGCCACCGAGCTGGCGATCTCCGGGATCGGCCTGTGGCTGTTCGCCTCGGTGACGGCCCTCGCGGTCTGGGCGTTCGGCCTGGTCCGCCGGTCGCGGCGGGTGACGATCGCCGCGCTGCGCGACCGGGCCGAGCGGCTGGAGGTGGAGCGCGACCAGCAGGCGCGGATCGCCACCGCCGCCGAGCGCACCCGGATCGCGCGCGAGATGCACGACATCGTCGCCCACTCGCTGTCCGTGGTCGTGGCGCAGGCGGACGGCGGCCGGTACGCGGCGGCGGCCGACCCCGAGGCGGCGACCCGGGCGCTCGGCACGATCGCCGAGACGGGGCGGGCGGCGCTGGCCGACATGCGCCGGCTGCTCGGCGTGCTGCGGGAGCCGGAGCGGGTGCCGGGGGCGCCCGCGGGCGCGGGGCTCGGCGGGCCGGGCGGGCCGGACGCCGCCGGCGGGACGACCGGCGCGGCGACCGGCGCCGCGCCGTACACCCCGCAGCCCGCCGAGCACGACCTCGAGTCCCTCGTCGAGCAGGTCCGCTCCTCCGGCGTGCGCGCCTCGCTGGTGCGCATGGGCACCCCGCGCCGGCTGCCCCCGGGCATCGGCCTGACCGTGTACCGGATCTGCCAGGAGGCGCTGACCAACGTGCTCAAGCACGGCGGCCCCGACGTGACGGTCACCGTGCTCGCGCAGTGGCAGCCCGCGGCGCTCGTCCTGGAGATCACCGACGACGGCCGGGGCGCCGCGGCGGACTCCGACGGCGCCGGGCAGGGGCTGCTCGGCATGCGGGAGCGCGCGACGATGGTCGGCGGCACGCTGAGCGCCGGCCCGCGGCCCGGCGGCGGCTTCCGGGTGCGCGCCGAGCTGCCGCTGCCCCCGGGCGCGCCGGTCGACGACCGGGCCGCCGCGCCCGGCACCCTAGGCTGACGCCCATGTCCGCCATCCGCGTCGGCCTCGTCGACGACCAGCAGCTCGTGCGCGCCGGGTTCCGCCTGGTCATCGACTCCCAGCCCGACCTCGAGGTGGTCCTGGAGGCCGGCGACGGCGCCCAGGCCGTCCAGGCGCTCACCGCGGGCACCGCGCAGGCCGGGGTGCTCGGCCCCGTCGACGTCGTGCTGATGGACGTCCGGATGCCGAACCTCGACGGCCTCGCCGCCACCGAGCGGATCGTCGCCTCGGGCACGCCCGAGCACCCCGCGCCGCGGATCATCGTCCTGACCACGTTCGACATCGACGAGTACGTGCTCGCGGCCATCCGCGCGGGCGCCAGCGGCTTCCTGCTGAAGGACACGCCGCCCGAGGACATGCTCGACGCGATCCGCACCGTGCACCGCGGCGACGCGGTCATCGCGCCGTCGTCGACCCGGCGGCTGCTGGAGCACCTGGTCACCGCCCTGCCCGCGGAGCAGCAGCAGGCGTCCGCCGGCGCGGACGCGCTCGCGACGCTGACCGACCGCGAGCGCGAGGTGCTGGTGCTGATGGCCCGCGGGCGGTCGAACACCGAGATCGGCGAGGACCTGTTCGTCGCCGAGGCCACCGTGAAGACGCACGTCGGGCGGATCCTCGCGAAGCTGGGCGCCCGGGACCGGGTGCAGGCGGTCGTCGTGGCGTACGAGACCGGCCTGGTCGTCCCCGGGGCGTGACCCGGGCGCGGGGCCGGTCGGGCCCCGGTCGCGCGCCGCGGCGCCGGCGTCGTACCCCGGGATGACGCGAGGTCCGGACCGGGGGTGGACGCGGCGGGGCGGGTGCACTCCGTAGCGTCGGGGACGTCCCGATCCCGAGTCCCAGGAGCACTGCCGTGGACCCGTTCGCCCCCGCCCCCGCCGGCAGCACCGGCCCGATCCCCCCGCACGCCGGAGCCCCGCAGCACCGGGACGCCGCCGTCCGCGCCCGCGGGCTGACCAAGGTCTACGGCCGCGGCGAGGCCGAGGTGCGCGCGCTGGCCGGGGTGGACGTCGACTTCGCGTCCGGCGAGTTCACCGCGATCATGGGTCCCTCGGGCTCCGGCAAGTCGACGCTGATGCACGTGCTCGCCGGCCTGGACGCGGCGACCTCCGGGTCGGCGTTCCTCGGGCGGACCGACGTCACGACGCTCGACGACGACGCGCTCACCCGGCTCCGCCGCGACCGGGTCGGCTTCGTGTTCCAGTCGTTCAACCTGCTGCCGATGTTCACGGCGGAGCAGAACATCCTGCTGCCGCTCGAGCTCGCCGGCGCCAAGGCCGACCGCGCCTGGTTCGACACCCTGGTCGCGACGCTCGGCCTCGGGCAGCGGCTCACGCACCGCCCGTCCGAGCTGTCGGGCGGCCAGCAGCAGCGCGTCGCGATCGCCCGCGCGCTGATCGCCAAGCCCGAGGTCGTCTTCGCCGACGAGCCCACCGGCAACCTCGACTCGCGCTCCGGCGCCGAGGTGCTGAGCTTCCTGCGCCGCTCCGTCCGCGAGCTCGGCCGCACGATCATCATGGTCACGCACGACCCGACGGCCGCCGCCTACGCCGACCGCGTGGTGCTGCTCGCCGACGGGCGGATCGCGGGCGACATCGTCGACCCGACCCCCGAGGCCGTGCTCGCCGGGCTGGACGCGCTGCGCCAGCTCGAGGTCACCGACGTGCCGGCGGGTGCCTGATGTGGCGGCTCACCCTGGCCCAGATGCGCCGCAGCCTCGGCCGGCTCACCGCCGCGGGCGTCGCGGTCGCGATCGGCACCGCGTTCGTCGCGGCGACGCTGCTCGCCGGTGACGTCATGCAGCGGATCTCGTACGACTCGCTCACCGCGTCGTACGGGACCGCCGACGTCATCGCCGACGCCGGGAACGGCGACGCGCTGACCGAGAAGACCGTCGAGGCGGTGCGCGGGACGCCCGGCGTCGCGGCGGCGGACCCCCGGATCGTGGTGCCGTACGTCAGCATGTCGGCGGGCGACCGGGCGATCTCGCAGACGCTGGTGCCCGTCGCCAGCGACCCGGCCTTCGACACCCAGCACGTCACGGCCGGCGCCCTGCCGACCGCGGACGGCGAGATCGCGCTGCCCGAGCGGGCGGCCGAGCGGCTCGGCGTGGGCGTCGGGGACACCGTCACGGTGTCGTACTACACGTGGCAGCCGGCCGGCGGGGCGGCGGCCGAGGGCGCCGCGACCGAGGGCGCCGAGGACGCGACCGCGGCCCCGACCGCGGAGGCCACGGCCGGCACGGCCGACGAGACCGCGACCGACGCGGCCACCGCGGCACCCGGCGAGGACGACGGCACCTACCGCGAGGTGGACGCCGACGCGGAGGTCGTGGGCCTGACCACCGACCCGACGGCCGCGTGGGCCCAGTACGGCGGAGCCGCGCTCGCCACGACCGCCGACGCGCTGCTCTGGGCGGGCTGGGGCGAGGACGGCGCCACGCCGACCCTGGCCGACGCCGCCACCTCCCAGCTGCTGGTCGCCGTCGAGCCGGGCGCCGACACCGCGACCGTGATCGACGCCGTCGAGGGCGTGCTGACCGCCTCGGGCAGCACCGACCCCGTCGTGCTCACCCGCGACGCCGCCGCCGAGCGCTCCCTGTCCGGCAGCGACGGCACCGGCCCGATCCTGGTCGTCGTGCTCGCGTTCGCCGCCGTCGCGATGATCGTCGCCGGCCTCGTCATCGCGAACACGTTCCAGGTGCTGGTGGCCCAGCGGACCCGCACGCTCGCCCTGCTGCGCTGCGTCGGGGCCGTGCGGTCCCAGGTCCGGGGGTCCGTCCTGCTGGAGGCCGGCCTGCTCGGGCTCGCGGCCTCGGTGGCGGGCACGCTGCTCGGGACCGGGCTGGTGCAGCTCGCGCTGCTGGTGATGCAGAACGCCGACCTGCCGTTCCCGGTGCCGACCGTGGTCCGCCCGACCGTGGCGAGCGTCGTCGCGCCGCTGGCCGTCGGCCTGGTCGTCACGGTCCTGGCCGCGCTGACGCCGGCCCGGGTCGCCACCCGCGTCGCGCCCGTCGCCGCCCTCCGCCCGGCCGACGCCCCCGCCGCGGGCAGCCGCGCGGGCCGGTTCCGGCTGGTCGTCAGCCTGGTGCTGGTCGTCGGCGGCGCGCTGATGCTCGGCGGCGGCGTCGCCCTGTCCTCGCAGTTCCTGGTCGCCGCGGTGGGCATCGCCATCCTCGGCGGCGCGGCGTCCTTCGTCGGCCTGCTGGTCGGCGCGGTGTTCTGGATGCCGAAGGTCGTCGCCGCGATCGGCCGCCTGGTCGGCCGGCTCGGGATGCCCGCGCGGCTCGCCGCCGCCAACACCGGCCGCAACCCGGCGCGCACGGCCGCCACGAGCACCGCGCTGCTGATCGGCGTCACGCTCGTCGCGATGATGAGCACCGGCGCCGTCACCGCCCGGGCCACGCTGGACGACGAGCTGGACACGCGGTTCCCGGTCGACCTCGCGGTCTCGACGCCGTACGCGGTGGACGAGGACGGCACCGCGGTCCCCGAGCCGCTGCCCGCCGGCACGGTCGGCGCCCTGGCCGACATCCCCGGCGTCGAGTCCGTGGCCGCGCTCCCCCGGGACACCGTCGAGCTCGGCGGCTCGGGGGCCGTCGTCGACGCCCTCGGGATCACCCCGGCCCAGGCCGCGGACGTGCTCCGCGACGCCGACCTGGCCGGCGCCGTGGGCGATGGGACGGTCGTGGTGCCACGGTCGCTCGCCTCGAACAGCGGGATCGAGGACGGCGACACGCTCACCGTCGCCCGCAGCGAGGGCGGCGACGGCGCGGGGTCCGGCGGCGCGGGCACGGTCGACCTGACCGTCGCGGTCGTGCCCCTGGACGACTGGATCGTCCTGGTCACCCCGTCGGCGCTCGAGGCCCTCGGCTCCCCCGGGACCGAGAGCACGGCGTGGCTGCGGGTCGCGGACGTGAACGCCTCCGGCGAGGTCGTGCAGCAGGTGCAGGACCTGACGGCGGACTCCGCGCTCGACATCACGGGGGCGGCGCTCGAGCGGGCGCTGTACCAGCGGGCGATCGACACGCTGCTCGCGGTCGTCGTCGGGCTGCTGGCCGTGGCCGTGGTGATCGCGCTGATCGGCGTCACCAACACGCTGTCGCTGTCGGTGATCGAGCGGCGCCGCGAGTCGGCGACGCTCCGGGCCCTCGGGCTCACCCGCCGGCAGCTCCGGGCGTCGATGGCCGTCGAGGGCGCGCTCATCGCCGGGGTCGGCGCGGTGGTCGGGGTCGCGCTCGGGATGGCCTACGGCTGGCTCGGGTCGGCCGCGGTGCTCGCCGGGATCGCCGACCTGCAGCTCCGGGTGCCGTGGACGGACCTGGGCCTGGTGCTCGGGGTGGCGCTGGTCGCGGGCGTGCTCGCCTCGGCGCTGCCCGGCCGCACGGCGGCCCGGACGCCCCCGGTGGCGGCGCTCGCGGTCGACTGACCGCGGCCCGGTGCACGCGCGCCCGGCGGGGGCCTCCCCCGCCGGGCGCGCGTGCGTCGGGGATCCGGACGACACCCGCCGAGATAGGACCTCCGCGCCGAGGTAGGACCGTCTGCGGCCCTATCTCGGAGCGAGGGTCCTATCTCGGCGACCGGCGCGCGGCAGACGCGCGCGGGCGGGGGTCAGTCCTCGCGGCCCGCGCCGACCGTCGTCCAGGCGACCACCGTCGGGGTCACCAGCAGCCCGCCGACCACGACCGCCAGCGCCAGCACCGCCACGGACCACACGGCGACCTCGACGCCGAGCCAGCCGACCGCGAGCACGACCAGCAGGATCTGCACCGTCATCACCGGCGCCCGGCCCCAGCGGTGGCCCTGCAGCAGCGCGCGGCCGGCGCCGCCCAGCACCGTCGCGATGCCCGCCGCGAGCAGGACCAGGAACACCACCGGCCCGGGCATCGAGGTCCCGCGGACGAGCGCCACGACCAGCGCCCCGGCGATCACCGCCACGGCGAGGGCCTGGAGCAGCACGAGGCCGGCGAGCAGCCGGACGGCGCCCGGCGCGGACGCCGCGCGGGGCGGCTGGGGGGTGTCGGATCCGGTCACGCCGCAGACCCTACGCGCGCCGCGGGTGAAAGCGCGGGGCGTCCTCGCAGGTCCCGGCGGCGGCGGGTTCCCGACCAGGGACATTGGTCCCGACGGCCGGACCGGTTGGCGCGCGGCGACCCGGTGGGAGTACCGTGCGGCCAAGGCGTTCAGGGTGCACACAGATGTGACAGACGCCTCAGTCGTCACGCGCAAGAAACCTGCGCGTAACCCCTTGTGCGCCCTCCGGCGGCCATGTGAATCTTGTACTCAGCAGTTCGATTCCCCCGAGCGCCGACGCTCACGCCCCCCGCCTTCTCCGTGCGTCGGACGTGTGCTCGTGCTCCCATGCCACCCAGCCCCCTGGTCGTGGCATGCCCCTGTGCTGAGGAGTGTTTCGATGGATTGGCGTCACCAGGCAGCGTGTCTGACCGAGGACCCGGAGCTGTTCTTCCCGATCGGCAACACGGGCCCGGCCCTGCTGCAGATCGAGGAGGCCAAGGCCGTGTGCCGCCGATGCGACGTCGTCGACACCTGCCTGAAGTGGGCCCTGGAGTCCGGCCAGGACGCCGGCGTCTGGGGCGGGCTGTCCGAGGACGAGCGCCGCGCCCTCAAGCGCCGCACCGCCCGGCAGCGCCGCGCGGGCTGACCCCCGCCGCAGCACGACCGACGCCCGCCGCGCCCCTCCCTCCGGGGCACGGCGGGCGTCGTCGCGTCCGGCCCTCGTGCCGCCGCCTGCACTCGCCGAGTCTCCACTCCGCGCCTCTCCCGACGCCCGCGCCCGCAGCCGCAGCCGCAGACCAGCGATGCAGATTCGGCGAGATGGCAACTCTCGGCTGTGTCAGGGGCTCCCCGCACAGCCGAGAGTTGCCATCTCGGCGAGGAAGCGGCAGAGGCGCAGCGGCGCAGCGCGGCGTCAGGCGACCGTGGCCGCCGCGTCCCGGCCCGGGGTGCGCAGCGTCGCGCGCAGCGTGACCTCCGTGCCGCCGCCGTCCCGCGGGGCCCACGCGATCGAGCCGCGGAGCTCGTTGGTCACCAGCGTCGACACG
>NZ_DASQCJ010000187.1:0-29515 GCF_035634735.1 Cellulomonas sp.
GCCGGTGGGCTCGTCGGCCAGCAGGATCGCCGGCCGGTTCACGAACGCGCGGGCGATGGCCACGCGCTGCTGCTCGCCGCCGGACAGCTCGTGCGGGCGGCGCTTCTCCTTGCCGGCCAGGCCGACCATCTCGAGCACGTCCGGCACCGTGGTGAGGATGTGGTGCCGCGGCTTGCCGATCACCTGGAGCGCGAACGCGACGTTCTCGAACACCGACTTGTTGTTGAGCAGCCGGAAGTCCTGGAACACCGCGCCGATCTGGCGGCGCAGGTGCGGGACCTTCCACGACGACAGGGTCGTGAGGTCCTTGCCCGCGACGAAGACCTTGCCCGCCGAGGGCCGCTCCTCGCGCAGCGCGAGGCGCAGGAAGGTCGACTTCCCGGAGCCCGACGCGCCGACGAGGAACACGAACTCGCCGCGCTCGACCTCGAGGCTGATGTGGTCGAGCGCGGGGCGCGCGCCGCGCGCGTAGACCTTGGTGACGTTCTCGAATCTGATCACGGGGTTCTGCGGCCAGCCGGTCGGGGACTGAGGGCGTGCGGAGGGTGGTGCGGGACCTGGCCGCGTCGAGCGTAGGCAGCGGCCCGTCGTGACCCGTCCGTGACACGCCGGTCGCCGCCTGTGAGAACGACCGCGCCGCCCGGATCGCGTAGATCGTCCGGTTCTCCCGGCCGCACGGGGTCGGGCGGCCCGGTCAGGCCGGGTCCGCCGCCGGCTCGCCGCCGCGCGGGCGCGGGACGAGGGCCGCGCCCGCCCGCAGCGCCTCGACCGTGCCGACCGGGTCCTCCAGGACGTCCGCGAACGCGACCTCCGCCGCCCCGACGAGCTGCGCGTCCGACCCGAGCCCGGACCGCACCAGCACGGCCTGCTCCCGGATCGGGCCCAGCGCCCGGGCGTAGGTCGACTCCAGCGCGGGCTCCATCGTCGGGTACAGGGCGCCGAGGGTCCCGCCGAGCACCACCACCGCCGGGTTGAACAGGTTCACCAGCGTGGCGAGCCCGGTCCCGACCCACTCCCCCGTCCGCCGCACCCCCGCCACCGCGCGCCGGTTGCCGACCGCCACGTCCGCCAGCACGTCCTCGATGTCGGACTCGCGCGGGTCCCGGCCCGCGGCGCGGATGATCGCGGCGTCGCCGATCTCGGCCTCCCAGCAGCCGCGGGCGCCGCACGCGCACGGCCGGCCGCCCGGGCGCACGACGATGTGCCCGACCTCCCCGGCGTACCCGCCGACGCCCTTGAGCAGCTCGCCGTCGACGACCACGCCGCCGCCCACGCCGGCCTCGCCGCGCACGTACAGCACGTCCCGGAACCCGCGGCCGGCGCCGCGCAGGTGCTCCGCCACCACGCCCAGGTCCCCGTCGTTGCCGACCGTCACGGGCAGCGTGCCGCCGGTCGCGGACCGGAGCAGGTCGGCGAACGGCACGTCGAGCCAGCGCAGCGACGGCGCGCGCCGCACCAGGCCGTCCGGCTGCCGCACGCTGCCCGGGACCGACACGACGACGCCCAGGCAGACCGACCCCGGCGCCGCGCGCGCCTGCATCTCCGCCGCGAGCCCGGCCACCAGCGCCACGACGCCCGCGACGTCGGACGGGTCGGTGCGGTGCAGCCGCCGGCGCACCTGGAGCAGGAACCCGCCGAGCCCGACCGCCGCCGCGCCGACGCTGGACTGCGTGACGTCGAGCGCGAGGACGTGCGCGCTGGTGCTGACCGGCTCGACCACCAGCGACGGCCGGCCCTTGCCCCGCACGACGCCCGGCCGCTCCCGGACCAGGCCGACCCGAGCCAGCTCGGAGGTGAGCGCCCCGACCGTCGAGCGGTTGAACCCCGTCGCCGCGACGATGTCCGACCGGGTGGCGGCCCCGCCCACGTGCAGCTGGCGCAGCACCGCCGACAGGTTGGCCCGGCGCACCTCGTCCGGGCCCGAGGCGTCCGCGCGCCGCACCGGCGGGCCAGCACCGAGCCGCACGGGCCGCCCTCCTCGTCGTCGCCGTCCTCAGACGCGGCCGGTCGCGCGCGCCCGGCGGCGGGACAGGGCGTCCACGGCCGCCGCCAGCGCGAGCACGCCGCCCGTCACCACGTACTTGACGCCCGCAGAGTAGCCGAGCAGGCCCATCCCGTTGTCGATGACGGCGATCACGGCGCCGCCGATCAGGGCGTCGACGATCCGGCCCTTCCCGCCGAACAGCGACGTGCCGCCGATGACCGCCGCGCCGACCGCGTACAGCAGCACGTTGGAGCCGCCGGCGTTCGGGTCGACCGACGTCGCCCGGGACGCCGCGAACACGCCCGCGACGCCCGCCATCGTCGAGCAGATGAGGAAGCAGAGCTGGCGGACCACGGCGACCGGGATGCCCGCGCGCCGGGTGGCCTCGGCGTTGCCGCCCACCGCGTACACGTGCCGGCCGAACGCGGTCCGGGTGAGCAGGAAGCCCAGCAGCAGCGCCAGCACCGCGAGGATCGGGACGACGATCGGCACGCCCTGGATCGACGTGCGCGCGGGGTTGAGGCTGCGCTCCTGGTTCAGCACCGCCACCAGCGCGAGCACCACCACCGCGACCACGACCACCTTCGTCGCTACCAGGCCCAGCGGCGGGGTGACCAGCCCCCGGGCGCGGCGGTGCCGCCAGGTGCCCAGCGACTGCACGGCGTACGCGGCGACGGCGAGCACGGCGATCGCCCAGCCGACCAGCGGCGGCACGTTCTTGTTCTGGATCGCCAGGATCACCGGGTCGGTGATCGACACGTTGCCGCCCGAGCCGATGATGAGCAGCACGATGCCCTGGAACGCCAGGAACGCCGCCAGCGTCGCGACGAACGACGGGATGCCGACCCGCGCCACCAGCAGGCCGATGAGCAGGCCGATCACCGCTCCGGTCGCCAGCGCCGCAGCCAGCGCGGCGTACCAGGGCCAGTGCATGTCGGTGAGCGTCGTGGCCAGCACCGCGCCGCAGACGCCCGACGCGAACCCGGCGGACAGGTCGATCGCGCCGAGCAGCAGCACGAACACCAGGCCCATGCCGATCGTCATGACGACCGCGCCCTGCTGGAACAGGTTGGCCAGGTTGAGCGCGGACGGGAACGTGTCCGGCTTCGCGACGGTGAACGCCGCCACCAGCACGGCGAGCGCGAGGACCGCCGGGAGCGAGCCCATGTCGCCGCCCCGGACCTTGCGGACGTAGGCGTTCAGCGCCTCGGCGAACGTCGGCTGCTCGACCGCGCCGGTCAGGGGCGAGGACGGCGTCGAGGGCGGGGTCAGGGTCGGGGTGGTCACGGCTGCACGCTCCCGTCGGGTCCGGGCCGGCCGTCGGCGGCGCGCGACGGAGGCGGCGGCGGCGCGGCGGCCGGGGCGCGGTCGCCGGCCGTCCCGCTGGTGATGAGCTCGATGACCTGGGCCCGGCTGGTCTGCGCGGTGCGCACCTGCGCCGCCGTCTGCCCGAGGTAGAGGACGCAGATCGCGTCGGCGACCGCGAACACGTCGTTCATGTTGTGGCTGACCAGCACCACCGCGAGGCCCGCGTCCGCGAGCCGCCGGACCAGATGCAGCACCTGCTCGGTCTGCGCGACCCCGAGCGCGGCCGTCGGCTCGTCGAGGATGACGAGCGTCGAGTTCCACAGCACGGCGCGCGCGATCGCCACGGTCTGCCGCTGCCCGCCGGACAGGCTCGCGACGTGCTGCCGGATCGACCGCACCGTCCGCACCGACAGGGACGCCAGGACCTCGGCGGCCCGGGTCTCCATCGCGTCCTCGTCGAGCCGGATGCCCTTCTTCAGCTCCCGGCCGAGGAACATGTTGTGGACGATGTCGAGGTTGTCGCACAGCGCGAGGTCCTGGTAGACGACCTCGATCCCGAGCTCGTTCGCCGCCGCGGGGTCGGCGATGTGCGCGGGGCGGCCCTGGAACCGCACCTCCCCCGCGTCGAACGGGAAGATGCCGGCGACGCACTTGATCAGCGTCGACTTGCCGGCGCCGTTGTCGCCGACCAGCGCGGTGACCTCGCCGGGGAGCGCCACCAGGTCGACGCCCCGCAGGGCGTGCACGGCGCCGAAGTTCTTGTGGCCGCCGCGCACCTCGAGGGTCGGCGGCGGGGACAGGTCGGGATCGGCCGGGGTCTCGGCCAGGACGTCGGTCATCGTCCACCTCGCGTCGTCGCTGGGGTGCCGGGGGCTGTGGGGGGGGTGCCGGACGGCCGGCCCCGCGCGGGGCCGGCCGTCCGGGGTCGGGGTCAGGAGATGCCCGCGGAGGCGCACGCGTCGGCGAGCGCCTCGGTGCACACGTTCTCCTTGGTCGTGTAGCCGTCGGCGATGACGTCCTTGACGTTGTCGAAGTAGATCGCCTCGGGCTTCAGCAGGACCGAGTCGACCTCCTGGTCCGTCTCGGTGTCCGTGACCGTGCCGGTGGCCAGGTCCGCCGTGTCCCCGCCGGTCGCCAGGGCGACGGCCAGGGCGGCGGCGGCGTCCGCCTCCTTCTTCACGGCCTTGTAGACCGTCATGCACTGGTCGCCGGCCAGGATGTTCTGCAGCCCCTGGTCGGTGGCGTCCTGCCCGGTGACGGGCACGGTGCCGTTCACGCCGTTCTTCTTGAGGATGGCGATCGCGGCGTTGCCCAGGCCGTCGTTGGCGGCGAGGACGCCGTCGATCTTCCCGCCGGTCTCGGTGTACATCTGCTCGAAGATCGTGCCGGCCTGCTGGTTGTCCCAGTCGGGCACGGCCTGGTCGGCGACGACCGTGTAGTCGCCGCCGTCGGTCTTCGCCTGGAGGGCCTCGACCGCGCCCTGGTTGAAGAGCGTGGCGTTGTTGTCCGTCGGCGAGCCGTTGAGGAACGCGATGTTCGCAGTCGTCTTGCCGGCGTCGGTCAGGCACTTCTCGAGCCCCTGCCCCTGCAGCCTCCCGACCTCGACGTTGTCGAACGACACGTAGAAGTCGGCGCCGCCGCCGAGGGTGAGCCGGTCGTAGTCGATCGTGGCGATGCCCTGGGCCTTCGCCTTGTCGAGCACCGCCTTGCCGGAGCCGGAGTCGAGGTTGACGATCATCAGCACGTTCACGCCGCTGGTGATCATCTGGTCGGCGATCGTCTGGAACTGGGTCTTGTCGCCCTGCGCGTTCTGGATGTCGTAGTCCACGCCCGCGTCCTCGAAGGCCTGCTCCAGGTACTTGCGGTCCGCGGTCTCCCAGCGTGCGGAGGACTTGGTGTCGGGCAGGATGACGCCCACCTTCGCGGTCGACGCCGAGGTGGTCCCGCCACCGCCGCCACCGCTGTCGTCGTCGCTGCCGGCGCACCCGGCCAGCAGCAGTCCGGTGGCCGCAACGGCCGCCGTCGCCAGGAACATGCCTCGTCGCATCGGTCCCCCTCGCGTCGGTCCGCGTCCGGGAGCACACCTCCTGTGCCCGTGGCGCAGAGAATGTTGCGAGCCACAACATAGAACCGCCGACCCGCGGCGACAAGGGGTTCCGCCGAACCTGGTCCCGACCTGTGACCAGGATGTGGCGCGGGCGTCCCGGGGTCCGGACGCGCCGAGGGCGCCGCACCCGGTGGGGTGCGTCGCCCTCGGACCGTGCGCGCGGGGTCCGTCAGGCGTCGACGGACGCCTGACGGCGCCAGCGGATGCCGGACTCGATGAACCCGTCGATGTCGCCGTCGAACACCGCGGACGTGTTGCCCACCTCGTGCTCGGTGCGCAGGTCCTTGACCATCTGGTACGGGTGCAGCACGTAGGACCGCATCTGGTCGCCCCAGGACGCCTTGATGTCGCCCGCGAGCTCCTTCTTCTTCGCGTCCTCCTCGGCCTTGCGGACCAGGAGCAGGCGCGACTGGAGCACGCGCAGCGCGGCGGCGCGGTTCTGGATCTGCGACTTCTCGTTCTGCATCGACACGACGATGCCGGTCGGGATGTGCGTCATGCGCACCGCGGAGTCGGTCGTGTTGACCGACTGGCCGCCGGGGCCGGACGAGCGGAACACGTCGACCTTGATCTCCGACTCGGGGATCTCGATGTTGTCGTCGCTCTGCTCGATCAGCGGGATGACCTCGACCGCCGCGAACGACGTCTGCCGGCGGCCCTGGTTGTCGAACGGCGAGATGCGCACCAGGCGGTGCGTGCCGGCCTCGACGGACAGGTGCCCGAACGCGTACGGCGCCTTCACCTCGAACGTCGCCGACTTCAGGCCGGCCTCCTCCGCGTACGAGGTGTCGAGCACCGTCGTCGGGTAGCCGTGCCGCTCGGCCCAGCGCAGGTACATCCGCATGAGCATCTCGGCGAAGTCCGCCGCGTCGACGCCGCCGGCGCCCGCGCGGATCGTCACGACCGCCTCGCGCTGGTCGTACTCGCCGTTCAGGAGGGTCCGGACCTCGAGCTCGCCCAGGTCCTTGCGGATCCCGACCAGCTCCCCCTCCGCCTCGGCGAGGGTCTCGGCGTCGCCGCCGTCCTCCGTCGCCATCTCGACGAGGGTCTCCAGGTCGTCGATCCGCGCGCCGAGCCTGTCGACGCGGTCCAGCTCGGACTGCGCGGCGCTCAGCGCGCTGGTCACCTTCTGGGCGGACTCGGGGTCGTCCCACAGGTCGGGGGCGGACGCCTGCTCGGAGAGGTCGGCGATCTTCGCCCGGAGGGCCGTGGGGTCGGACACCGCCTGGATCGACTGCAGGGTGCTGCGCAGGTCGCGGATCTCGGCGGGGAAGTCGGTGGCTGCCACGACGGTCCAGGCTACCGGCTGCCGGGCGGTGCGGGGGCACCGGAGCCGTTCGCCCGACCCGGGACCCCCGGCCGCTACGGTGTGAGCGGGAACACGCCCGCACCCTCCGGACAGCAGCACGCCCTCGTCCACGGCGCCCACCGCGCCGTGATCACCGAGGTCGGGGCCAGCGTCCGCGCCTACAGCGTCGGCGGCCGCGACGTCGTGCTGCCGTTCGACGAGTCCGACCTCGCGCCCGCCTTCTCCGGCGCCGTCCTCGCCCCGTGGCCCAACCGGCTGCGGGACGGCCAGTACACCTGGGACGGCACCGACTACCAGGTCGCCGTCACCGAGCCCGACCGCATGACCGCCCTGCACGGCCTGGTGGCCCAGGTCCGGTACGCGAAGGTCGCCTCGGAGTCCGGCCCCGACGGCGACACCTCCGTCACGCTGCGCCACGACCTGGTCCCGACGCCGGGCTACCCGTGGTCGCTGCGCGTCGACGTCACGTACGCGCTGTCCGACGCCGGGCTGCGCGTGCACGTCGCCGCGACCAACCTCGACGCGACCGCCGCGCCGTACGGCATCGGCTTCCACCCGTGGCTGTCCCCCGGCGACGCCGCCGTGGACGACTGCACGCTGCGGGTCGACGCCACGTCGCAGGTGACGGTGGACGACCGCCTGCTCCCGACCGGCACCCGCCCGCTGTCCGGCGCCGAGGACCGCACCACCCCGCAGCCGCTGGCCGGCGTGGCGCTGGACGACGCGTTCGTCGACGTGACCCGCGACGGCGACGGGCTGTCCTGGATCGTGCTGGGCTCCCCCGACGGCCACGGCGCGGCGATGTGGATGGACGAGTCGATGGACACCTGGCAGGTGTGCACGGGCAACGGCATCCCGAAGATCGCCCGCCGCGGCGTCGCCGCCGAGCCGATGAGCTGCATCGCGGACGCGTTCCGCACCGGCGAGCGCCTGGTGCGCCTCGAGCCGGGCGCCACGCACGAGGTCACCTGGGGCATGACCCTGGTCTGACCGGCGTTCACCGCCCGGGCGCCGAGATAGGGCCGTCCGCCCGAGACAGGACCGGGGACGGTCCTATCTCGACGCGGAGGCCCTATCTCGGCGCAGGGGGCGAGCCCCGCACGCGAGAACGGCCCCGCCTCCCTGGGGAGGCGGGGCCGTTCCGCGTCGTGCGTGCGGGGGCGTCAGCCGTAGTACTCGCCGTCGGCCATGACGCCCTTGGTGTACTCCCAGTGCCAGCGCTCGTACGGGCCGGAGCCGCCGGGCTGCGCCCAGTCCGGGTTCTCCCAGCCGAACACGGGGGCGTTGTCGTTGAGCCACTCCCACTGCGCGCCCGTGGTCTGCGAGGTGCACAGGTCGACCGCGAGGCCCCACCCGTGGTTGCTGCGGCCGGCGGGCGCGGCGAGCGAGCCCTTGGCGGCCTTGACCGCCCGCTGCTCGGCGAGGGTCCGGTAGCCGCTGGACAGGCACAGGTCGGTGCCCCACCGGGTGACCCACATGGCGTTGAGCTCGGCGAGCGCCTCGGCGGCGTCCGCGCGCAGCTGCGTCTTGCCGTCCCAGAGGTAGCAGAGGTCGGACTGCGGGACCTGCCCGTTCGCGCTGGCCGGGTTGGCCTCGCCGTCGCAGCCCGGCAGGATCTCGCGGTCCTGGCTGCGGCTGACGTCCACCTGCGCGCGCAGCGCGGTCGCGTCGCTCGACACGAGGGAGGCGGGCGGCAGCACCGAGGTCGCGGAGGAGGTCAGCGCCTCGACCGTGCTGGGCAGCGTCGCGTCGGCCTCGGCGTCGGTGAAGCCGTCCTCGCTGCGGGCCGCGCCCTGGGACAGAGGGATCGCCACGGTGACGGCCGCGAGCGTGACGAGCACGCCGGCGCGGGTGCCCCACCGGGCCAGCGGGCTGGTGCGCCGCCGGTGGTCGGCGACGACCGCCACCGGGGCGGCGTCGGCGGACGGGGCGGCGGGCGCGGCGGCGGCGGGTCGCGTGCGGCCCGCCTCGCGGAGCTGGCGGCGGGTGGGGGCGCCGGCGTCGGCGGGCTGCACGCGGTGCGACGCCACGGGACCTCCGAGCTCACGGGCAGGCGGCGACGAGCCGCCGACGGACGAGGGGCGCCACCCGGGAAGGGCGGGGGCGCTGGGAGCGCGACCGCCGGGGGGATCCGGGTGGACGATCACGAAACCATAACGGCACCGGGGGGCCCGTTCCAACCCCCTGACCGGGGGGTAGCTGACGGATCATCGGCGTGTCGCCCTGGTTCACCCACCGGGACCACCCGGTCGTGTGACGAAGGTCCCACGATCGGCCCCGTACCGACCGCTCAGGCGCCCGCGCGGTGCCGGAAGGCGCCCCGCTGCATCGCGTCCCGGACCTCCCCGACGAGCTCCTCGAGGATGTCCTCCAGGAAGACGACCCCCACGGCCCGGCCGCCGTCCTCCACGCGGGCGAGGTGCACGCCGGACCGCTGCATGGCGGCCAGCGCCTCCTCCACCTCGTCGCCCGGCGCGACCACGGCGAGCGCGCGCACCCGCCAGGTCGGCACCGGGAGCCGGCGGGAGCCGTCGTCCGCGTACAGGACGTCCTTGACGTGCAGGTACCCCGTGGGGCCCCCGTCCCGGCCGAGCACCGGGAACCGGCTGTACCCGGTCCGGGCGACCAGCCGCTCCACCTCGTCCGGGGTCGCGTCGACCGGCACCGTGACGAGGTCGGCGACCGGGACCATCACGTCGGCGGCGGTGCGGTCGGAGAACTGCAGCGCGCCGGACAGCAGACCCTGCTCGTCGTCCAGCAGGCCCTCCGCCTGCGACTGCTCGACGATCGACTGCACCTCCTGGGCGGTGAACGCCGACGCGACCTCGTCGCGCGGGTCGACCCGGAACAGCCGCAGCACGTGGTTCGCGATCCAGTTCAGCGCCGCGATGACCGGCCGCACGATCCGCCCGAGCCACACCAGCGGCGGGCCGAAGACCAGCACCGCCCGGTCCGGGCCGGACACGGCCAGGTTCTTCGGCACCATCTCGCCGAGCACGACGTGCAGGTAGACGACGACCAGCAGCGCCACCACGAACGCGATCGGGTGCGCGAGGCTCGTGCTGACGCCGACCGCGTGCAGCGGATCCTCGATCAGGTGCGCGATCGCCGGCTCCGCCACCAGGCCGAGGCTGGTGGAGCAGACCGTCACGCCGAGCTGGGCGCAGGCGAGCATGAGCGACACGTGCTCCATCGCCCAGAGCACCGTGGTCGCGCGCCGGTCGCCGGCCGCGGCCAGCGGCTCGATCGCGGAGCGGCGCGCGGAGATGATCGCGAACTCGGCCGCGACGAAGAACGCGTTCCCGGCCAGCAGCGCGACCGCGAGCGCCAGGGCCACCCCGGGGCTCATCGCGCGCCCCCCTCGGCGTCGGCGGCGGCCCGGGCGGGCTGCACCACCACGCGCTCGACCCGGCGGCGGGCCATGGTGTCGACGCGGAGCACGACGTCGCCGGCCACCACCTCGTCGCCCGCCTCGGGCACGCGGCCCAGCGCGGCCATGACCAGGCCGCCCAGCGTCTCGTACGGGCCGTCCTCGGGGACGACGAGCCCGGTGGTCTCGGTGAGCTCGTCGGGGCGCAGCAGGCCGGACACCACCCAGGCGCCGTCAGCCCGCCGGGAGGCCGCGGTGCGCCGGCGGTCGTGCTCGTCCGCCACGTCGCCGACCAGCTCCTCGACGACGTCCTCGAGCGTCACGACGCCCGACGTGCCGCCGTACTCGTCGACGACGACCGCCATCTGCATGCCGTGCTCGCGCAGCTCGACCAGCAGCGGGCCCAGGTGCACCGTCTCCGGCACCCGGGGCGCGTCGATCATCAGGGCGGCCGCGGGCACCTCGTGGCGCCGCTCGTACGGCACGCCGATCGCGCGGCGCAGGTGCACCAGGCCGACGATGTCGTCGGAGTCGTCGCCGATCACCGGGAACCGCGAGTGCCCGGTCTCGCGGGACAGCCGCACCACGTCGGCGGCGGTGTCCGCGCGGCGCAGCGTGACGACGCGCTGCCGGTCGGTCATCACGTCGACGGCCGTGAGGTCGGTGAACTCGATGGAGTTGGTCAGCAGGGTCGCCGTCGACTCGTCGAGGGTGCCCTGCTGCGCGGACCGCTTCACCAGCGCGGCGAGCTCCTGCGGCGAGCGCCCGCCGGACAGCTCCTCGCGCGGCTCGACGCCCATGCGGCGCAGCAGCGCGTTGGCGCTCGAGTTGAACAGCGTGATGAGCGGGCGCAGCGCCGAGGTGAACCCGGCCTGCAGCGGCGCCACCCACCGGGCCGTGCCGAGCGGGCGGCTGATCGCGAAGTTCTTCGGCACGAGCTCGCCGAACAGCATGGAGAACCCGTTGACGAGGACCAGGGTGACGACGAGCGCGACCGCGCCGCCGATCGCCGGGCCGAGGAACGACCCGCGCAGCGGCTCGGCCAGCAGCGCGTTGACCGCGGGCTGGGTGGTGTAGCCGAGCAGCACCGTGGTCACGGTGATGCCGACCTGGGCGCCGGACAGCTCCGTGGACAGCCTCCGCAGCGCCTTGAGCACGCTCTGCCCGCGCCGGTCGTCGGGCCGGGTCTGGCCCTCCACGACGCCCGGGTCGAGCGTGACCAGGGAGAACTCGCTCGCGACGAACACCGCGGTGCCGGCGGTGAGCACGACGCCGAGGGCGACGAGCAGCCAGTCGGTCAGCACGGGTCACCACCGACGGCGCGCGGGCGCGGCGGAGCCGGGACGCGTGCGAGGTGGGTCAGGAGGCAGGAAGGGCCGGCATGGTCTCCCCCGGGCGCGTCGGCCCGGGCGGGACGCCGGCAGCGACTTGAGCTGCTCATGGTGGCGCAATCATACGAAACCTCCACACCGGCGCTCTACGCTGGCGGGATGACCTTCGCATCCCGCCCCGGTGCTGGTGCCGGAACCCCCGCGGGCGCCCCCGGCGCCGCGTCCACGTCGGTCCTGGTGGTCGAGGACGAGCCGGCCATCGCCACGGCCGTCGCGCGCCGGCTGTCCGCCGAGGGCTGGCAGGTCGAGACGGTCGGCGACGGCCTGCAGGCGGTCGACGCCGCCGCGCGGCTCGCGCCCGACGTCGTGGTGCTCGACGTGATGCTGCCCGGCATCGACGGACTTGAGGTGTGCCGCCGGATCCAGGCGGACCGCCCGGTGCCCGTCCTCATGCTGACGGCGCGCGACGACGAGACCGACATGCTCATCGGCCTCGGCGTCGGCGCCGACGACTACATGACCAAGCCGTTCTCGATGCGGGAGCTCGTGGCGCGGGTGAAGGCCCTGCTGCGCCGCCAGCAGCGCGCCGCCCTGGCCGCCGAGCTCGCCGCCGCCGGCTCCGAGGCCGCCGAGCCGCCGGTCGCGGTCGGCGACGTCGTCATCGACCGGGCGCAGCGCCGCGTGCACCGCGGCGGCGAGGAGGTGCACCTCACGCCCACCGAGTTCGACCTGCTGCTCGCCCTCGCCGCGAGCCCGCGCACCGTGCTCACCCGCGAGCGCCTGCTGGCCGAGGTCTGGGACTGGGTGGACGCGTCCGGGACCCGCACCGTCGACTCGCATGTGAAGGCCCTGCGCAGGAAGCTGGGCGCCGACCTGATCCGCACCGTGCACGGCGTGGGCTACGCCCTGGAGCCGGCCGCCGGCCCGGGCGCGTCGACCCCCGGAGGCGGCTCGGCGTGACGGTGCCGACCCCTCCCCGGCACCAGCGGCCCCGCCTGCCCGACGTGCGGCCGCTCGACCGGCTGCGGTCCATCAAGATCAAGCTCGGCGTCCTCGTGGCGGCCGCGGTGTTCGTCGCGTCGCTGCTCACCTGGATCGGGTTGAACAACGCGCTGGGCCCGTCCCGGACGTTCCCCATCGTCATCGTGCTCGCGCTGGTGATGACCCAGCTGCTCGCGCGCGGCATGACCTCCCCGCTGCGGGAGATGACCTCCGCGGCGCGGGCCATGGCGGCCGGCGACTACAGCCGCCGGGTGCGCGCGACCAGCCGGGACGAGGTCGGCGAGCTCGCGACGGCCTTCAACCGCATGGCGGACGACCTGGAGCAGGCGGACTCGCTGCGCCGGGAGATGGTCGCGAACGTGTCGCACGAGCTGCGCACCCCGGTGACCGCCCTGCAGGCGCAGCTCGAGAACATCGTCGACGGCGTCGAGGACCCGGACCCGGAGGCGATGCGCGCCGCGCTCGCGCAGACGCAGCGGCTCAGCCGGCTGGTCGCGACGCTGCTCGACCTGTCCCGGCTGGAGGCCGGCGCCGTCGACCTGCAGGTGACCGACGTGCCCGTGCAGCAGTTCCTCGAGGAGGCCGCGCAGGAGGGGCGGCTGGTCGGGGCGTCGAAGGACCTGACGTTCCCGGTGGTCGTCGACCCGCCCGACCTCACCCTCCCGGCGGACCGCGAGCGGCTGCACCAGGTGGTCGCGAACCTCGTGCAGAACGCCGTCCGGCACTCGCCGCGCGGCGCGCCGGTCCGGCTGGAGGCGCACCGCGCCGGCGGCTGGGTCCGGCTCGACGTCGTCGACCAGGGGCCGGGCATCGCGGCCGACCAGCGGCAGCGGGTGTTCGAGCGGTTCGCGCGCGGCAACACCCCCGCCATCACCGGGCAGATCTCCACCGGCGGGACCGGCCTCGGGCTGTCGATCGTGCGCTGGGCGGTGACGCTGCACGGCGGGACGGTCGAGGTCGCGGACAGCGACGCCGGCTGCACGATGCGGGTCATGCTGCCGTCGCGGCGGACGTCGCGGCCGGCGACCGCGGCCTTCTGAGCCGGCCGGCGCGCGGCCCGTCCGCCGGGAGGCGTCTCCTCCGGACGGAGGAGACGCGGTTTCCGTCTCGCGGCTGATCCGCCGGGCGGGGCCCGGTCCCTAGGGTCGAGACATGCCACCCGACGCGACGCACGCCATCGAGGTCTCGCACCTCACGAAGACGTTCGGCCAGGTCCGGGCCGTGGACGACCTGAGCTTCACGGTCCGCCCCGGGCGGGTCACCGGGTTCCTCGGACCCAACGGCGCCGGCAAGACCACGACGCTGCGGATGCTGCTCGGCCTCGTGCAGCCCACCGCCGGCACGGCCACCATCGGCGGCCGCCGGTACATTGCGCTCGACCGCCCGATGCGCACCGTCGGCGCCGCCCTCGAGGCCGCCGACTTCCACCCCGGCCGCACGGCGCTGGACCACCTGCGGGTGTACGCGCCGCAGGCGGGCGTCCCGGACCGCCGGGCGCACGAGGTGCTCGACCTGGTCGGCCTCACCGGCGCCGCGAAGCGCCGGGTCGGCGGGTTCTCCCTGGGCATGCGCCAGCGGCTCGCGCTCGCGACGACGCTGCTCGGCGACCCGCCGGTGCTGCTGCTCGACGAGCCGGCCAACGGCCTCGACCCGGAGGGCATCCGCTGGCTGCGCGACCTGCTCCGCGCGCTCGCCGCGCAGGGCCGCACGGTGCTGGTGTCCTCGCACGTGCTGTCCGAGGTGCAGCAGACCGTGGACGACGTCGTCATCATCGCGGGCGGGCGGCTGGTGCACGCCTCGACGCTCGCGGAGCTCAGCGGCCTGGCCGAGCCGCGGGTCCGGGTCGCCTCCCCCGACGGCGCCGCGCTGGACGCGCTGGTCGCCCGGGCGGGCTGGCAGCGGGTCGCCGGGTCGCCCGGCGTGGCCGAGCTGGTCGGCACCGACGTCGCCGCCGTGGGCCACGCGGCGTTCGCCGCCGGCCTGGAGCTGCACGAGCTCGCCGCCCACGGCGTCGGCCTGGAGGACGTGTTCCTCCGCCTCACCGCGCCCGCCCCCGCGCACGGCGCGCACGCGGCGCCCGCCCCGGCAGGCGCCCCCGCCTCCGCCCCGACCGACGCCCCCGCCGGAGGTGCCCGATGAAGGACTCCCTGGTCTCCGAGTACCGGAAGATCGTCACGACCCGCACCTGGTGGGTGCTGCTGATCGTCATGATCGGCTACATGGCGTTCCTGGGCGCCGCGATGGCGTTCGCCTTCACGTTCGACGGCGCCGAGGTCTCCGGTGCCGACGGCGCGCCCGTGGTCGCCGACCCGCAGACGATCGTCCCCGCGGTGTACACGCTGCCGGCCTCGCTCGGTTACGCGCTGCCGCTGCTCGTCGGGCTGCTGTCGGTGACCGCCGAGTTCCGGCACCGGACGCTCACCCCGACGCTGCTCGCGCAGCCGGACCGCAACCGGTTCGTCGTGGCGAAGCTCGCCGCGAGCATCCCGATGGGCGTGCTCTACGGCGTGCTCGGCACCCTGGCCACCGTCGGCGCCGGCGCGCTGGCCTTCGCGTTCACCGACGCGCCGAACCTGCTCGGCGAGGGCGAGGTCTGGGGCATCATCGCGCGGACCGCCCTGGCGCTGACGGTGTGGTGCGTCGTCGGGGTCGGGCTCGGGTTCGCGATGCCGAACCAGGTCGTCGCGATCGTGGTCGTGCTGGCCTTCACGCAGTTCGTCGAGCCGATCGCCCGCCTGGTGCTCGGCCTGAACGACGCGACGGCGCCGATCGGCAAGTTCCTGCCCGGCGCGGCCGGCGAGGCCATCAGCGGCGGCTCGTTCTACTCGGCCACCGGCGCGGGCTCGCTGCTCGGGCCGGCCGCGGGCGCGGCGGTGCTCGTCGGGTACGCGGTGCTGCTCGCCGCGCTGGGGCGGTTCACCACCCTCAAGCGCGACATCACCTGACCGGGCCCGCGGAGGCGGGTCCCCCACCCGCCGCGGCGGGCGAGAGCCCCCGTGGGTGGGGACGGGTGGAGCGTTCTGCCCGACACGCCGGCGCGTGTCGGGCGGAACGCTCCACCCGACGTCGGTCGGCGCGGGACCGGTCCGCCCGGGCACCGGTCAGCCCGGGCACCGGTCAGCCCGGGCACCGGTCCGCCCGGGGTCAGCCCGGCTCGGGCGCGTCCCCGGGCCCCCGGGTCGCGGCGGCCAGGCGGGCCAGCGGGCCGGCGGCCCGGCGCACCGCCGCCGCCTCCGCGGCCGGCAGGCCCGCGAGTGCCGCGCCGAGCGTGCGGGCCCACCCCGCCTCGACCGGCTCCCGCCGCTCCCGGGCGAGCGGCGTCGGGTGCAGCCGGGTCACCCGCCGGTCGCCGGCGTCGGCCGCGCGCTCGACCAGCCCGCGCGCGACCAGGCCCCGCACCGCGGCGCTCACGTTGCTCTGCCGGAGGTCGAGCCCCGCCGCGACCCCGCCCACGCTGGTGCCGGGGTGCGCGTCGACGTACCGCATGACCTCGAACTCGGTCGGGGGCAGCGGCGGCAGGCCGCCGTCCTGCGCCCCCTCCGCCCGGCGCACCGCGCGGGACAGGTCGTGCAGGGCGACGGCGAGCACCCGCAGGTCGCCGGCCGCGTCGAGGGCCGCGTCGTCGGTGGCGTCGACGACCGCGTCGTCGTCGGCCGGGCCGGGTCGGGTCACGCCGGGAGGCTAGCAGCGCGCCCCGGGCTCGACGTATATGAGTGCATAGATATGATGCTCCGGTCCGCGGCGCCGTGCCGCCCTCCCCCGTGCTGGAGCACACCCCCATGACCGCAGCCCCGGGCACCGCCGTGCCCGCCGCCACCTCCGCCACCTCCTCCCCCACCCCCGCCGGCCCCGCCGCCGCCCCGCCGCCCGCCGTCGGCGCCCCGGCCGGCCCCGCCGCCCCGCCCGCCGGCGCCCGGCGCGCGCTCCCCCTCGCGACCACCGTCGTCCTCGCGCTGCTCACCGCCATCGCGCCGCTCGCCACCGACATGTACCTGCCGGCCTTCCCGCAGCTCGCCGTCGACCTCGGCACCAGCGCGGCGGCCGTGCAGCTCTCGCTCACGACGTTCATGGTCGGCCTGGCCCTGGGCCAGCTGGTGATCGGCCCGCTGTCCGACCAGCGCGGCCGCCGCGGGCTGCTGATCGCCGGCAGCGCGCTGTGCGCCGCCGCCGGGCTGGCGTGCGCCCTCGCGCCGTCGATCGCGTTCCTGGTCGCGGCGCGGTTCGTCCAGGGCTTCGCCGGCGCCGCGGGCGTGGTGCTCAGCCGAGCCGTGGTCGCCGACCGCGCCCGCGGCGCCGCCGCCGCCAAGCTGTTCGGCGTCATGATGCTGATCCAGGGCGTCGCCCCGGTCGCGGCCCCGCTGCTCGGCGGCACCCTGGTCACCGCCGTCGGCTGGCGCGGGGTGTTCGGCATCCTCGCCGGGCTCAGCGCGCTCATGCTCCTCGGCGTCCTGACCCTGGTGCCGGAGACCCGGCCGCGCGAGGCGCGCACCGGCGGCGGGCTCGCCGCCACGCTGCGCGACGCGCGCGCCGTGCTGGGCAACCGCCGCTACCTCGGCTGGACCGGCGCGCTCGTCCTCGGCTTCGCGGCGATGTTCGCCTACATCTCCGCGTCGCCGTTCGTGCTGCAGAACGTGCTGGGCCTGTCGGTCGGCGCGTACTCGGTGGCGTTCGCGGCCAACGCGCTGGGCCTCGGCGTCGTCGCCGGGCTGGGCACGACGCTGGTGGACCGGTTCGCGCCGCAGCGGCTGCTGGCCGTCGGCGTCGGGGCCGTCGCGGTGCTCAGCGTGCTGCTGCTGCTCGACGTCGTGCTGCTCGGCCTGCCCCGGTGGCCCACCCTGGTGCTGCTGTTCCTCACCGTGAGCGCGCTCGGCCTCGTGTTCGGGAACGCCACGACCCTCGCCACGGACGAGGTCGCGCACGCCGCGGGCACCGGGTCGGCGGTCATGGGCGCGCTGCAGTTCGGCGTGGGGGCCGCGGTGTCGCCGCTCGTCGGGCTGGCGGGCGAGCGGACCGCGGTGCCGATGGCGGTGACGATGGTGGTGCTGGCGCTGGGCGCGGTGGGGGCGGCGCGGTTCGCGGCCACGGCGCCGGCGCGTCCCGCGACCACCCCGCCGGAGCCCGTCCCGGCCGACGCATGACCGAGTTGACACGTCCTCGACCCGGCGCAGACCCGCAGATGGGGAGCCTGACACCCCCGCCGGACCCGCCGTGTGACGAGCGTGTGAACCGTCCGCGCGCCGCGCTGCTCGGGGGGAGATGACGCCCGGTCAGGACGTAGGGTGGGCCACGAACAGATCCGGCGATGACGCGGTCCCTGGCCGCGGAGGAAGTGGGCGATCCTCGCGTGTCCCAGCATGCGGAGCCAGACGTGAACCGTGCCGACTTCGGCGCGAACACGTGGTTGGTGGACGAGCTGTACGAGCAGTACCTCCAGGACAAGACGGCGGTCGACCCGGCGTGGTGGGACTTCTTCGAGGGCTACAAGCCCTCGGCGCCCGCCGCGACGACGTCGGGCGCGGTCGCGGGCGGTGGCGCCGCGGGGAGCACCGGGGGGAACGGCGTGGTCGACGCCGCGCCCGCCGGCACCGCGAGCACCCCGGCCCCCGCGGCCCCGGGCGCGTCGGGGGACGCGCCCACGCCCCGCGAGGCCGCCGCGCAGCCCGCCCCGGGCGCGCCCGCCGGCGAGCGCCCGGGCACCGTGCCCGCGCCGGTCGCCGAGCGGCCCGCGCACACCGGGGGCGACGCGGTCCCGCCGGCCCCCGCGCCGACGGCCACCCGCCCGCAGGAGCAGCCCGCGCCGCGCGACCCGGAGCCCGTGCCCGCCACCTCCCCGGTGGCGACCGCCCAGCCCGCGACGGCCCCCTACGCCCCCGCGGCCAAGGCGGCCCGCGAGGCGGAGCAGGAGGTCCCCGAGGCCTCCGACGAGACGCAGCGCCTGCGCGGCCCCGCCGCCCGGGTGGTCACCAACATGGAGGCCAGCCTGGAGGTGCCCACCGCGACGTCGGTGCGCGCCATCCCGGCCAAGCTGCTGGTCGACAACCGGATCGTCATCAACAACCACCTGGCCCGCGGCCGCGGCGGCAAGATCTCGTTCACGCACCTGATCGGCTTCGCGCTGGTCGAGGCGGTCGGCGAGATGCCGGCGATGAACACCGCCTACACGCTGGTCGACGGCAAGCCGGGCTACCTCACCCCCGCGCACGTCAACCTGGGCCTGGCGATCGACCTGGCCAAGCCGGACGGCACCCGCCAGCTGCTCGTGCCCAGCATCAAGCAGGCCGAGACGCTCGACTTCGCGCAGTTCTGGAACGCGTACGAGGACGTCGTCCGGCGCGCCCGCGGCGGGAAGCTCGGCGTCGAGGACTTCGCCGGCACCACGCTGTCGCTGACCAACCCCGGCACCATCGGCACCGTGCACTCCGTGCCTCGGCTCATGCAGGGCCAGGGCACGATCATCGGCGTCGGCGCGATGGACTACCCGGCCGAGTTCCAGGGGACCTCGGACGAGCAGCTCAACAAGATGGGCGTGTCGAAGGTCCTGACGGTGACGTCGACCTACGACCACCGCGTGATCCAGGGCGCCCAGTCCGGCGACTTCCTGCGCATCCTGCACCGCAAGCTGCTCGGCGAGGACGGCTTCTACGACCGGGTGTTCGCGTCGCTGCGCGTCCCCTACGAGCCGATCCGCTGGGTCAAGGAGGCGGCCGACCCGGACGCCGAGGCCATCAAGCCGGCCCGGATCGCCGAGCTCATCCACTCCTACCGGTCGCGCGGCCACCTCATGGCCGACACCGACCCGCTGGCCTACCGGCTGCGCAAGCACCCGGACCTGGACGTGCAGACGCACGGCCTGTCGCTGTGGGACCTGGACCGCACGTTCCCGACCGGCGGGTTCACCGGCCGGCCGCGGGCGACGCTGCGCCAGGTGCTCGGCCTGCTGCGCGACTCGTACTGCCGCACCACCGGCTTCGAGTACATGCACCTGCAGGACCCGCGGCAGCGCCGCTGGCTGCAGGAGCGCCTGGAGGCCGGCTACGCGCCGACCCCGCGCGAGGACCAGCTGCGGATCCTGCGCCGCCTCAACGCCGCCGAGGCGTTCGAGACGTTCCTGCAGACCAAGTACGTCGGGCAGAAGCGGTTCTCCCTGGAGGGCGGCGAGTCCGTCATCCCGCTGCTGGACGCGATCCTGTCCCGCGCCGCCGAGGGCGGGCTGGACGAGGTCGCCATCGGCATGGCGCACCGCGGCCGGCTCAACGTGCTCGCGAACATCGCCGGCAAGTCGTACGGCCAGATCTTCAGCGAGTTCGAGGGCAACCAGGACCCGAAGTCCGTGCAGGGCTCCGGCGACGTGAAGTACCACCTCGGCACCGAGGGCGTGTTCCAGGCCGAGTCCGGGGCGTCGACCCGGGTCTACCTCGCCGCGAACCCGTCGCACCTCGAGGCCGTGGACCCGGTGCTCGAGGGCATCGTCCGGGCCAAGCAGGACCGGATCGACCTGGGCGGCGACGGGTTCTCCGTGCTGCCGATCCTCATCCACGGCGACGCGGCGTTCGCCGGGCAGGGCGTGGTCTTCGAGACCCTCAACCTGGCCCAGCTGCGCGGCTACCGCACCGGCGGCACGATCCACGTCGTCATCAACAACCAGGTCGGCTTCACCACCGGCCCCTCGTCCTCGCGCTCCTCGCAGTACGCCACCGACGTGGCCAAGGGCCTGCAGGTCCCGATCTTCCACGTCAACGGCGACGACCCCGAGGCGTGCGTCCGGGTCGCCGAGCTCGCGTTCGAGTACCGCGAGCAGTTCGACCGCGACGTGATCATCGACATGGTCTGCTACCGCCGCCGCGGCCACAACGAGGGCGACGACCCCTCGATGACCCAGCCGCTGATGTACAACCTCATCGAGGCCAAGCGCTCGGTGCGCAAGCTCTACACCGAGGCCCTGGTGTCCCGCGGGGACATCACGCTCGAGGAGGCCGAGCACGTGCTGCGCGACTACCAGGCGCAGCTCGAGCGGGTGTTCGCGGAGACCCGCGAGGAGGGCTGGACCCCGCCGTCGCCCGACGCCGAGCCGGTGGCCGGCCTGGAGCGCCCGGAGTCCCAGCGCGAGGACGCCGGCGTCATCATCGGCTGGCAGACCGCCGCGCCCGCCAAGGTGCTGGAGCGGATCGGCGCCGCGCACGTGCGGGCGCCGGAGGGCTTCACGATCCACCCGAAGCTCGCGCAGCTGCTCGCCAAGCGGGAGCAGATGTCCCGCGAGGGCGGCATCGACTGGGGCTTCGGCGAGATCCTGGCGTTCGGCTCGCTGCTGATCGAGGGCACCCCGGTGCGCCTCGCCGGCCAGGACTCCCGCCGCGGCACCTTCGTGCAGCGGCACGCCGTCCTGCACGACCGGGAGACCGGCGCCGAGTGGACCCCGCTGCTGTACCTGTCGGCGGACCAGGCGAAGTTCTGGGTCTACGACTCCTCGCTGTCGGAGTACGCGGCGCTCGGCTTCGAGTACGGCTACTCCGTCGAGCGCCCCGACGCCCTGGTGCTGTGGGAGGCGCAGTTCGGCGACTTCGTCAACGGCGCGCAGACCGTCATCGACGAGTTCATCTCCTCCGCCGAGCAGAAGTGGGGCCAGCACTCGTCCGTCGTGCTGCTGCTCCCCCACGGCTACGAGGGCCAGGGGCCGGACCACTCGTCGGCGCGCATCGAGCGGTTCCTGCAGATGTCCGCCGAGGGCAACATGACCGTCGCGCAGCCGACCACGCCGGCGTCGTACTTCCACCTGCTGCGCCGCCAGGCCTACGCCCGGCCGCGCCGCCCGCTCGTCGTCTTCACCCCGAAGTCGATGCTGCGGCTCAAGGCGGGCGCGTCGAAGGTCGAGGACTTCACGTCCGGCACGTTCCGCCCGGTGATCGGCGACGACGTCGCGGCCTCCTCGGCGGCCCGGGTCGACCGCGTGCTGCTGTGCTCCGGCAAGCTCTACTGGGACCTCGTGGCCCAGCGGGAGAAGCTGGGCGACGAGCGCACGGCGATCGTGCGGCTCGAGCAGCTGTACCCGCTCGACCACGACGGCATCCGCGGGGCGCTCGCGCCGTTCGACGGGGCCGAGCTGGTGTGGGTCCAGGACGAGCCGCGGAACCAGGGGCCGTGGTCGTACGTGTCGCTGGCGCTGCCGCAGGTCGTGGGCGCGCCGGTGCGGGCGGTGTCCCGCCCGGCGTCGGCCTCGACCGCGGCCGGCTCGGCCAAGGCGCACCAGGCGGAGCAGGCGGAGATCCTGCGGGCGGCGTTCGAGCGCTGAGCCGCGGGGCGCCGCACGCGCGGAGGCCGGTCACCCCTCGGGGTGGCCGGCCTCCGGCGCGTCGGCGGTCAGGCCACCGACATGCGGTCGGCCGCCGCCTCCGCCTCGTCCGTGCACGCGAACAGGCGGCGGTACGCCTGCGGGCTCGTGCCCAGCACCCGCGCGAAGTGGTGCCGCAGCACGGCCGCGCTGCCGAACCCGCTGGCGCGCGCGACCTCGTCCACGCCCGCGGACGTGCGCTCGAGCATCTCCTGGGCCCGGACCAGCCGCTGCCGGGTGACCCAGGCGGCGGGCGTGGTGCCGGTCTCGGCGCGGAACCGGCGGGCGAACGTGCGCTCGGACATCAGCGCCCGCGCGGCGAGGTCCGGCACGGTGAGCTCGGCGTCGAGGTGCTCGGTCATCCACGCGAGCAGCGGGGCGAGCGTGTCGGCGTCGCACGGCAGCGGGGTGTCGACGTACTGCGCCTGACCGCCGTCCCGGTGCGGCGGCACGACCATCCGCCGGGCGACCATCGCGGCCTGCTGCGCGCCGAGCTCCCGGCGGATCAGGTGCAGGCACGCGTCGATCCCGGCGGCGGTGCCGGCGCTGCTGATGACGCCGCGGTCCTCGACGTAGAGCACCGCGGCGTCCACCTCGGCGGTCGGGTACCGGCGCTGCAGGTCGTCGGCGTACATCCAGTGCGTGGTGCACCGGCGGCCGTCGAGCAGCCCGGCCTCCCCCAGCGCGAACGTGCCGGAGCAGATGCTCATCACCCACGCGCCGCGGTCGTGCGCCGCGCGGATGGCGTCCCGCGCGGCGGCGGGCAGCCCGTACGGCGCCTTGTACGGCAGCACCACCACGAGGTCGGCCCCGGCGGCGGCGTCCAGCCCGGCCGGCACGTCCACCGCCAGCGCCGGCTCCATCGGCACCAGCCCGAGCTCCGGGGTGCACAGCGTGAAGTCGAACGTCGGGCCGCCGGTGTCGGACCGGTCGATGCCGAACACCTCGCAGACCAGCCCGAACTCGAACGCGGACACCCCGGGGACCGCGATCGCGGCGACTCGCTGCAGCATGCCGCCGAGCCTGCCACGGAACTGGCGGGAAGTCGATGGGGGTCGGCAGTGCTGCCACTCGTGGCCGGATCTCCGCACCGGCAGTGTTTCTGCCATGACCGCACTGCTCCTCACCCTGGCCCTGATCACGCTGACCGCCTGGCTCGGCGCCCGGCTGTACGACTGGATCCGCACCGACGGGCTCGGCCGCCGGGAGCCGCCGCGCTCCCGCCACGACTGGACCGACGACACCGACGGCTACCTGCGCTGACCCGCCCGCCGCCGCGCGTCGGCGGGCGCCCCCGGCCGTCCGGCTGCGAGACTGGGCCCCGCGCCCGCGACCGCGGGACGTGCACGGCGAGCGGGAGGACGGGACGTGGGCGAGCTGCCACTGCGCCTGGTGGTGATCGGGGACGAGCTGGCCGCGGGCGCCGGCGACCCGCGGGCGCTGGGCTGGGTCGGCCGGGTCGCCGCGCGGACGCAGACCCCCGTGCCGCCGACGGTCCTGACGCTGGCCGTGCCCGGCGAGACCACCTCCGGGCTGTCCGCCCGCTGGGAGGAGGAGGTCGGCCGCCGCGCCTCCGCCGAGGCCGACACCCGGCTGATCGTGTCGCTCGGCCGCGCCGACGCCCTCGCCGGGCTGTCGCTCGCGCGCAGCCGGCTCAACCTCGCGAACATCCTCGACGCGGCCGAGCAGCGCCGGATGCCGGCGTTCGTCGTCGGCCCGCCGCCCGGCGCCGGGGTCGACCCCACGACGCTCGCCGACCTGTCCGCCGCGTTCGCCGACGTGACCACCCGGCGCCGGGTGCCGTACGTCGACACCTGCACGCCGCTCGCCGGGCACGAGCAGTGGCTCGCCGACCTGGCCGCGGGCGACGGCTCGCTCCCCGGCCAGGCCGGCTACGGGCTGATGGCCTGGCTCGTGCTGCACTCGCACTGGAACACCTGGCTGGGCCTGCCGGAGGACGTGGTCTGACGCCCCGGCGGGGTCCGGGCCGCCCCGCCCTCAGCGCGGCGGCAGCGTCGCCGCGATCGCCGCGCGGGCGCTCGCCAGCACCGTCCGCACCGTGTCGGCCGTGAGGGCGGTCGGCCCGCCGGACGCCTCCGCGCGCCGCACGGCCTCGCGCACCTCGGCCCGGAACGCCGCGAGGTCCGCCTCGATCGCCGCGCGCCGCGCGCGGGCCTCCCGGCGCGCGTCGGCGCCCGGGCCGCCCGGGCGCGATCCGGCGGCGGGCGGCCCGCCCGGCCGCGGCACGTCCCCGGCCGGCGCCGTCGCGCGCGCGTCCCGGGCCTGCAGCGCCGCCGCCCGGGCCTGCTGGGCGGCCGCGGCCATCTCGGCCCGCATCCCCGCCATCGACCCCGCCACCTCGGCCCGGACCTGCGCGGCGAGCTCGCGCACCACGTCGGCGAGCTCGTGCTCCAGCGCGGCCAGCTCGGCCCGGTGCGCCTCGACCTCCGCGCGGCCCCGGTCGGTCAGGGCGTAGAGCGTCTTGCGGCCCGACTCGGCCCGCTCGACCAGCCCCTCCTCCTCGAGCCGCGCCAGCCGCGGGTACACCGTCCCGGCGCTCGGCCGGTAGGTGCCGCCGAACCGGTCGGACAGCGCGCGGATCAGCTCGTACCCGTGCCGCGGCCCGGCCTCCAGCAGCGACAGCAGGTACAGCCGCAGCTGCCCGTGCCCGAAGACGGCCATCAGGCGCCGCCGGCGTCCACCACCGGCTCGGCGAGCGGCGCGCCGTGCAGCACCGTGAGGTGGCCGGACACGGTCTGGGAGTAGACGTAGCAGGTGGCGCGGTCGTCGCGGAGGTCGACGGTCGTGCGGCCGGGGCGGCGGTCGCCGTGCTCGACGCCGTCGACGACGACCCGCCCGGACACGCTGCGCGCCTCGACGCCGACGCCGTGGCCCGCCGGCAGCCGCACCGCGACGTCGCCGGAGACGGTCCGCACGTGGCAGACCGAGGTCGGGGCCATGCAGTCGAGCGTCACCTCGCCCGACACCGTGGTGACCGTGACCCGGTGCAGCGGGCCGGAGGCGGTCGCCGCGCCCGAGACGGTGCCGACCGACAGGTCGCCCAGGTGGTCCCGCACGACCACGTCGGAGGACACGCTCTTCACCGACAGCGCGCCGCGGGTGCCGTCCACGACCACGGCGCCGCCGACCGTCGACACCGTGGCGTCCTGCTGGACGCCGGCGAGCAGCAGGTCGGCGTTCACCGAGGCCACCGACGCGGCGACCTCGCGCGGGACGGCGACGTGCACCTCCACCCGGTCGCGCTGACCGGGGCCGCGCAGCCGGTCGAGGAACCCGTCGATCCCCGTGACCGAGCGGACGCCGGCCCACAGCGCGCCGTCGGCGTAGGTCACCTCGAGCGGCGAGCCGTCGACGCGGTGCACCTCGAGCCGGGCCCCGGTCTGCGTCGGGTCCTCGTGGGCGACGACGTCGACCCGGCCCCCGCTGACCTGGACGCGCAGCGAGCGCACGTCCTCGACCTCGATGATCTGCGGGCCGATGACGACCCAGGACTCCGTGGCCATGGCGCTGCTCCTCCGCATCGAGATATATCGCGTTTGCACACGCTATATCGCGTCCGCGGCGCCGGGCAAGGGGTCCCGGAACGGGCGACCGCCGAGAGTGGACGGTTGTGACGGACACGCCGACGGCGTGTCCGTCACAACCTTCCAGTGCCGGGGCGGGGGTTCGGTCGGGGTGGCCCGGGTCAGGCGATCAGGCCCACCGAGCGGAGCTCGACGGTGAGGTCCTGCGGGTTGGTCGCCACGCCGAGCGCCTCGTCGTACGTCACGGTGCCGTCCGCGACCAGGCGCACCAGGTGCTGGTCGAAGGTCTGCATCTTGTAGTAGTCGCCCTGCTTGATGAGGTCGAGCAGGGGCTCGCTGCCGGACGGGTCGACGATCGCCTCGGCGGTGCGGCCGGTGTTGACCAGCACCTCCACGACCGCGGTGCGCCCGCCCCCGTCGGCCTTGCGCACCAGCCGCTGGGACACGATGCCGCGCAGCGCCTGGGCCAGCGCGACGCGGATCTGCTGCTGCTCGTGCGGCGGGAAGAAGTCGACGATGCGGTTGATCGACTCGGCCGCGTCGATGGTGTGCAGCGTCGACAGCACGAGGTGGCCGGTCTCGGCGGCGGACAGCGCCGCGCGGACGGTCTCCACGTCGCGCATCTCGCCGACGAAGATGACGTCGGGGTCCTGCCGCATCGCCGCGCGCAGGGCGGCGGTGAAGTCGGCGGTGTCCTGCCGGATCTCGCGCTGGGAGATGATGCCGCGCTTGTCCTGGTGGAGCACCTCGATCGGGTCCTCGATCGTCACGATGTTGGCCTCGCGCACCGTGTTGATCAGGTCGATCATCGACGCCAGCGTCGTGGTCTTGCCGGAGCCCGTCGGTCCGGTGACGAGCACGAGGCCGCGCGGCTCCAGGGCCAGCTCGCCCAGCACGTCGGGCAGGCCGAGCTCGGACAGCGACTGCGCGCCCATGGCGACGAGCCGGAACACCAGGCCGTACGTGCCGCGGGCCTGGTACGCGTTGACCCGGAACCGGCCGACGCCCGACAGCGAGAACGCGAAGTCCGCCTCGTGCGTGCGCACGAACTCCTCGGTCAGGTCGTCCGGCAGCACCTCGCCGAGCATGTGCTCGGTGTCCCGGGGCTTCAGGGCGGGCACCTGCAGCCGGCGCAGCCGGCCGTCGACGCGCACGCGCGGCTCGGAGCCGACCTTGACGTGCAGGTCGGAGCCACCGGCCTGGGCCAGGGCGTGCAGGAGGGGGACGACGGACTGCGGCTGCTCGCTCACACCTCCTCTGATCGGCCGGTCGGGCCCCGTCCTTGAACCATCGGTGCGGACGAGCAGCGCGGATGTGGGACCATGGAGGGTCCCCGGGCGGCTGCACCGCCGTACCGGTCAGTCTCACCAGGGAGTAGTTCCATGAGCAAGCGTGGCCGCAAGCGCCGTTCCCGCGCCGGTAACGGTGCCAACCACGGCAAGCGCCCCAACGCCTGAGCGTCGGGCGGCGCAGCCGCACACAGCACGAGGGCCCGGTGCGATCGCACCGGGCCCTTCGTCGTGCTCGGGCGGCCCTACAGCGGCCGCGTCACCTTCAGCGTGGTGAGCTGCGCGTGGATCCGCACCCGCAGGTCGGCCGGGGCCTTGTCCTGGCAGCACCGCTTGACGAGCTCCTTGAGCATCGTCTCGACGGCGATCTCGTCCAGGCACGGGCGGCAGTCCTCGATGTGCTGCCGCACCTGGTCCGCGTCGCCCGGCTCCAGCTCGCGGTCCACGTAGGCGAACAGCCGGCCCAGCGCCTGCTCGCACTCGGGCCCGCAGCCGCCCGTCGTCTGCTCCGGCGTCGTCGCCCCCGCGGCGTCCCAGCCCGTCATCGTGCCCTCCTCGACGATCCCGTGCCGTCCCCGCCCTCGGCGGTCGCGGACCCCCCTGCCGGCACCAGCCCCCGGTCCCGGGCGTAGTCGGTCAGCATGTCGCGCAGCTGACCCCGCCCGCGGTGCAGCCGCGACATCACGGTCCCGATCGGGGTGCCCATGATCTCGGCGATCTCCTTGTAGGCGAACCCCTCGACGTCCGCCAGGTACACGGCGATCCGGAAGTCCTCCGGCAGCCGCGCGAGCGCGTCCTTCACGTCCGAGTCCGGCAGGTGGTCGAGCGCCTCGGCCTCGGCGGAGCGCAGCCCCGTCGACGAGTGCGACTCGGCGCGCGCGATCTGCCAGTCCTCGATCTCGTCGGCCTGGGACTGCTGCGGCTCGCGCTGCTTCTTGCGGTACGTGTTGATGAACGTGTTGGTGAGGATCCGGTACAGCCACGCCTTGAGGTTCGTGCCCGGCCGGTACTGGTGGAAGGCTGCGAACGCCTTCGCGAACGTCTCCTGGACCAGGTCCTCGGCGTCCGACGGGTTCCGGGTCATGCGCAGGGCGGCGCCGTACAGCTGGTCCAGGTAGACCAGCGCCTCGGCCTCGAACCGCTCGCTGCGCGCCGCGTCGTCCTCGGACTCGGGGGCGCGTGTGGTGTCCTCGCTCATCGGGGTCGAGCCTAGTGCGCGCGCGGGCACCGGGCCGCCCGGGCGGGGCAGCAGCGCGCCGGGCGGCGTCAGGACGGCGACGCCGCCGGCGGGGGCGACCGGCCGGTCGAGGGTGGAACAGCTCATGGACGGCACAACACGGGCGGGTCCCCGGGGCATTCCCGGGGGCGGCGAGCAGGTCGCGCGGCTAAGTTGGACGGCAGGCGTCCGCGCGTCGCGGACGGCCGGGAGGAGGACGTCATGCTGCTGCGCCGCATCGCCCGACCGCTGTTCGCGTCGTGGTTCCTGAGCGAGGGGGTCGACGCGCTGCGCCGGCCGGCCGCGCACGTCGCGGTCGCCCGGGGTGCGGTGGACCGGCTGAACGCCTCGGTGCCCCGCGGGGCCCTCGGCGGGGCGCTCGACGCGTACCGGCACCCGTCGGACGCGCAGCTCACCACCGTCGTGCGGGTGCACGGCGGCGCGACGGCCCTGGCCGCCCTGCTGCTCGCCACCGGCCGCGCGCCCCGCGCCGCCGCGCTGACGCTCGCCGCCCTGACCCTGCCGCTCGCCGCCGCGGACGCCCCGGCGTCCCGCAAGGAGCGCGGCCAGCTGTCCGAGCAGGAGAAGAAGGACCGCAAGGCCCGGTTCCTGCGCGGGCTGTCGTTCGCCGGCGGCGCGCTCATCGCCGCCGCCGACACCGCGGGCCGGCCGTCGGTGCGCTGGCGCGTCGAGCACGCGCGGGCCACCCGGGCGGCGACCGCCAAGGCGGCGGCCGCGGCGGCGACGGCGGCGGCCGCGAAGAAGGCCGCCTCGAAGAAGATCGCGGACGCGGTGAACTGACCGGTGGCGCGGCGGAGCGCGGCGGTGCCTCGCAGGGCGGACGCCCGGCCGGCGAGCACGCGCACCCCGATAGCCTGACCGGCATGAGCTCCGAGGTCCTCCCCGCCACCGCGCCCGACTGGCCCGCCCCCACGGCGACCGGCCCCCTGGACGCGACGGTCGAGGTCCCCGGCTCCAAGTCGCTGACCAACCGGTACCTCGTGCTGGCCGCGCTCGCCGACGGCCCGGGGCGGCTGCGCGGCGCGCTGCGCTCCCGGGACACGCTGCTCATGGCCCAGGCGCTCCGCGACCTCGGCACGTCGATCGAGGACGACCCCGCCGCGCCCGGCGACTGGCTGGTCACCCCGGGCGCGTTCCGCGGGCCGCGCGCCGTCGACTGCGGGCTGGCGGGGACGGTCATGCGGTTCCTGCCCGCCGTCGCCGCGCTGGCCGACGGGGACGTGCGGTTCGACGGCGACGCCGGCGCGCGCGTCCGGCCCATGGGCCCGGTGCTCGCGGCGCTCCGGGCCCTCGGCGTCGGGGTCACCGAGCACGGCGAGGCGGGCCGCCTGCCGTTCACGATCACGGGCACCGGGTCGGTCGAGGGCGGCGTCGTGGACGTCGACGCGTCCGGCTCCTCGCAGTTCGTGTCCGGCCTGCTGCTGACCGCCCCGCGGTTCGAGCGCGGCCTCACCATCCGGCACACCGGCCCGACGCTGCCGAGCCTCCCGCACATCGAGATGACGGTCGCGGCCCTGCGCGCGGCGGGGGTCGTCGTCGACGACTCGGTCCCGACGGTGTGGCAGGTCGAGCCCGGCCCGGTCGCCGCCCGCGACGTCCGGGTGGAGCCGGACCTGTCGAACGCCGCGCCGTTCCTGTGCGCGGCGCTGGTCGCCGGCGGCACCGTGCGGGTCCCGGGCTGGCCCGCCGCCACGACGCAGCCCGGCGG
>NZ_DASQCJ010000188.1:0-20786 GCF_035634735.1 Cellulomonas sp.
TCCTGGAGGTCGCCCTCGACGACCCCGCGACCCCCGCCGAGACCCGCGCGCTCGGCGACCGGCTGCTCGGGGTGACCGCGCGGCACGAGCGCCTGATCGACGGGCTGCTGACGCTGGCCGTGGCGGAGCAGGCGCCCGCGGCGGTCGAGGAGGCCGACCTCGCGGACCTGGCGCGGACGGTCGTGGCGCAGGCCGCGGGCGAGGCCGGTCGCGCCGGGGTGGCCGTCGAGGCCGACCTCGCGCCCGCTCCCGTGACCGGCGACCCGCTGCTGCTGGAGCGGCTGGTGCAGAACCTGGTCGACAACGCGGTGCGGCACAACGCGCGGGGCGGGTTCGTGACGGTCCGCACGGGCCCGGCGGTCGGCCCTGGGGCCGGCGCCCGGGTCGTGGTCGAGAACTCCGGCCCCGTCGTCCCGCCAGAGGCGGTGCCGGCGCTCACCGAGCCGTTCCACCAGCACGCCGGCGGTCCGGGCGCCGACGCGTCCCGCCGCCGGCGCCGCGCCCGCGACGGCGGCGCCGGGCTCGGCCTGTCGATCGTCCGCGCGGTGGCCACGGCGCACGGCGGCACGCTGCACCTGGCCCCGCGCCCGGCGGGCGGCCTGCGCGCGACGGTCACGCTGCCCGGCGCGGTGGACGCGGGCGCGCTCACCACCGCCGCGGCGGCTCGACCTGCCCGGTGAGGCCGCGGTGCCGGCCGGACGCGGCGTCGAGCTCGGGCACCCCGCGCGCCTCGCCGCTCGGCCGGGCGGCGCCGAGGTCCTCGATGCGCTGGGTGTACGGCCGGGCGGCGCGGCTCCGCCGCCAGGCGCGCGCGACGACCCAGGCCGCGACCACCAGGTACAGCCCCAGGTGCACGAACCACCAGGCGCCGCGCGCGTGCACGTCGGGCTCGTCCGACCGTGCGGCGCGGTAGACCTGCAGGGCGAACCAGACGGCCGGGAACGGCGCGAGCGCCGTCAGCAGGCGCGCGCGCCGGCGCGGCCGGCGGTGGGCCAGCCGGTCGACGGGCAGGGGCACGGGCACGCCCGACCCTTCGGCCCGGAGCGGTGCGACCTGAGGAGTCCGCCCGCCCGCTGACCTCCGGCCGCCCCAGCCCGCGAGTGAGCACGAAACGTGTCGAGTGCCTATCCGGCGGATAGGCACTCGACACGTCTGCTAGGCACTCGTCGCACGCCGGCGGACGCCGGCCACGCGCCTCAGCGCACCTCGAACGCCGCCCGGAGCAGGTCCGCGTCCCGCGAGGAGCGGCCCACCAGGACGTCGAACCGGCCCGGCTCCACGACCCGGCGCCCCGCGGCGTCGACGATCGTGCAGTCCGCCACCGCGAGCTCCACCGTCACGTCCACGGACGCACCCGCAGCCACGTCCGCCTGGGCGTACGCCTTCAGCTCCTTGTCCGCCCAGGACACCGAGGTGACCGCGTCGGACACGTAGAGCTGCACGGTCTCCCGCGCCGGTCGGGTCCCGGTGTTGGTGAGCGTCACCGTCGCGCGCACCGTCTCCCCCACCGCCGCGGTGGACCGGTCGAGCCGCAGGTCGGCGTACTCGACGGTCGTGTACGAGAGCCCCTCGCCGAACACGAACGCCGGCTCCTGGGTGAGGTCGGCGTACCGGTCGCCGTGCTGCCCGCGGATCTGGTTGTAGTACGTCGGCTGCTGGCCGGCGTGCCGCGCGAACGAGATCGGCAGCCGCCCGGACGGCTCGGTGAGCCCGAGCAGCACCTCGGCGACCGCCTGCCCGCCCTGCATGCCCGGGTTCGCCACCCACAGCACGGCGTCGGCCGACGCCACGGACGGCGGCAGCACCAGCGGCTTGGACGCGAGCAGCACCACGACCAGCGGCTTCCCGGTGGCCGCGAGCGCGTCGAGCAGCGCGTTCTGCCCGCCGACCAGCTCCAGCGTGGCCGTCGACCGGCCCTCGCCGACCAGCTGGATCTGGTCGCCCACCACCGCCACGACGTAGTCGGCGTCCTGGGCGGCGGCCACGGCCTCGGCGATGAGCGCCGCGTCCGGCTCGACCGGCACGCCGATCTTCGGCCGCGGCTGCCCGTCCGGGTAGAGCTCGCCCGCCGGGTCCGGCACCAGGTCGAGCACGTCCGCACCCCGGCTGTGCGACACGGCCCAGCCGACCGGCGCCGACGCCCGCAGGCCGTCGAGGATCGTCACGATCATGTCGCGCGGGTGCCCCTCGGGCAGCCAGTCGGCCTGGCCGGAGTTGCCCGCCCAGTCGCCGAGGTGCGCCTCGTGGTCGTCGGCCAGCGGGCCCACCACCGCGACCCGGCGCGGGGTGTCGTCTCCGCCCGAGGCCCGCAGCGCCCCGGGCGCCGGGACCCCGCCGCCGTCTGCCGCCCGCGCCGCCGCGCCCGGCACCCCCGCGTAGCCGCCGGCCAGCGGCAGCACGCCGGAGTTGCGCAGCAGCACCAGCGAGCGCCGCGCCACGTCCAGGTTGAGGTCCGCGTGCGCGGGCGCGCCCACGACGGTCGCCTGCGCCCCGGCGTCGGGCCGGCGCGGGTCCTCGAACAGCCCCAGCCGGAACTTCAGCGTGAGGATGCGGCTGACGGCGGCGTCCAGGTCGGCCTCCGCGAGCAGGCCGGTCTCGATGGCCTCCAGCGCGCCGGCGAAGAACCCGGGCGTCGTCATGACCATGTCGTTGCCGGCCCTGACCGCGGCCGCGGCGGCGTGCGCGTAGTCGGGCTGCACCTTCTGCTCCCAGACCATGCGGCCGACGTTGTCCCAGTCGGTGATGAGAGTGCCGGTGTAGCCCCACTCGCCGCGGAGCACGTCGTTCAGCAGCCAGTCGTTGACCGTGATCGGCACGCCGTCCATCGTCTGGTAGCCGAGCATGAACGTGGCGCAGCCCTCCCGGGCGACCCGCTCGAACGGCGGCAGGAACCAGGACCGGAGCTTGCGGCGGGAGATGTCGGCCTCGGACGCGTCCCGGCCGCCCTGGGTCTCGGAGTACCCCGCGAAGTGCTTGGCGGTGGCGAGGATCGCCGTGGGGTCGTCGAGGCCGGTGCCCTGGTACCCGCGGACCATCGCGGACGCGAGCTCGCCGATGAGGAACGGGTCCTCGCCGAACGTCTCGTCCACCCGGCCCCAGCGCAGGTCGCGGGCGATGCAGAGCACCGGGCTGAACGTCCAGTGCACGCCGGTCGTCGCGACCTCGCGGGCGGTGACCCGGGCGACCTGCTCGACCAGGTCGACGTCCCAGGACGCCGCCATGCCGAGCTGGGTCGGGAAGATGGTCGACCCGACGAAGAACGAGTGCCCGTGGATGCAGTCCTCGCCGACCAGCAGCGGGATGCGCAGCCGGGTCTCGGCCGTCAGGTCGTGCGCGTGCGCCAGCCGCTCGGGCGACGCGTGCAGGATCGACCCCACGTGCTTGTGCAGGATGTCGTCCGCGTAGTCGCCCCGGGCGTCGAGCTGGAGCATCTGCCCGACCTTCTCCTCGACGGTCATCCGGGCGAGCAGGTCCCGCACGCGGTCGGCGACGGGGAGGCCGGCGTCGAGGTAGCGGGCGTCGAGAGACGTGGCGTTCATCAGCGGGTCGTTCCTTACTTCGTGGTCGAGGTGACGGCGGTGACGCCGCCGGTGGTGTCGAGGCCCTTGCGCCGCATGGCACGGGCGAGCTCGCCGGCCGAGCGCAGCCGGGGGTTGATGTACTCGTCGATGCCGAAGTTCAACAGTGCCAGGGCGACGCCGATCGCGGCGATGCACAGCCCCGGCGGCAGGAACCACCACCACTGGTTCTGGGTGAAGGCGCCCTGGGCCGAGGCCCAGTTCAGGATGGTGCCCCAGTTGTAGGCGTTGACCGGGATGACGCCGATGTAGGACAGCGTGGTCAGGCCGAGGATCGCCGCGGTGACCGAGCCGACGAACGACGACGCGATCAGGGCGGTGAGGTTCGGCAGCATCTCGACCCCGATGATGCGGCGCAGCGGTTCGCCGTTGAGCCGCGCGGCCTGGACGAAGTCCCGGTTGCGCAGCGACATCGTCTGGGCCCGCAGCACCCGCGCGCCCCAGCCCCAGCCGAGGATGCCGAGGATCGCCGCGACCACCCACAGCGGCGGGTTGGTGAACCGCGACGCGATGATGATGAGGATCGGGATGCCCGGGATGACGAGGAAGACGTTCGCCAGGGCCGACAGCGCCTCGGACCGCCACCCCGGGAGGTAGCCGGCCAGGACGCCGACGACGATGGCGATCGCCATCGAGATCAGCGAGGTGAGCGCCCCGACGACGACCACGCCGCGGGTGCCGTAGATGACCTGGCTGAGGACGTCCTCGCCGAGGTGGGTCGTGCCGAACCAGTGCGTGCCGCTCGGCGGCTGCAGCCGGGCGGTCGCGTCGATCTGCGTCGGGGAGAACGGGGCGAGCTGGTCGGCGAAGACCGCCACGACCACGAACACCGCGAGGATCGACAGGCCGGCGACCGACTTGCCGTTGCGGAACATCGCGAAGCCCGCGCCGAGCCGGGCGCCGCGGCCCCGCGGGGTCAGCTGGGTGATCGACATCTCTCAGGCCTCCGACTGGCGGGTACGGGGATCGAGGACCGCGTAGGCGACGTCCGCCAGGATGTTGGCGACGAGGACGGCCAGCACGATCACGAGGAAGCCGCCCTGCATGAGGGCGTAGTCCTTGGCGTTCGTGGCGTCCAGGAGCATCTTGCCGACGCCGGGGTAGGAGAAGACCTGCTCGACGATGATGGCGCCGCCGACGATGAAGCCGATCGACAGGGCGAACGACTGGATCTGCGGCAGGACGGCGTTGCGCGCGGCGTAGCGCCACAGGACGCGCCGGTTCGGCATGCCCTTGGCCTGCGCCACGGTGACGTAGTCCTCGTCGAGGACCGTGAGCATCATGTTGCGCATCCCGAGCATCCAGCCGCCGAGCGAGGCGACGACGATCGTGGCCAGCGGCAGCGTCCCGTGCTTGATCACCTCCCCGAGGAACTCCGGCGTCAGGCCGGGCACGGTGCCGATCCCGTAGGCCTTGCCGATCGGGAACCAGCCGAGCGTGACGGCGAACACCGAGATCGCCATCAGCCCGATCCAGAAGTACGGGACGGTCGACAGGAAGGTCGTCACCGGGATGAGCGCGTCCAGCCGGGAGCCGCGCCGCCAGCCGACGAACGCGCCCCCGACGGTGCCGATCAGGAACGAGAGGACGGTCGCCAGCCCGATCAGGCCGATCGTCCACGGCAGCGCGTTCGCGATGACCTGGCCGACCGGCTGCAGGCCGTGCGTGATGGCGACGCCGAGGTCGCCCCGGGCCAGCATCCCCAGGTAGTCCAGGTACTGCTGCCACAGGGTCCGGTCGGAGTCCAGGCCGAGCAGCGCGCGCAGCGCGTCGGCCGCCTCCGGGGACATCCCGCGGTTGCGGGCGAGGTAGTTGTCGACCGCGTCGCCCTTCATCAGGCGGGGCACGAAGAAGTTGATCGTGATCGCGGCCCACAGGGTGAACAGGTAGAACGCGACGCGCCGGCCGATGAACCGCCAGGGCGCCCGCGGCCGGGACCGGGTGGCCCGGGTCGCGGTCGTCCCGTCGGCGACCACGTCGGTCTCGGGGGTGGTGGTCGTGGTCATCGCGCACCTCCGGCGGCGTCGACGAAGAAGCGCTCGGGGTCGGGGGACGCCTCGCGGAGCTCGCGGGTGTACGGGTGCTGCGGGCGCAGGATGACGTCGTCGGCCGAGCCGTGCTCGACGACGCGGCCCTGGTTGAGCACGATGATCTCGTCGGAGAAGTACCGGGCCGTGGCGAGGTCGTGGGTGATGTAGAGCACCCCGAGCCCGTCCTGGGCCTGGATGTCGGACAGCAGGGCGAGCACCCCCATCCGCAGCGACACGTCGAGCATCGAGACCGGCTCGTCCGCGACGAGCAGGGCCGGGCGCGGGGCCAGGGCGCGGGCGATGGCGACCCGCTGCCGCTGGCCGCCGGACAGCTCGTGCGGCCGGCGGTCGACGACGGCGGCGTCGAGCTGCACCCTGTCCAGCAGGCGGTGCACCTCGGCGTCGACCTCCTCCGGCGGCACGACGCCGGACAGCGCGAGCGGTCGCGCGACGTGGTGCCGGATCGAGTGGTACGGGTTCAGCGACGCGAACGGGTCCTGGAACACCATGCGCAGCTGCTGGCGGTAGGAGAGCAGCGCCGCGCCCCGGGTCGGGATCGGCCTGCCGTCGAGGAGCACCTGCCCGCTGGTGGGCCGCTCCATCTGGGTGAGGATCTTGGCGACCGTCGACTTGCCGGAGCCGGACTGGCCCACCATGCCGATGGTCTGGCCGCTCGACAGCGTGAACGACACGTCCTGCAGGGCGTCGATCGACCCCGCGCCGCGGACGCGGTAGGTCTTGGAGACGCCCCGGACCTCGATCGCCGTCATCAGGCCACCCCCCGCTCGGCGGTGAGGCGGGGGAAGGACGACAGCAGCGTCTTCGTGTAGTCGTGCTGCGGCCGGAACCAGATGTTCGCCGCGGTGTCGATCTCGACGATCTGCCCGGCGCGCATGATCGCGATCCGGTCCGAGATCTCCAGCAGCAGCGGCAGGTCGTGCGTGATGAACACGACCGAGAACCCGAACGCCTCGCGCAGGCCGGTGATCTCCCGGAGGATCTCCCGCTGCACCAGCACGTCCAGCGCCGTCGTCGGCTCGTCCATGACCACGAGCTGGGGCCGCAGGGCGAGCGCCATCGCGATCATGATGCGCTGGCGCATCCCCCCGGACAGCTCGTGCGGGTAGCTCTTGATCCGCGCCGCGCCGACCTTGACGATCTCGAGCAGCTCGACCACCGCGGCGGTGCGCTCGGCGCGGGACATCCCGGGCCGGTGCACCTCGAACACGTCGGCGAGCTGCGCGCCGACCGTCGCCACCGGGTTCAGCGCGCTCATCGCGCCCTGGAACACCATGGAGACCTTGTCCCACCGGAACGCCCGCATCGCGTCGGGGCTCAGGGCGAGCAGGTCGACGTCGGTGCCGTCGGCGTCGTGCCAGGTGACGGACCCGCCGGGGATCACGGCCGGGGGCTTGAGCAGGCGCTGGACGCCGTAGGCCAGGGTGGTCTTGCCGCACCCGGACTCGCCGGCGAGCCCGAGCACCTCGCCCCGGTGCACGGTGAGGGACACGTCCCGGACCGCGTCCACGGGTGCGGCGGTCTCGTACCGGACCGAGAAGTCCCGGACCGACAGGAGGGGGTCGCTCATCTGTGAGGTCTCCTTGCGTGAGGGTGCCAGGGGCGGCGGCGTGCGCCGCCCCTGGCACGGGATCACTCGACGGGCTCGAGGGTGCTCAGGACGAGGGCGACCTCGGCCTGGGTCGGGTCGGCGGAGGCGTACATGTCCTCCTCGGTCGGCCAGCCGGTGTAGCTGCGCTCGTTGAACAGGCCCAGCAGCGGGTGCGAGCCCAGCGGGATCGCCGGGACGTCCCGCACGAACGCCTGCTGGAGCGTCGTCATCGCGGCGGCGCGGTCGGCGTCGTTGTCCGTGCTCGCGTAGGTGTTCAGCGCGGCGTCGACCTCGGGGTTGCTGTACCGGCCGAAGTTGAAGTCGGCGTTCTCGACGCCGTCGGCGTCGGTCGTGATCCAGCGGGTCCCCATGATCGAGTCGTAGACGCCCCAGGCGCCCTCGCCGTCGAGCCAGTGGATGATCGCGTCGAAGTCCCCGGTCTTGCGGGCCTCGTCCCAGCCGCCCCAGTCGGGCTGCTCGATCGTGACCTCGATGCCGAGCTCCTTCATCTGCTCGGAGAGCAGCGCCTGCTCGGTGTTCCAGTCGGTCCAGCCGGCGGGCACCGAGACCGCGAAGGTCACCGGCTCGCCGTCCGGGTCCACGAGCGCGTCGCCGACGCCCGTGTAGCCGGCGTCCTCGAGGATGGCCGTCGCCTTGTCGAGGTCGACCTCGTAGGTCTGGCCCGCGAACTCGTCGACGACGTCCTGCTCCAGCGACGGGCCGAGGCCGGTCACCGAGTCCACGACGGCCGAGGCGCCCTCCCGGGCGATCTCGACGTAGGCCTCGCGGTCGACGGTCCAGGCGAGCGCCTCGCGCAGCGCGGGGTCGTCGAAGGGCTTGCGGGTCAGGTTGAGGAAGAGCGTGCCCGCGCCGGCCGTCGGGGTCACGAGGTAGCGGTTGGCCGGGTCCTTGTCGAGGAAGGTCTCCTGGACCTGCGGCAGGAACGCCTGGGCCCAGTCCGCCTCGCCGGTGGTCAGGGCCGTGGCGAGCGCGGAGTTGTCGCCGTACGACACGTAGTGCAGCTCGGGGACCGCCAGCTCGCCGTCCCAGTAGTCCGGGTTGGCGGTCAGCGTCACCGACTCGGTCGACCAGCTCGACAGGACGTACGGGCCGGTCCCGATCGCCTCGCCCTCGCCGGTGAGCGCGGCGGTCGACGGGTCGTCCAGGGTGTCCCAGATGTGCTTCGGCACGATCGGGACGTGCAGCACGGTGCCGCGCTTGACGAACTTGGAGTTGCCGAACTTCAGCGTGGCCGAGTCCCCGTCGACGTCGGCGCCCAGGTAGTCGAGCGCGGCGGTGTCGGTGAGCCGGCCGTCGAGGTACATGTCGAACGTGCCGACGATGTCGTCGATGGTGAACGGCTCGCCGTCCTGCCACGTCACGCCATCGCGGGCCGTGACCGTGAGCTCGGTGTAGTCGGCGTTCCACTCCAGCTCGGAGGCCAGGCGCGGGGTGACCACGCTCGAGTCGGCGGTGTTCACCAGCGCCATCGTCTCGAACATGGCGTAGCGGTAGCCGTACATGCTGGCCGAGCTGTCTCCCAGGAACGGGTTGTTCGACTCGGTGGTGATGGCGCCGTCCGGCTTCGCGATGGTCAGGGCGGCACCGCCACCGCCGGTCGTGGTGCTCCCCCCGCCCCCCGTGTCTCCGGAGCAGGCCGTCAGCGCCAGCGCGGCGGCCACGCCGAGCGCGATCGCCGGGAACTTCACCCTCATGGTTTCTCCTTTGAAACGAGACGCCCGCGCGGGCCCCTCTGAGGTCGCGCCGCGTCGTCGCGATCGCGCTGGCCGGAACGTTACTACACTGTCAGTAAGTCATTTCCAGCCCCCTGCGGGAGCCGTGACCAAGTCGTGACCCCGGGGGCCTCGGCCGCGGTGGGCGCCGCTAGGGTTGGCCGCGCGTCGAGGGGCGCGACACGAGGATGTGAGGAACGGATGAGCACCACGAGGCGCGCCCCGCGGGCCCGGCCGGAGACCCTGGCCAAGCGCACCGAGATCCTCCGTGCCGCCACCGCCACGTTCGGTTCCAAGGGCTACAACCGGGGCCCGCTCACGGAGATCGCCGACCAGGTCGGCATGACGCACGCCGGGATCCTGCACCACTTCGGGTCCAAGGACCAGCTGCTCCTCGAGGTGCTGGAGTTCCGCGACCGCACCGACGTCGAGGGCCTGCAGGACCAGCGGATGCCCGACGGCCTGGAGCGGTTCCGGCACCTGGTCCGCACCGCCTTTGCCAACGAGAGCCGGCCCGGGATCGTGCAGGCCTACGCCGTGCTGTCCGCGGAGTCCGTCACCGACGACCACCCCGGGCGGACCTACTTCCAGGACCGGTACCGCACCCTGCGCCAGGACCTCCGCGACGCCTTCGAGGACGTCTGCGCCGAGCGCGGGATCACCGTGCCCGCGACGGTCGACCGCGCCGCCGCGTCGATCCTGGCCGTGATGGACGGGCTGCAGGTCCAGTGGCTGCTCGCGCGGGACGACGTGGAGCTCGCCGAGGCGAGCGCGTTCGCGATCGAGGCGCTGGTCTCCGCGGTGCTGGACCCGCGTCCGTCGCCGCTCGACCCCGCGTGACCCGGGCGGGGCCGCCCGAGGCCCCGGCCCGCGGCGCCGCTCGCGGCCTCACCCGCGCGACCGGGAACCAACCGGGCCGCCCGGTCGTCTCTGCTGGCATGACGTCACCGACCCCCGCCGGCGCCGGCCCGGAGGGCACCGCGCCCGCCGAGGGCCTCGCCGCCGAGATCGCCGCGGGCGAGCGCACCGACACCGGCGCGCACCGCGCCCTGGCCCGGCTGCGCGCGCGGCTGGACAGCCGGCCGTGGCTGCGGCTGACCTACAAGGTCGTGGTGACGGTGGTCGGCGCGACCGTGGTGCTCGCGGGCATCGCGATGCTGGTGCTGCCCGGGCCGGGCTGGCTCGCGATCTTCCTCGGGCTCGGCATCCTCGGGACCGAGTTCGCCGTGATCCAGCGGTTCAACCACCGGCTCAAGGCGCTGGTGCTGCGGACCTGGCACGCGTTCCGCGAGCGCCGGGCCCGCCGCGCGGCCGAGCGCCGCGCCGCGGCGGCGTCGGCGGCCGGGCGCCGGGGGGCCCCGGCGGCCTGACGCGGCGGGTCGCCCGCGCGCGATCCAGGCGGGGGCCGGGCGTCAGCCCGCCTCGTTGCCGCAGGCGTCCGACGGGTCGACGACCGGGTTCTGCGCCTGCAGCCGGTTCTCCGGGTCCAGCGCCCCGAGCACCGCGAGCGCGATCGCGTCCAGCTGCTCGACCTGCTCGGCCGTGAGCCGGTCCACCACCAGGCGCCGCACCTCCCCCACGTGCGACGGCGCCGTGGCGACGACCTTGCGCCAGCCCTCCTCGGTCAGCGTGGCCAGCGTCGCGCGCCGGTCGCCCTCGTCCCGGGTGCGGGTGAGGAAGCCGCGCGCCTCCAGCCGGGCCGCGACGTGCGACAGCCGGGGCAGCGTCGCGTTCGTGCTGGCGGCGAGCCCGCTCATCCGCAGCGTGCGGTCGGGCGCCTCGGAGAGCTTCGCGAGGACTAGGTAGTCGTAGTGCGACAGGTCGGCGTCGCGCTGCAGCTGGTGGTCGAGCGCGGCCGGCAGCAGCTCCGCGACCGCCTCCAGGCGCATCCAGGCCTGCAGCTCGCGCGCGGTCAGCCAGCGGGTGTCGTCGGTCATGGTGGACATCCTAGCGAATGGTTGACGCTTCAACCTGGAAGTCGTACGTTGGTTGAAGCGACAACATGTCGGTTGCCGCGGAGCGATCCCTGGAGGAGCAGACATGACCAGCGTGACCATCATCGGGGCGGGCAACATCGGCGGCGCGGTGGCGCGCCTGGCGCTGAAGGCCGGCGCCGACGTGCAGGTGCTCGCCCGGGACGCCGCGAAGGCCGCGGCCGTGGACCCGGCGGTGACCGCCGGCACCGTCGGCGACGCCGTGACCGGCGACGTCGTCGTGCTCGCCCTCCCCTACCCCGCCCTCGCCGAGGTGGCCGCGCAGTACCCGGACGGGTTCGCGGGCCGCGTCGTCGTCGAGACCACCAACCCGGTCGACTTCGCGACGTTCGACGCGCTGGTCGTCCCCGCGGACTCGTCCGCGACCGCGGAGCTGGCCGCGCTGCTGCCGCAGGCCCGGGTGCTCAAGGCGTTCAGCACGAACTTCGCCGCGACCCTGGCCTCGGGCACCGTGGGCGCCCTGCCGACGACCGTCCTGGTCGCCGGCGACGACGCGGACGCCAAGGCCGCGCTGGCCGGGGTCGTCGAGGGCGGCGGCCTGCGCGCCGTGGACGCGGGCTCGCTGAAGCGGGCGCGCGAGCTCGAGGCGCTGGGCTTCCTGCAGATGACGCTGGCGGCCGGCGAGCAGACGTCCTGGACGTCGGGCTTCGCGCTGGAGCGCTGAGCGTGACCGCGGAGGCGCTCGCGGTCGACCCCGCGGCGGCCCGGTGGGGCCAGACCCCCGGCGCCGCCCCGGGGCCGGACGCGCCGCTGCTCGTGCTGCTGCACGGCTACGGCTCGCACGAGGGCGACCTGCTCGGGCTCGCCCCGCACCTGCCCGGCGGGCTCGCGCTGGCCGCGCCCCGCGGGCCGCTGCCCGGCGGGCCCGGGTTCGCCTGGGCGCCGCTGGCCACCCCCGGCCGGCCCGACCCGGCGCACGTGCGGGCCGCGGCCGGCGCGCTGCTCGCCTGGCTGGACGCGGACCCGCGCGCCGCGACGCGGCCGGTCGCGCTGCTCGGGTTCTCCCAGGGCGGGCTGATGGCGACGCAGCTGCTCCGCGCGCGGCCGGACCGGTTCGCGGCCGCGGTCGTGCTGTCGGGCTTCGCGCTCGACGCCGAGGAGCCGGGGGACGCGGCGCTGGCCGCGCGGGACCCGCGGGTGCCCGTCCTGCTCGGCCACGGCGACGCGGACCCGGTGATCCCGCGCGCGGCGACGGCCCGGACCGCGGCGTGGCTGGAGTCGCACACGGCCCTGGAGCACCGCGCGTACCCGGGCCTGGCCCACGCCGTCGACGCCCGCGTCCTGGCGGACGCGCGCACCTTCCTCTCCCGCACCCTCCCCCTCGCGTGATCCCTCCGCCGAGTTCGGCACTCCGCGGCCGAGTTCGGCAGCCCGAGGTGCCGACCTCGGCACCGGAGTGCCGACGTCGGCGTCCGATAAACGCATGACCCGGGGCGCGGGCGGGTGGGAACGTTCTGGTACCGCGCGGTGAGTCCCGGGGCCCGGCCAGGCCCCTCCCGGAACGTTCGAAGGACCCACCCACCATGCACCCCACCCTGACGTTCGACCTGATCCAGGCCGACCACCGCGAGCGCGTCGAGACCGCCCGCCTGCTGTCCCGGCACGCCGCCCGGCGCGCCGAGGCCAGACCGGCCGCCGAGACCCGCGGTCGACCTCCGGAACCCCGCCGGCAGCCGCGCCTGCGGGCCCTGCTGCCGGCGACCACCACGGTCGCCGCCATCCGCTGACCCCGGGACGCCCCGTGGCCGGCCCCGGGCGGCCGTCCCGCCGCCCCGCACCACCCGGTGAGCCCGTCGGACACCCGTCCGGCGGGCTCACCCGTACCCTGAGCAGGTGAGCACCCTGAGCAACGGCAACGGCAAGGCCGACCGGATCGTCTGGATCGACTGCGAGATGACCGGGCTGGACAACGTCCAGGACGCGCTCGTCGAGGTCGCCGCCGTCGTCACCGACTCCGAGCTCACCGTCCTGGGCGAGGGCGTCGACGTCATCATCGCGCCGCCCGCCGAGGCGCTGGCGCAGATGGGCGACTTCGTCCGCGACATGCACACCAGCTCCGGCCTGCTCGACGCGCTGGCCACCGGCACCACGCTCGAGGACGCCCAGGCCCAGGTGCTCGCGTACATCCGCGAGCACGTGCCCGAGCCGGGCAAGGCGCCGCTCGCCGGCAACTCGGTCGGCACCGACAAGGTGTTCCTCGACCGCGACATGCCCGAGCTCGTCGGCCACCTGCACTACCGGATCATCGACGTCTCCTCGATCAAGGAGCTGGCCCGCCGCTGGTACCCGCGGGTCTACTTCTCCTCCCCGAAGAAGAACGGCGGCCACCGCGCGCTCGCCGACATCCTGGAGAGCATCGACGAGCTCCGCTACTACCGGGCGGCGCTGCTGGTGCCGCAGCCGGGCCCCGACTCCAAGGCCGCGAAGGCCATCGCGACGCAGATCGAGGCGACCTCGGTGGCCGCGGCGCACCGCGGTTCGACCGCCACGTCCTGAGGACCCCCGAAGACCCGGTATGCTTGTCGACGGCCCCGGAGCTCCGGGGTCGTGGTGGCTATAGCTCAGGTGGTAGAGCGCCTGGTTGTGGTCCAGGAGGTCGCGGGTTCAAGTCCCGTTAGCCACCCCAGCGCGAAGGGCGCCGCTCCCCGAGGGAGCGGCGCCCTTCGCCGTTGCTGCTGCCCGGCCGTCGGCCCGGCCGGCCACGCCGTCGCACGCTCAGAGGCGGCGCAGGATCGCCTCCGTGAAGCGGTCGACCGCCTCCGGGGCCTGCGCGAAGAAGAAGCTCGGCTCGATCAGCTCGAGCTCCAGGACGACCGGGTTGCCCTCGTCGTCCGGGATGAGGTCCAGCCGGGTGTACGCGAGCGGCTGCTCGATCCCCGGCAGCAGCTGCGGCAGGGCGTCGACGACCCGCTGCCCGAGCGCCAGCTCGGCCTCGGAGGCCTCCCGCGGGGTCATGACCTCCTCCTTGTAGAGGACCCCGTCGGTGTCCCCCGCGCGGTACGGCCCCTCCAGCAGCGGCGCCTTGCGGACGCTGTGCGACAGCTGCCCGTCGAAGTAGACCAGCGCCGTCTCGCCGACGGAGTCGACCTGCTTGAGGTACCGCTGGACCATGACGTGCCGGCCGTCGTCGAGCAGGTGCTTCACGTGCTGGATCGCGAGCGCGCGGGACGGCGTCTCGTCCGCGGCGTACCGGCCGGTGTCCCGGGAGCCGGCGCTGACCGTGGGCTTGATCACGAACTCGCCGAACGCCGGGAACCGGGTGTGGATCGCGCGGGCGTTGAAGTTGCGGGCCGGGTCCATCCAGATCGTCGGCACGATCGGCAGGCCGGCGGCCTCCATGGCGCGCTGGTAGATCTTGTCGATGTTCCAGGTGAGCGCCTGCGCCGGGTTGATGAGCCGGGACGCCTGGGCGACGCGCTGCGTCCACCACCGGAAGTCGCGCGGGTGCTCGGTGTAGTCCCAGGTGGAGCGGACCACGACGGCGTCGTAGGACGACCAGTCGACGTCGGCGGCGTTCCAGACGGGCGTCTCGACCTCCAGGCCGCGGTCCCGCAGCGCCGTCACGAGCGGCGCGTCGTCGGGGTCGAGGTCCGGCAGGGCGGCGCAGGTGGCGAGGGCGAGGCGAGTGGTCACCCTGGGCAGACTACCCACGCGCCCCGGCGGAGGGCTCCGGTTCCCCGGCGGACGGGCTCGGCACCGCGTCCTGCGCCCCGTCGACCAGCCGCTGCAGCGCGGCGAGGACGCCCGGGGCGTCGAGCTCCCCGACGACCTGCTCCCCCTCGTGCACCGGGACGCGCCCGGTCGGCTCGGCGGCGAGCGCGGCGAACGCGGCGTCGAGCGGGTCGCCGACCCGGAGCGACGACGCCCGGGCACGGCCGTTCGCGGCGGCCGGCCCGGCACCGGCGACCGGGCCGAGGTCCCGCCGCTCGACGCGGCCCAGGGCGAGCAGCCGGACCGCCGCGCCGGTGCCGACGAGGTCCGCGACGGCCGGGCTCGCGGGGGCCGCGAGCAGCCGGACCGGGTCGGACAGCTGCTCCAGGTGCCCGCCGCGGCTGAGCACGGCCACGCGGTCGGCGAGCCGGACCGCCTCGTCCACGTCGTGCGTGACGAGCATCACGGTGGTGCCGAGCTCGTCCTTGATCCGGCGGAACTCGGCCTGCAGCCGGCGGCGGCCGACCGGGTCCACCGCGCCGAACGGCTCGTCCATCAGCAGCACGGGCGGGTCGGTCGCGAGGGCGCGGGCGACGCCGACGCGCTGCCGCTCGCCGCCGGACAGCTCGTGGGGGTAGCGGCGGGCGTACCGGTCGGGCGCGAGGCCGACCAGCTCCAGCAGCTCGGCCGTGCGGGCGCGGGTGCGCCGCTTGTCCCAGCCGAGCAGCCGGGGCACCGTGCCGACGTTCTGCTCGACCGTGCGGTGCGGGAACAGGCCGACGTTCTGGATCACGTAGCCGATGCGGCGGCGCAGGGCGACGGCGTCCACGTCCGTGACGTCGTCCCCGTCCAGGAAGATCCGGCCCGAGGTCGGCTCCACCAGGCGGTTGGCCATCCGGAGCGTGGTCGACTTCCCGCAGCCCGACGGCCCGACGAGCGCGAGCAGCTCGTGCTCCTGCACGTCGAGCGACAGGTCGCCGACCGCGACGGTGCCGTCGGCGTACGCCTTGCGGACGTGGTCGAACGCGATCGCGGTGGCCATGCCGACGACCGTACCCGCGCCCACCGACAGGTGCCCGGCCGGGCGGGTGTCGGGGGTGCCCGGTAGCGTCTGGCCGGTGACCAGCCTCGAGACCCCGGGGACGACCGCCGCCCACGTCGCGGCGGCCGCGGGCGACCCCGCGGCCAACCCGTGGCTGTCGTGGGACTACGTGCAGCGGAACTGGGGCGACATCTCCCGCGCGCTGGAGCAGCACGCGAGCCTCACCGTGCAGGCCGTGCTCATCGCGTGCGCGATCGCGGTCCCGCTCGGGATGCTCGCCCACCTGCGCCCGCGCCTCGCCGCGCCCATCGTCGGCACCAGCAGCGTGCTCTACACGATCCCGTCGCTCGCCCTGTTCACCGTGCTGGTGCCGTGGACCGGCATCGGGCGGACGCCCGTGCTCATCGGCCTGGTCGTGTACGCGCTGCTCGTGCTGGTGCGCAACGTGCTGGTCGGCCTCGGCGGCGTGGACGAGAGCGTCCGGGACGCCGCGCGCGGGCTGGGCTACGGGCGGCTCCGCCTGCTGCTGACCGTCGAGCTGCCCAACGCCGTGCCCGCCATCGTCGCCGGCGTCCGCCTCGCGACCGTGACCACGGTGGCGCTGGTGACCGTCGGCGTCGTCGTCGGCTACGGCGGCCTGGGCCAGCTGATGTTCCGCGGGTTCCGGAACAACAAGTACCACGCGGAGATCATGACGGCGACGCTGCTCTGCCTCGCGCTGGCGCTCGTCCTGGACCTGCTCCTCTGGCTCGTCGGCCGCGCGGTGACGCCGTGGGCCCGGCGCGGACGGGAGGCCTGAGCCGTGGACGTGCTGCAGGAGGCCTTCACCTGGCTGAACGACCCGCTCAACTGGACCGGGCGCGACGGCGTGATCGCGCTGACCGGCGACCACCTGCGGATCAGCGCCCTCGCGGTGCTGCTCGCGGCGGTGGTGGCGCTGCCGCTCGGGGTGTGGCTCGGCCACCGCCGGCGCGGCGGCGTGGTGACCGTGGTCGCGGCGAACACCTCGCGCGCGCTGCCGACCTTCGCGCTGCTGACGATCTTCGCGTCGACCGGCCTGTTCGGGGCGACGGCCACCGTCCTCGCGGTCGCCGTGTTCGCGGTGCCGCCCATCCTCAGCAACACGTTCACGGGCCTGATGGAGGTCGACGCGGACGTCCGGGACGCCGCGCGCGGCGTGGGCATGTCCGGCGGCCGCTCGCTCGCCCTCGTCGAGCTCCCGCTCGCGCTGCCGCTCGTCGGCGCCGGCCTGCGCACGGCCACCACCCAGGTCCTCGCGACGGTGCCGCTCGCGGCGCTGGTCGGCGGCTCCAGCCTCGGCTCGATCATCGTGCAGGGCATGGCGCTGCAGCGGTACGGCCAGGTGGTGGCGGGCGCGCTGCTCGTCGCCGGCCTGTGCCTCGTCGTCGAGGGCGTGCTCGCCGCGGTGCAGCGCGCCCTCACCCCCGCGCCGATGCGCGCCACCGGCCGCCGGCGTCGCCGGCCCCGCACCGCCGCCGATCCCGCCCCGCAGACCGTGACCTGATCGTGACCGCGACGACCGCTCCCAGCGGTTGCCGCACCCCGGGGGCCCCGGTCGAATGATCGACGGCCACCGACGTCCCCGCCCGATGCCCATCCGCGCCGACCGGCCCGACCCGGCCTCATCCCCGGCTCGACCCGTCCGAGGCGCCGACCGCACCGAACACCGTGTGCCCACCCGAGACCAGAGGACCCGCACATGAACGCACGTCGCACCACTCTCCCCGCCGCCGCGGCCGGCCTGCTCCTGCTGCTCGCCGCCTGCGGCGACCCCGGCTCCGGCGGCGGCACCGCCGAGACCTCCGCGGGCGGCTCGGGCGGCACGGTCTGCGAGCCCGTCGCAGGCGACCAGCTCGTCGTGCTCGAGGACGACGAGGGCCTGCAGAACGCCGACAACGTCATCCCCGCGGTGAACGCCGCGGCGGCGCAGGCCGACCCGAACCTCGTCCCGCTGCTCGACACCGTGTCCGCGGCGCTCGACACCGACAAGCTGATCCAGCTCAACAAGGCCGTCGACATCGACCGGCAGACCTCGACCGAGGCCGCCCAGCAGTTCGTCGAGGACGAGGGCCTGGCCGCCACCGACGCGACCGCCGGCAGCGGCCAGAGCGTCGTGATCGGCGCCGCGAACTTCTCGGAGAGCGCCACGCTGTCCGAGATCTACGCCGACGTGCTGCGCTCCGCGGGCTACACCGCCGAGGTGCAGACCATCGGCAACCGCGAGACCTACCTCCCGGCCCTGCAGAGCGGCCAGATCACGCTCACGCCCGAGTACGCCGCGACGCTGGCGGAGTTCCTCAACACCTCCGCCAACGGCGCGGACGCCGAGCCCGTCGCGAGCGGCGACCCGGACGACACCGTCGCGGCGCTCACCGAGCTCGGCACGGCCGCGGGCCTGACCTTCGGCGCCGTGTCCGAGGCGCAGGACCAGAACGCGTTCGCCGTGACCTCCGAGTTCGCGGACGAGCACGGCGTGACCACGCTCTCCGACCTGGCCGAGGCCTGCGCCGGCGGCGTCGTGCTCGCCGGCCCGGCCGAGTGCCCGGAGCGCCCGTTCTGCCAGATCGGGCTCGAGGACACCTACGGGATCACCGTCAGCGAGTTCAAGAGCTACGACTTCGGCCTGATCGGCGACGCCGTCCGCCAGGGCGAGGCCTCCCTCGGCCTGGTGCTGTCGAGCGACGGCTCGCTCGCGAGCTGACCGGCGCAGGACCCCACGTGAGAGGGGCGGGACCGCGACGGTCCCGCCCCTCTCGTCGTCCGCGCGCCCGGCGTCAGAGCCCCGCGGTCTCCAGCAGCCGCAGCCACACCTCGCTCACCGTCGGGTACGCCGGCACCGCGTGCCACAGCCGGTCCAGCGGCACCTCGCCCGTGACGGCCACGGTCGCCGTCTGCAGCAGCTCCGCCGCGTCCGGCCCGGTGAACGTCGCGCCGACCAGCACGCCGCGGTCCTCGTCGACGACGACCTGCGCCGTGCCGGAGTAGCCGTCGGCCGACACCGACGCGCCCGCCACGGAGCCGATCGGGTAGGACACGGCCCGCACCCGCAGGCCGGCGTCGCGCGCCTGCTGCTCGGTGCGCCCGACCCAGGCGACCTCCGGCCGCGTGAACACGACCTGCGGCACCGCGACGTGGTCCGCGGACGCGCGGTACCGGCTGAACGCGCCCGCCTCCCGCTCCGCGGCCCGGGCGTCGGCGGCGCCCTCCCCCGGCTCCGCCACGTCGGCGGAGAACCGCGCGGCCACCACGTCGCCGGCCACCCGGGCGTCGTACTTGCCCTGGTGCGTCGTCGCGGTGCGCCCGGTGACGTCGCCGACCGCGTACAGCCAGCCGTCCGGCACGCCGGCGGCCTGCAGCGCGTCGTCGACCGCGACCGGCGCGCCCGGCTCCAGCCCGATCCGCTCCAGCCCCAGGTCGGCGGTGCGCGGCCGGCGGCCGGTCGCGACCAGCACCTCGTCGGCGTGCAGCTCCGCGTCGCCCTGCGGGCCCGAGACCGTCAGGTGCACCCCGCGCTCGTCCCGGTCGACCCGGGTCGCGCTGGTGCCGAACCGCAGGTCGACGCCGAGGTCGCGCAGGCCGGCCGCGACCTCCTCGGCGGCGAACGGCTCGGCCTTGTCGAGCAGGCGCTCGCCGCGGACCAGCAGGGTGACGTCGGCGCCCAGGTCGCGGTAGGCGACGGCCATCTCGACGCCGACCACGCCGCCGCCCAGCACGACCAGGCTCGCCGGCACGTCCTTGACGGCCGTCGCCTCCCGGGAGGTCCACGGCTGCGCCACCGCCAGCCCGGGCACGCCGGGGACCGTCGGCTCGCTGCCCGTCGCCAGGATCACGGCGTGCCGGGCGATGACCCGGGTGTCCCCCTCGTCCGACTCGACCAGGAGCTCCTTCGGGCCGGTGAACCGGGCGGTGCCGCGCAGCAGGGCGATGCCCGCGGAGTCCAGCCACTCGACCTGCCCGTGGTCGTCCCAGTGCGAGGTGAACTCGTCGCGGCGGGCCAGCACCGCGGCGGGGTCGAGGATGCCCTGGACCATCTCGGCGGCGCCCGGCACCGCCCGCGCCGCGGCGAGCACCGCACCCGGCCGCAGCAGCGCCTTCGACGGCATGCACGCCCAGTACGAGCACTCGCCGCCGACCAGCTCGTGCTCGACCACCAGCACGGACAGCCCGAGCCGGCCCGCGCGGTCCGCGGCGTTCTCGCCCACCGCGCCCGCGCCCAGGACCACGACGTCGTACGTCACGGTCTCGCCCGGGCCGCCCGCCCCGTCCGTCTGCAGGGTGCGCTCGGTCATGTCGTCGCTCCGTTCCTCCGGGGTGCCGCGGTGCGCGGTGGCACCATCGTGGCCCGGCGGGGCGGTTCCGGCAGGTCGGCGGGCCGGTGGGCGCTCACTCCAGCGGTACTTGAAGGATGGGAGAGATCGACCGGCTATCAGGTGAATTGAGACCTTCACCCGGCCCGTCCGCGGGTGAAAGTCGGGGGAAAGCGATTCCTGCCCGGGTCGCGGTGGGACCTTGTACTCATGAACGAGGACCCCTGGCGCGTCGAGGTCACGGACGCCGACATCCGCGCCGCGAAGCGTGCCTGGATCGCCACGCGCGACAGCGACGCGACCGACGCCGAGGTCGACCGGCACTACGACGACCTCCGCCGCCTCGTCAGCGCCCAGGCGCAGCAGATCGCCGACGTCGTCCGGGCCCGGGCCGCCGCGCGCCGCAAGGCGCAGGCCGACTGACCGGCGCCCCCGCACGCACCGCGACCCCCCGCGCACGCCGCTCGCGTGCGCGGGGGGTCGCGCCGTGTCCGGCCCCCTGCTCCGGACCGCCCCGGGCCCCGGGGCGGGGGCGCCGTCAGTACCGGAACCGCGACACCTGGCCGCGCAGGTCCTCCGACATCCGGGCGAGCTCCGCGACGGCCGAGCCCATCTGGTTGAGGGTCTGGGAGGACTGGGTCGCGGCCGAGGCCACGCCGGTGATGTTGGTGGCGATCTCCCCCGAGCCGGTCGCGGCCTCGGCCACCGAGCGGGACATCTCCGTGGTCGTCGCCGTCTGCTCCTCCACCGCCGAGGCGATGGTCAGCTGGTAGTCGTTGATGCTCGCGATGATGTGCGAGATCTCGCCGATCGCCCCCACC
>NZ_DASQCJ010000189.1:0-35782 GCF_035634735.1 Cellulomonas sp.
GACGTCCAGGACGGTCCCGGACAGCGGGTCGGTGACGATGCGTTGCCAGCTGGACCCGAGGTCCAGGGCCATCGCGCGGGCCTGCTGGGCGTCGATCGGCCCGTACCCGGCGAGGTCACCGGGCTCGTCGTCGGCACCCATCAGGGTCGCCAGGGACACGGTCACGTGCACCACGGCCCGCGGGGCAGGCTCCGCGGCATCCCGGCAGCGGGTCGCCGCGGCCTGCGCCGGAGCGCCAGACTCCGCCGGCGCACCGGCCTCCGCCCGCGCAGCGGCCGGCGCCGGCGCGACCTCCGGGGCGGCGTCGACGGGCAGCCCGAAGGAGTCGTGGTCCTCGTGCGCCCCGTCGCGCCGCGAGGGCAGCACGGTGCCGTCGGCCGCGACCAGGTGCCCCGACCGCCCGAGCACCCGGTCCAGGAGCTCGTCGGCGCGCAGCTGGTCCAGGGTGCGCGGGTCGCCGGCCTCCCGGGACCGGCGGGCCAGCGCGTCGAGCATGCCGTCCAGCCGCACGGCGTCGGCGGCGGGCAGCACGGTCCACAGCCCGGCCATCCCGTCCTGCAGGATCTTCGGCCGGGACACCGTCCGGCAGGCGCGGGCGGCGCGGTGCCGGTCGGCGGCCCCGTCGGGGTCGACCCGGTTCAGCGCCCGCGCGACGTCGGCCCGGACCTGCTTGACCGACCGGCCCGCGACCCGCGGCAGCACCTCGGCCTCGACCGCAGCGGCCACGTCAGCCGGCTCGTCCCCGGCGCCCTGCACGATCGCCCGCGCCTTGGCCGGCTCGATCCGCCCGTCGGCCAGGGCCGCACCGGTGTCGGCCAGCGCGCCGGCGTACGCGCGGCCCTCACGGATGAGCATCGTCGCCTCGCCCGGCGGGACGAGCAGCCGCGCGGACAGGTCGGCCGCCGCCAGGTCGGCGTGCACGAACGCGGTGCCCTCGGGCAGGGCCCGGCACACCGCACCCAGGTCCGGGTGCCGCAGGTCCGGGTGCCGCGCCAGCGCGGCCGCCGCGGCGGTCTCCAGGGCGTGCGCGCGGGCGGCGACCCGCCGGGCCTGCACCACGACCTCGGGCAGGTCGTACGACGCCAGCGCGCTCAGGTCCAGGGCCTCCAGCTCCGCCAGCAGACCCGCTCCCGCGGGCAGCGCGTCCCACCGCTCCCCGAGTCCCGCGCCCGCGCCCGCGTCCGCACCCGCGCCCCGCACGCGGGCAGCCCCGGCGCCATCGGCGTCGGGGGCGCTGCGATCGAGCACGTCATCGGGCATACCACCACGCTAGGCAGCACCACCGCCCGACCCCCACGCCACCCGCGCCGCCCTGGGGACCACGCACGACCCTCACGCCTGTGGAGGACTCGGCACCCGCCCGTCGAGCAGCGACACCGCGTCGACCGCCCCCAGCACCACCCGCGTGAACCCGACGGGCGCGGTCAACGAGACGAGGTGGGTGGCCCCCGGCACGACGACGAGCCGCCCGTCCCGGCAGGCCCGCAGGAACCGGCGCTCCTCGCCCCGGAAGTGGTCGTACCGCCCGTTCACGAGCCACACGGGCGCCTCGACCCGGGCGAGGTCCGTGACGGGCGTCGCGGCCCGCATGGCCCGCAGCACGTCGTCCATCACGTCGAGCGCGAACCCGCCCGCCGCCACGTCCGCCGCCGCGGACGGGGAGAGCACCCGGTCGACCATGCCCTGGTTCAGGCCGGCGCCGGCGTCGGGCAGCCGCACGATGCCCCGGGCGAGGAGGGCCCAGCCGTCGACGAGCGCGACGAGCGGCCGGGTCGAGCACGCGGCCGCCACGAGCCCCGCCACCTGCTCGGGCCGGCGCGCGGCGTGCGCGATGCCGACGTACCCGCCGAGCGACAGCCCGACGACGAGCGCGCGCCCGCCGAGCGCGTCCACCCCGTCCGCGACGGCGGACACCGCCCCGTCCAGCGTGAACCGCTCCCCCCGCCGCGCACCGTGACCCGGCAGGTCGATCGCCAGGGCCTCGACGCCGTACGCCCGCAGCGCCTCGACCTGCGCGCGCCACATCGTGCGGGACGTCCGCAGCCCGTGCACGAGCACCACGGGGACCGTCATACGCGCCACGGTACCCACCGACCCGCACGACTCCGCCGCACGCCGCACCGCCCCGGCGCCGCACCGCCCCTCGGCGCCACCGCCCCCGGGCACGCAGAAGGGCCCGGGCCCCGCGAGCGTCTGCTCGCGCGACCCGGGCCCTCCCGGTGCTGACGTGCGGATCAGGCCTTGTCGGCCTCGTCCTTGGTGTCGGCGGCCTCGGCCTCGGGGGCGTCGGTCGCGGTCTCCTCGACCGTGGTCTCCTCGGCGGGGGTCTCCTCCGCCGGGGTCTCCTCGGCCTTCGGCGCGGCCTTCTGCGCGGCCTTGGTGGCCTCGCGGACGACGGCCTGCTTCGGCGAGACGGGCTCGAGCACGAGCTCGATCACGGCCATCGGCGCGTTGTCGCCCTTGCGGGGGCCGATCTTCGTGATGCGGGTGTAGCCACCCTGACGCTCGGCCATCTGCGGGGCGATCTCCACGAAGAGCTCGTGGACGACCGACTTGTCGCGGACGACGGTGAGGACGCGGCGGCGGGCGTGCAGGTCGCCGCGCTTGGCGAACGTCACCAGGCGCTCGGCGAGCGGGCGCAGGCGCTTGGCCTTGGCCTCGGTCGTCGTGATGCGCTTGTGCTCGAACAGCGCCGTGGCCAGGTTGGCCAGGATCAGCCGCTCGTGCGCCGGGCCGCCACCGAGCCGGGGACCCTTGGTGGGCGTAGGCATGTCGTTACTCCTTGGTTCCAGTGATGGGCCGGCGGCGCACCTCAGCGGTGCACCGCCTCCCCGGCATCAGTACTGCTCGTCCTCGGTGAAGTCGCCCTCGTCGCCGTCGTAGTACGCGGCGGCGGTCGGGTCGAAGTCGAGCGGGCTGTCCTTGAGGGACAGGTTGAGCTCGGCCAGCTTCTCCTTGACCTCGGTGATCGACTTCGCACCGAAGTTGCGGATGTCGAGCAGGTCGGCCTCGGAACGCGCCACGAGCTCGCCCACGGTGTGGATGCCCTCGCGCTTGAGGCAGTTGTACGACCGGATGGTCAGCTGCAGGTCCTCGATCGGCAGCGCCAGGTCGGCGGCCAGGGCCGCGTCGGTCGGCGACGGGCCGATCTCGATGCCCTCGGCCTCGACGTTCAGCTCGCGGGCGAGGCCGAACAGCTCCACCAGCGTCTTGCCGGCGGACGCCAGGGCGTCGCGCGGGCTGATCGCCGGCTTGGTCTCGACGTCGACGACGAGCTTGTCGAAGTCGGTGCGCTGCTCGACACGGGTCGCCTCGACCTTGTAGGTCACCTTGAGCACCGGCGAGTAGATCGAGTCGACCGGGATGCGGCCGATCTCGGCCTCGAAGGACTTGTTCTGGTTCGCCGACACGTAGCCACGGCCGCGCTCGACGGTCAGCTCGATCTCGAGCTTGCCCTTCTCGTTCAGCGTGGCGAGGTGCAGGTCCGTGTTGTGGACCTCCACGCCGGCCGGCGGCACGATGTCCGCCGCGGTCACGTCACCCGCACCCTGCTTGCGCAGGTACATCACGACCGGCTCGTCGTTCTCCGAGGAGACGACGAGGTTCTTGATGTTGAGGATGATCTCGGTGACGTCCTCCTTGACGCCCGGCACCGTGCTGAACTCGTGCAGCACGCCGTCGATCCGGATGCTCGTCACGGCCGCGCCCGGGATGGACGACAGCAGGGTCCGGCGCAGGGAGTTGCCGAGCGTGTAGCCGAAGCCGGGCTCGAGCGGCTCGATGGAGAACCGCGAGCGGTACTCCGAGATGACCTCTTCGGTCAGGGTGGGGCGCTGTGCGATGAGCACTTCGGGGTTCCTCTCAGCGTGCGTCCGCCATATGACGCAGCGCAGGTACTCGCTGGGCGGCGCGGGTCTCGGTCCACCCGCGCGACCGGCCGGCACCGCCGTGGGCGGGGGATCGCTCCCCCGCCCACGGCGGCCCGGCTACGGGTCAGACGCGGCGGCGCTTCGGCGGACGGCAGCCGTTGTGGGCCTGCGGCGTCACGTCCTGGATCGAGCCGACCTCGAGGCCGGCCGCGGTCAGGGAGCGGATCGCGGTCTCGCGACCGGAGCCCGGGCCCTTGACGAAGACGTCGACCTTCTTCATGCCGTGCTCGGCGGCCTTGCGCGCGGCGGCCTCGGCGGCCATGCCCGCGGCGTACGGGGTCGACTTGCGCGAGCCCTTGAAGCCCACGTCGCCGCCCGACGCCCAGGAGATCACGGCGCCGCTGGGGTCCGTGATCGAGATGATCGTGTTGTTGAAGGTGCTCTTGATGTGCGCCTGGCCGTGGGAGACGTTCTTCTTCTCCTTGCGGCGCGGCTTGCGCACGGAACTGCGGGTCTTGGGAGGCATGTGCTCGTTCTCTCTCGCTGCTGGTCGTGAGGTCGGTGCCCCGTCGCGGCGCGGGCGGCTGTCCGAGGACAGGCCCGGCGGGCCGCGGGCGGGTTACTTCCGGCCGGCCTTCTTCTTGCCGGCGACGGTGCGCTTCGGGCCCTTGCGGGTGCGCGCGTTGGTCTTGGTGCGCTGACCACGCACCGGGAGGCCGCGGCGGTGACGCAGGCCCTCGTAGCTGCCGATCTCGACCTTGCGGCGGATGTCCGCGGCGACCTCACGGCGGAGGTCGCCCTCGAGCTTGAAGTTGCCCTCGAGGTAGTCGCGGAGGGTGACGAGCTGGGAGTCGTCCAGGTCCTTGACGCGGAGGTCCGGGCTGATGCCCGTCGCGGCCAGGGTCTGCTGGGCGCGGGTACGGCCGACGCCGTAGATGTAGGTGAGCGCGATCTCGAGCCGCTTCTCGCGGGGGAGGTCGACGCCGACAAGACGTGCCATGTGCCTTTCGGCTCCTTGGACTTCGATCGGAGGTCTGCCGCACCGTCCTCCCGCGGGTTGAGCGGGCCCCGGCCTCCGAGCCGGGGGTTCACCGGTGGCGACCCGCCGTGGCGGGTGCGCTGCCGGTTCGGCGATGCGCTTGGTGCCGGTCCGTCAGGATCCGGCGGCGGTGCTGCTCAGGTGCGTCCCGAGCGGCAGGGCGTTCAGCCCTGGCGCTGCTTGTGGCGCAGGTTCTCGCAGATCACCTGGACGCGACCGTGCCGGCGGATCACCTTGCACTTGTCGCAGATCTTCTTGACGCTGGGCTTGACCTTCATGGCCTGTTCCTCCGCCGCCGATGCGCCGTGGTCCCTCGCGGGACGCAGGCCGACGGCGATGCTCGTTCGGTCGGTTACTTGTAGCGGTAGACGATGCGCCCGCGGGACAGGTCGTACGGGCTCAGCTCGACCACCACCCGGTCCTCGGGGAGGATCCGGATGTAGTGCTGGCGCATCTTGCCCGAGATGTGGGCGAGCACCTTGTGACCGTTGGTCAGCTCCACGCGGAACATCGCGTTGGGGAGAGCCTCGATCACGCTGCCCTCGATCTCGATGACACCGTCCTTCTTCGCCATGTCCTCCGCTAACTCTTGTCCTGAACTGCCGATCCCCACGCCCTCGCGTCCACCGGCGGTGCCGGCGGGCGGTGCGGACGTGGTGGGCGTGCCCCGGTCCCCGCCGGTACGCGGCCCGCACGCGCGCGACCGCGGTGCGGTCGGCTCGGGCGGGACGTGCGACAGCGCGAGGGCGCACACCCAACGGACGATCATACGCCATCGGGCGCCTGCGAGGAAACGCGGCCGGGTCCGTCAAGCGGACGCGCCGCCGCCGGGCACGACGGGGTCAACGCCCGTGGCGCGCGAGTTCTTCCCGCGCGCCACGGGCGCCCCGCCCGCGGCGGTCAGGCCCGGTGCCGGCTCCCCCCACGCCCCGCCGCACGCACGGGCCGCGCCGGCCCCCGCCCCCGCGCCAGCGCGATCAGCGCCGCGCCCAGCGCGAGCAGCACGCCGGCCGCGACCAGCGGCCACGCCGCGTCGGACCCGGTGGTCGCCAGGTCGCCGCCCGGCGCCGTGACGGCCACGCCGCCCGTGCGCTCGGCGGGCTCGCTCCACGCGACGTCCTCGGCGGCGAGCACCTCGAACCGGTAGCCCCGGCCCTCGACGTCCACGGTGGCCGTGTTGGTGACGTCGGCCCCCGCGGCGGTGAGGCCGGTGACGATCCGGACGGTGGCCGACTCCCCGGCGGGCAGCGAGCCGTCGTGGTCGCAGGTGACGACGCGGTCGACGGCGACGCAGGCGAACCCGGTGCCGGACGCGGACCGGAAGGTCAGCGCGCCGGGCAGGGCGTCGACGACGCTGAAGCCGGCGTAGGCGTCCTGGGTGCCGGTGGACATGACGGTGACGTCCCAGGTGATGCTGTCCGCGGTGCGGGCGACGGGGACCTTGCGCAGCGCGAGCTGCACGTCGTCGGCGAGCACCAGGCCGAAGTCCAGCGTGGTGTCGGACTCGCCGCCGACCAGGACCCGCGAGGTCGCGGTCCAGGTGGACGAGTCGAGGGCCCGGTCGGCGCCGGCGCCCGCGACGGTCGGCGCGTAGCCGGCCAGCGCGTCGGCGGAGGCGATGCGGTCGATCCGGACGACGTACTCGCCCGGCAGCAGCCCGGCGAAGGCGTAGGCGCCGTCGGCGTCGGTGGTGACCGGGCCGACCACGGCCCCACCGATCCCGGTGACCGCGCGCCCGTCGGTGGTCCGCAGGGTGACGACGACGCCGGGCACGCCCGGCTCGCCGGCTCCCTGCAGGCCGTCCAGGTCCTCGTCGAACCACACGCGGTCGCCGACGGCGACGGGCCGCTCGACGAGGCCCGCGTCCCAGGTGTCGTCCACGTAGGCGGCCACGAGGCCGTCCGCGGCGGTGGCGGGCCGGACGCCCGCGGCGCCGGGGCCGACGGTGATCGCCGGGGTCGCGGCGGTGCCGGGCGCGGTCTCCGCGACGTCGGAGTCGGCGTCGGCGCGCGGGGCGGCGGCGGAGCGCGGGGTCGTCCAGGTGTACCGGGCGGCGTCGGCCGCCGCGAGCTGGAGCTCGACGCGGTACGTGCCGGGCTCCAGCAGGTCGAAGGACCACCGGCCGTCGGCGTCGGTCACCGTGCGGGCGACCTCCGCGTCGGCCGCGTCGAGCAGCCGCACGGTGACGCCCGGGAAGGACGGCTCGCCGGCGTCCTGCACGCCGTCGCGGTCGGTGTCGAGCCACACCCGGTCGCCGAGCGCCCACAGCGGGCGGAAGCCGAAGTCGAGGGTGTCGTCGGCCTGGCCGCCCACGAGCGGGACGGCGGTGGCGGCGGAGCCCGCGGACGAGTCGGTCGCGGGGTCGCCCGCCCCGGCGACGGTGGGCCGGTAGGGCGCGAGGGCGGCCGCGGAGGCGACCGGGTCGACGGTGACGGTGTACGCGCCGGGCAGCAGGCCGGTGAAGGCGTACGCGCCGTCGGCGTCGGTGGTGACCGGGCCGACGGCCGCGCCGGCGGCGTCGGTGACCGGGCCCCCTGTGCCGTCGGCGCCCGCGCTCAGCGTGAGCACCACGCCCGGCAGGCCGGGCTCGCCGGCGTCCTGCACGCCGTCGCCGTCGACGTCGACCCACACCCGGTCGCCGACGCGCACGGGCAGCTCGGCGAGGCCGGCGTCCCGGGTCGGGTCGGCGTAGTCGGCGTCGGCGCCGGCCCAGACGGGGTCGCCCGCGAGGTCGTGCACGGCCGCGAGGGACTGCGCGGCGGGGGTCAGGGTGAACGCCGCGGTGCGGCCGAGGCGCGGGGTCGCGGCGAGGACGTCGGAGTCGCCGGCGGCGTCCCCGACGAGCGCGGCGGTGAAGGTCCACCGCTGCGCGAGGGCGTCGGGCAGCTCGACCTCGACCCGGTAGGTGCCCGGGTCGAGCGCGTCGAAGACGTACGCGCCGTCCGCGCCGGTGACGGTGGTCGCCAGGACGGCGTCGCCGGTGCCGAGCAGGCGCACGGTGGCGCCCTCGACGGCGGCCTCGCCCGCGCCCTGCCGGCCGTCGCGGTCGGCGTCGAACCACACGCGGTCGCCGACGGCCAGCGGCCGCCACTGCAGGCCCGCGTCGTGCGAGAGGTCGACCTGGGTGGCGACGAGGTCCGGGTGGGCGTCCTGCCACGCCTGGGGCAGGGAGCCGACCGCGGTGGTCTCGCTGCCGCCGGCGCCGAGCACGACGCCCGCGTCGACGGCGGTGGCGGGCGCGGCGGGGTCGACGACGGCGTCGGAGTCGACGGTGTCGTCGGAGCCCGCGCCCGCCCCGGTGTACCGGTACTGCGCGGCGAGCGCGCCCGGCAGGGTGTACGCGAGGTCGTAGGTGCCGGCGGGCAGGCCGTCGACCAGCCAGTCGCCGGCGGCGTCGGTCTCGGCGGAGGCGACGTAGGTCGCGGTGCCGCCGGAGACGGCGAGCACGTCGACGGTCACGCCGGGCACGCCGGGCTCGACCGCGGTGTCGTCGGACTGCCGGCCGTCGCGGTCGGCGTCGAGCCACACCCGGTCGCCGACGGCGACGAGCGGGTCGGCCCCGGCGGCCGCGAGGGCGAACCGGGCGCCGGCCTTGAGCGGCACGGAGGTGACGTCGGTCGGCCGCCCGGCGGCGCCGTCGGCCGGCACGCGGAACGCGAAGGAGCTCCAGGTGTCGGCGGCGGCGCGCGCGCCGGACAGCGGGGTGCGCATCGCCCACTGGACGCGGACGGACTCGCCGGAGGAGAACCGGTCGGCGGAGGTGAAGCTCACGACGAACTTGAGGCCCGTCACGCGCGCGGCCTGGGCGGCCGGCACCTGCTGCCCGGGGGTCAGCGGGGTGCTCGACCAGGTCGACGGCACCGGGTCGAACGCGGCGCTGGCGGCGAGGCCGCCCTGCCGGTAGTCGGCCGTGGTGGTGTAGACCGCGACGGTGGCGCCGGCCGGGAGGCCCGCGCCCGTCACCAGGGTCGGCACGACGCCGTCCCACACGGGCCGCCACTGGCTGCCGCGGCTGCCCGCCGCGCTGCCGTCCATCGCCGGGTAGTCGCCGGTGGTGGGGAGCATGGAGATCATCTCGAGCCGGTCGGTCGAGATCGTGGCGCGGCTGGTGACCTGCACCTGCCACTGCGTCGTCGAGCCGGCCGTGGTCACGACGGAGCACGGGAAGCGGTACCAGTCGCGGTCGTCGGCGCCGGTCCCCCGCGGGGCGCAGTCGGCCGCCTGGCCGGCGCGCGCCGGGGTGGTGCGGACGGCGCCCTGGGTGCCGGCGGCGTCGCGGACCCACTCCTCGGAGACGTAGACGTTCGCGCCGCCGATGGTGACGGCCCCGGCGCGGGCGAGGCAGGAGGCGGTGGCCGCGTCGTAGCTGCCGGGCGCGCAGGCGGTACCGCCGTCGTCGCCCGTCGGGGCGGCCTGCACGGGGCGGGTCGCGGAGGCGGCGGTGGCCGTGTTCACGATCGTCGTGGTCGACAGGTCGGTGGCGATCCGCAGCCAGACGAGGACCTCGACGCCCGCGCCGGGGGCGAGCCGGCTGTCGGCCGGGAAGGTCAGCGTGAGGACGCCGTCCTCCGCGGTGACGGCGGGGTCGCCGAGCGGGTTCGCCCCGCCGCCGGCGGCCTGCACGACGACCGGGGCCTGCCCCTCGGGCGCGGCGCCGTGGACGAGCGAGCCGTCCTCGGGCAGCCGGTCGGTGACGACCAGGCCGGTGAGGTCGGCGGCGTTCGCGCCGCTCGCGGTGTTGGTGACGGCGATCCGGTACCGGACGAAGTCGCCCGGCGCGCGGGACGCGGGGTCGAGCTCGGTCTTCTGCACCCGGATGGTGGCGGCGCCCGCGTGCACGGTGGTGCTGACGGGCCCGGCGGTCTGCGCCTGCGAGCCGAGGTCGGCGCGCAGGGCCTGGGCGGTGACGGAGTTGCTGATCACGCCGCGGGCGCTCTCGCCCGGGTTCGCGGTGAGCTCGGCCCGGCCCTGGTAGCGCCAGCCGTCGGCGCCGACGGCGCTGGGCAGGCCGCCGGTGCGGAGCTCCTCGCGGAGGGTGCCCGCGAGCACGACGCGGCCGTAGCCCTGGCCGGGCGCGGGGATGGTGGAGGAGTCGGTGTCGAGGAACCGCACGCGGACGCCGATGACGTCGGCCGCCTGGACGCCGTGCTGGGCGGCGAGGGCCGCGAGGTCCCAGGTGCCGGTCGGCACGAGGGCGTCCCAGGCCTGCCAGGTCGGCGTGCCGGCGTAGCCGCCGTCCGCGTCGACGTCGAGGCCGGCCGCGGCGACGAGGACCTCGAGCTCGGCGCGCTCGACGCCGGACGGCACGGACTGCACGGCCACGGTCCGGAGGGCGACGGCGTTGAAGAACCGCGCGTCGGCGTCGGTGAGCAGCAGCTGGTCGGCCGGGGTGAGGCCGAAGTTCTGCACGGACAGCGTGCTGGTGACCGCGGGCGCGGCGGCGTCGCGCTGGACGTCGACGGGCGAGACGGTCACGGTCGGGAACGCCTCGAGCTGGGCGCCGCGCAGGGAGACGGCGTCGCGGGCGGTCCCGGACGCGGTGCCCGGCGCGCAGGTGGGCGTGCGGGACATCCCGCGGGTCTCGCCCGCGCAGACGCGCGCGTCGGTGACCCGGGCCTCGGCGACGTTCGCGACCTGGACCACGTCGTCGCCGACGCCGGCCTCGGGGACGTCGCCCGTCACGCGGTTGTGCGCGAGCAGGCGGGTGCCGAGGACCAGGCGGGCCTGGTTCGTCCAGGCGATGCGGCCGGTGTAGCGCACCTGCACGCCGACGACGTCGGCCAGGGCGGCCTCGTCGGCGTCGAGCAGCTCGGAACGCGGGACGGTCCGGTGGCTGACCGCGCCGTCGGCGGCCCGCTCGTACACGACGACCTCGACCGCGGACGCGCCCGGCAGGCCGCCCGCGTCGGTGAGCTCGCGGACGTCGGTGATCGCGAAGGCGGCGAAGGGCGCGTCGGCGTCGATCGTCGTGGCGGTGTCGATGCCCTGCGGCTCGGTCAGCACCAGCTGGTCCACGCGGGTGCCGGAGACGCTGGCGGCGGTGGCGGTCAGGGTCGCGGTCGGCCACGCGGAGTCGGGCGCGGCGGACGGGTCGACGGGCAGCGCGAGGTCGTGCAGGTTGCTGCTGCCGGTCAGCGGGCTGCCGTTGGCGTCCCGGAGCCAGGACTTGGTGGCGGTGGCGCCGAGCGACGCGGGCTGGAGGGTGACGACGCGCTCGCCGACCGGGTTCACCGGGCCGCCGAGGTCGACCGCGGAGCCGTCGGCGGTCGCGGCGCCGGTCACGCGGCCGGAGTTCTCCACCTCGCCGGCGACGGAGCCGGTGTAGGTGTAGGCGTCGTTGGCGGGCTGGCCGGTGGCGCGGGAGGTGTCGCGCAGGGCGAAGGAGACGGCGAGCTGGCGCGCGGGCGCGTCGGTGCTCGCGACGGCGCCGGTGGTCAGCGTGCCCAGCAGGCCGCGCCGCCAGTCGGAGGCGGCCAGCGCCTGCCGCTCGGCGTCGGGGCGCGCGGCGTAGACCAGCTGCACGCCGCCGATCCGGGCCCGCAGCGACGCGGACTGGATCTGCACGCCCGGGAACGAGCCCGCGTACGGGAAGGCGCCCTGCGCGGCGGCGCCGCCGAACGCGACGTCCGTCCGGGCGGCGGCGGGGTTCGTCCGGTCGGCCCAGGCGGTGCCGGTCCACACGCGGGTGGCCAGGGACTCCCAGCGGCCGTCCGCGACGTCGAAGACGCGCACGTCGGTCACGCGGTCGAACACCAGGTACGGGTCGTAGACGCCGGACGCCGCGGGGCCCGAGGTGATCGGCTGGACGCCGGTGAGGTCGAAGGTGTCGTAGAAGCTGCCCGCGGAGCCCGTCGCCGGGTCCTGCTGCGCGCCGGTGACGCCGTTCGCGTCGGTGACGGTGACGCTCGACAGGTCCTCGCCGCCGGTGCCCCAGGTGAGCGTCGCGGTGGTCGCGTCGCCGTTGCCCTCGGTGCGGTTGCGGTTGTCCATCGTCTTGACCAGCGCGGAGTAGCCCGTGCCGCCGGAGCCCCCGAGCATGCGGACGGTGTCCGAGACGCGGCGGACCGTGCTGGTCACCGTGAAGCCCTCGATCGCCGCGGAGGAGGTGATCTGGGCGACGTTGGTGCGGTCGGCGCCGTCCGCCCAGGTGCCCGTCGTGACGCCGGCGCGCAGCGCGAAGGTGATCCGGACGCGCGCGCGGTCGCCGTTGGCGAAGGTGCCGCCGCCGGGGCGGGTGACGACGACGCGGACGCCGCGCCAGTCGGCGGTGTCGCCGAGGGCGGCGAGGTCGCCGCCGAAGCCGACCCACTGGGGGTCGGCGGCCGTGTAGTACTGCAGCTGCGCGGAGCCGCCGGCCGGCACGGCGGCCTCGACGGAGGTCGGCGCGAACGCGGTCCACCAGGCGGCGCCCGAGGTCCCCCCGGTCGCGGCGGTGCGCGCGGCGGCGCTGTCCTCGAGGGTCAGCGTGTCGGGCAGGTGCCCGCTCCCCCCGCTCAGCGGGCGGGCGGTCGCCTCGAGCACCGCGTCGACGGTCGCGCCGGCGGAGCGGGTGACGTACGGCTCGGCGACGTACTTGGTGCCGGCGACGTCGACGGTCGGCACGGCGACGGCGACGGTGGCCGCGGTGACGGGGCGGTTGCCGCTGGCCTGGGTGCGCGGGGTGACGGCGGAGGTGTCGGTACCGAGCGTGGTGGTCGCGACGGTGTGCACGGCGTAGGTGGCCGCGGCGCTCGCGGTCGCGGTGCGGGCGAGGTACGGCAGGGTGACCGACGCGCCCATGGGCACGGCGGCACCGGCGCCGCGCACGGTGGCGCGGAACCCGGTGACCTCGGACCAGGACGCGAGCCCGAACGCGGCCGGGTCGGTCGGCACGGCGGGCGCGGCGGCGTCGAGGTCGACGGTGTGCTCGACCGAGCCGGCGAGCACGGTGAGCTCGAGGCGCGCGGGACCGGTGAGCCCCTGGACCGCGACGCCGGAGCCGTCCGCGCTGTCGGTGCGCCCGGGCGCGGTGCCGCGCGCGGCGCCGAAGCCCGCGAAGGCCAGGCCGGCGCCGAACGGGTTGGCCAGGGCCGGGAGGTCGGGGTCGATCGCGGCGTCGGTGGCCGTCACCTGCGCGGCGGTCGCCGGGACCTCGACGACGAGCGCGTCGACGGCGCGCCGCGACCAGTTGGTGCCGGCGGCGGTGCCGCGGACGAACCCGCCGCCGTACACCGGGGTGCTGAGGCCGACGAGCGCGGTCGCGGAGCCCGCGTACGCGCGCGGGTCGAAGATCCGGAAGCCCCGGGTGTCGGTGGTGGCGCCGGAGGTCGCCGCGCCGCGCGCGGCCCGCGCGGTCGCGGTGCCGGTCACGGTGAGGGTGTTCATGTCGGAGGCGGCCGAGAAGGTCGCGGCGCCCGCGGTCACGTAGTCGGCCGTGCCGCCGGTGCGCGCGACGGGGGTCGCGCCCTGGCTGCCGTGCTCGCGCACGTCGACCCGCAGGGTGGCGGGCGAGGCGGAGGCGACCAGGCCGCCGGTGGCCGCGGCGAACACGACCTGCAGGCCGGTGAGGCGGGACCGCGTGGTCGCGTCGAGGCCGGCGAGCAGGTCGGCCGCGGCGTCCGGGCCCGTGGCAGTCCCGATGGTCACCCGCGTGGGCGCGCCCGAGCCCGTCCAGGTCCACCCGGTGACGGCCGCGGTCGCCGCGCCGGCGGGCCAGGCGGTGATCGCGAGCCCGGTCAGGTCGGTGAGCATCCCGACGGTGCCGGCGGCGGGCGCCGTGGCGGGGTTGCTGCCGCCCCAGGTCAGCGTGAGGCTGTCCGCCGGGTCGCCGGTCAGCGTGCCGGTGACGGTGGCGGAGTTGGTCGGGGTGTCCGCGCCGTCGACGACGCCCGAGAGCCAGCCCTCGCGGGCCCAGGAGATCTGGGTGCTGGTGGCGAGGTTCACCGGGAACTCGCCGGTGACCCGCACCCGGCCCCTGGTCCCGACGCCCCCGGTGGCCGTGGGGGTGGCGGTGATGGTCCCGGTCTGCGTGCCGCCCGCGGCCGGCGTCACCAGGCGGGTCGACAGGCGCAGGTCCCCGCTGACGCCCGACTGCAGGCCGGTGAGGCCGTCCGAGGTGGTGCTGGTGAACCGCACGGAGAACGCGGCGGCGGTGGCGTAGTCGGCGGTCGCGGTGCCGCCGACGGCGTCGGCCCAGTACTGCACGGTCGCGCCGAGGCCGGACACGTCCAGCGCCTGGGTCAGCCGCAGCGCGTCGAGCGCCACGTCCATCGTCGCGTGCTCGCACGACGACTCGTCGCCCGCGCACCGGTAGCCGAGGGTGCTGTTGACGGTGCCCGCGGCGGGGCTCGCCGTGTACGCCGCGTCGAACCCGAGCTCCGGGTCGGCGGGCGGCGCGGCCTGCGCGGTGGCGCCGGAGGTCACCGAGAAGCCCGTGACGGTGAGCACCGGGTCGGCGGCGGCGACGGCCGCGGGCGCGGTGGTGGCCACGACGAGCGGGGCGAGCAGCGCCCCGACGACGGCCAGCACGGCGGGTCGGCGGAGACGGAGGCGGAGCGAGGCAGGCATGCGCGGCTTTCGGGGCGGGCACGAGCGCGCGACGACGGGGCGTCACGCGGAGGGGGACGCCATACCTTCGGGCGCAACCTGACCCGTCATGAGTCCGCTATGGGGTGAAAGCACCCCTCTGACCTGGTCTGTCCGCTTTGGGGTGAGGTGCTAGCACCCGCGCGAGGGACCGGATTCACCCGCCGGGGTCACGGGCGGCGCGCGCGGGTGACCCGCGGGACGCCGAGACCCACCGTCCCCGCGGCGGGGAGGTGGGTCTCGGGAGGGGCCGGGCGGGCCGGCGCGCGGCCGGGCGTCAGCCCAGCGGGGCCACCGCGACGCCGCGCGCGGCGAGCTCCGCCGCGCCGCCGTCGACGGCCGTGAGCACCCAGATGCCGCCGTCGTGCAGGGCGACCGAGTGCTCCCAGTGCGCCGCGCGGGCGCCGTCCGCCGTGACGACGGTCCAGTCGTCGTCGAGCACCTCGGTGGCGTGCCCGCCCCGGGTGATCATCGGCTCGACCGCCAGGCACATGCCGGCGCGGAGCTTCGGCCCGCGGTCGCGGGCCCGGTAGTTGAGGACGTCCGGCGGCTGGTGCATCGCGGAGCCGATGCCGTGCCCGACGTAGTCCTGGACGATGCCGAACGGCACGCCCCCGTTCACGGCCGCGTCCGCCGCCGCGACGGCGTCCTCCACCGCGTCGCCCACGACCGCCAGCCGGTCGGCGATCCCGCCGCCCTCGCAGGCGAGCGCGGCGATGCCGTCCCACATGGCGCGCTCGGTCAGGTCCGCCAGCGCGACGTCGGCCGGGTCGGCCTCGGGCAGCACCAGGGTGAGCGCCGAGTCGCCGTGCCAGCCCTCGACGATCGCGCCGCAGTCGATCGACACCACGTCGCCCGGCTGCAGCACGCGGCCGGACGGGATGCCGTGCACGACCTCGTCGTTGACCGACACGCAGATGGTCGCCGGGTAGTCGTAGTACCCGAGGAACGACGGCAGCGCGCCGGCGTCCGCGATCACCGCGGCGGCGACGGCGTCCAGGTCGGCCGTGGTCGCGCCGGGCACCGCGGCCGCGCGCGCCGCCGCCAGGGCGTCGGCGACGACCAGCCCGGCGCGCCGCATGAGCAGCACCTGGTCGGGCGTCTTGAGCTCGATCTTCTCGCGTCCGAACACGACTCCCCCGCCGGTCAGCCGACCTGGGAGGCGAGGGCCGCGAGCAGGCGCTCGGTGACCTCGTCGACCTCGCCGATGCCGTCGACGCGGACCAGCAGGTCGCGCTCGGCGTACAGGCCCGAGACCGGGGCGGTCTGCTCGGCGTACACGTCCAGGCGCCGGCGGATCACGGGCTCGGTGTCGTCCGCGCGGCCCTCGATCTCGGCGCGCTTGAGCAGCCGCTCGACGACGACGTCCGCGTCCGCGGTGATCTCGAGCGCGGCGTCCAGCGCGCGGCCGTCCGCCTCGAGGATCGCGTCGAGCTCGCCGACCTGCGCGGTGTTGCGCGGGTAGCCGTCGAGCAGGAAGCCCTGGGCGGCGTCCGGCTGCGCGAGCCGGTCGCGCACCATCGCGTTGGTGACCTCGTCCGGGACGAGCTCGCCGCGCGCGGTGTACTCCTGCGCGGTGCGGCCGAGCTCGGTGCCGCCCTTGATGTTGGCGCGGAAGATGTCGCCGGTCGAGATCGCCGGGACGCCGAGCCGCTCGGCCAGGCGCGCGGCCTGGGTGCCCTTGCCGGCCCCGGGGGGGCCGAGCAGGACGAGGCGGGCGGTGGAGCCGGAGGCTGCCGGAGCGGTGCTCATCGGAGGAACCCTTCGTAGTGGCGCTGCTCGAGCTGCGACTGGATCTGCTTCACCGTCTCGAGGCCGACGCCCACGACGATGAGGATCGACGAGCCGCCGAACGGGATGTTCGTGCCGACGCCCAGGACGATGAACGCGATCGTCGGGATCAGCGCGACCAGCGCGAGGTAGAGGGACCCGGGCGCGGTGATGCGGGTGATCACGTAGTCCAGGTACTCGGCCGTGGGACGGCCGGCGCGGATGCCGGGGATGAACCCGCCGTACCGCTTCATGTTGTCCGCGACCTCGTCCGGGTTGAACGTGATCGCCGTGTAGAAGTAGCAGAAGAAGATGATCAGCAGGACGTACAGCGCGATGTGCAGCGGCGCGTCGGTGGCGGCGAGGTTGGTCGCGACCCACTGCTTCCAGCCGGACGTCTGGTCGCCGAAGCCGGCGAGCAGCGCGGGGACCTGCAGCAGGGACGACGCGAAGATCACCGGGATCACGCCGGCCATGTTGATCTTGATCGGGATGTAGGTCGAGGACCCGCCGTAGGTGCGACGCCCCACCATGCGCTTGGCGTACTGCACCGGGATGCGGCGCTGGGACTGCTCGACGAAGACGACCAGCGCGATGACCAGGACGATGATCGCCATGATCACCAGGAACGCGCCGATGCCGCCGGAGCCGCCCGCGATCGACCACATGGCGCCCGGGAAGGACGCGGCGATCGAGGTGAAGATGAGCAGCGACATGCCGTTGCCGACGCCGCGCTCGGTGATGAGCTCGCCCAGCCACATGATGAGGCCGGTACCGGCGGTCATCGTGATGATCATGAGCAGCGTCGTCATGATGCTGTCGTCCGGGATCACGTCCACGGAGCAGCCCTGGAAGAGCTGGCCGTTGCGGGCCGTGATGATGACGGTCGTCGACTGCAGGACGGCGAGGCCGATCGTCAGGTACCGCGTGTACTGCGTGAGCTTCGCGGTGCCGGACTGGCCCTCCTTGTGCAGGGCCTCGAACCGGGGGATCACCACGCGCAGGAGCTGGATGATGATGCTCGCGGTGATGTACGGCATGATCCCGAGCGAGAACACCGACAGCTGCAGCAGCGCGCCGCCGCTGAACAGGTTCACCAGGCCGAGCAGCGTGTTCGACTCGCCCTGGTCGATGCAGATCTGCACGTTCGGGTAGGACACGCCCGGGGTCGGCAGGAACGAGCCGATCCGGAAGATCACCATGATGCCGATGGTGAACAGCAGCTTGCGCCGCAGGTCGGGTGTCCGGAACGCCCGCACGAATGCGCTGAGCACGTGTCCTCCTGCTCCGCCGAAGCGGGATGTCGTCGAGGCGGCCGGCACGCCGCGCGCCGGTCCGTCGTCGGGTCGGGCGCACCGTGGCGCCCGACGCCCTGCCGAACCCTAACGGACTTCCGTCCCTGGGTGGGCATCGCCCCCCGGCCGTGCGGCCGTGGCGGCGGCGGGGTCGCGGGCCGGGTCCGGCCCGGTCCCCCGGGGAAAGCCGAACGGGGCCGGCGGGGCCTGGAGCCCTCGCCGACCCCGTTCGTCTGGGATCAGTCCTGCGCGACGCTGCCGCCGGCGGCCAGGATCTTCTCCTTGGCCGAGCCGGAGTACGCGTCGACGGCCACGGACACCTTCACCGTGATCTCGCCGGTGCCGAGCACCTTGACGGGCTGGCCCTTGCGGACCGCGCCCTTCGCGACCAGGTCCGCCACCGTGACGTCGCCGCCGTCGGGGTAGAGCGCCGACAGCTTGTCCAGGTTCACGACCTGGTACTCGACCCGGAACGGGTTCTTGAAGCCGCGGAGCTTGGGCAGCCGCATGTGCAGCGGCATCTGCCCGCCCTCGAAGCGCTCCGGCACCTGGTACCGGGCCTTGGTGCCCTTGGTACCGCGACCGGCGGTCTTGCCCTTGGACGCCTCACCACGACCCACGCGGGTCTTGGCGGTCTTGGCACCCGGGGCCGGACGCAGGTGGTGCACCTTGAGCGTGCCGCCGGCACCCTCGGTCGCCTTCGCCTCGGCCTTGTCGGCCTTGGCGGCGGCGGCCTTGGGGGCCTTCGCCTTGGCAGCCGGCTTCTCCTCGGCAGCCGCCTCGGCCTCGGCCTTCGCCTTGGTCGTGCGGGCCGGGGCCTTGCGGGCCGGCTTCTCGGCGGCCGACTCGGTCGCCGTCGCCTTCTTGGCGCGCGTGGCCTTCGGAGCCGCGGCAGCGGTCTCCTCGACCTTCTCGGTCTCCTTCTCCGCCATCGTCACTCCACCTCCTCGACCGCGACCAGGTGCGTCACCGTCTTGACCATGCCGCGGATCTCAGGACGGTCCTCCTTGACGACGACGTCGCCGATCCGCTTGAGGCCCAGGGTGCGCAGCGTGTCGCGCTGGTTCTGCTTGCCGCCGATGGCGGACTTGGTCTGGGTCACCTTCAGGCGAGCCATCAGGCACCCACCTTCTCCGTCTTCGCGGCGCGACCCGCGGCCTGGGCCTTGAGCAGCGACGCCGGGGCGACGTGCTCGAGCGGCAGGCCACGGCGCGCGGCGACGGCGGCCGGCTCCTCGAGACCCTTCAGCGCGGCGACCGTGGCGTGCACGATGTTGATCGCGTTGGAGGAGCCGAGGGACTTCGACAGGATGTCGTGGACGCCGGCGCACTCGAGCACCGCACGCACCGGACCGCCGGCGATCACGCCGGTACCCGGGGACGCGGGACGCAGGAAGACGACGCCGGCGGCGGCCTCACCCTGGATGGGGTGGGTGATGGTGCCCTGGATGCGGGGGACGCGGAAGAAGTTCTTCTTCGCCTCCTCGACACCCTTGGCGATCGCCGCGGGCACCTCCTTGGCCTTGCCGTAGCCGACACCGACCGTGCCGTCGCCGTCGCCGACGACGACCAGGGCGGTGAAGCTGAAGCGACGGCCACCCTTGACGACCTTGGCGACGCGGTTGATGGAGACGACGCGCTCGAGGAACGCGCTCTTCTCGGCGGCGTCGCCCCGGCGGCCGTCACGGCGACCGCCGTCGCGGCGGTCACCGCCGCCCTGGCCCTGGGGAGCGCCCGTGTTGCTGCGCTGAGGAGCAGCCATCAGTGGATCCTCTTCTTCGATGCGGGAATGGTCGTCGTCACAGCGCCAGACCGCCCTCGCGGGCGGCGTCGGCCACTGCGGCCACACGCCCGTGGTACTTGTTGCCGCCGCGGTCGAAGACCACCGCGTCGATGCCGGCCGCCTTGGCGCGCTCGGCGATCAGCTCGCCGACGCGACGGGCCTTGGCCGTCTTGTCGCCCTCGGCGGCACGCAGGTCCACCTCGAGGGTCGAGGCGGAGACCAGGGTGCGGCCCACGGCGTCGTCGACGACCTGCGCGACGAGGTTGCGGTTCGACCGGGTGACGACCAGGCGCGGACGCGCGGCGGTGCCGGCGACCTTCTTGCGCAGCCGGAGGTGGCGGCGCTTGCGGGCCTTGAACTTGCCCTTACCGATGATGGTGATCGCCATGGCTCACTTACCAGCCTTTCCGACCTTGCGGCGGACGTTCTCGCCCGCGTAGCGCACGCCCTTGCCCTTGTACGGCTCGGGCTTGCGGATCTTGCGGATGTTCGCGGCGACCTCGCCCACCTGCTGCTTGTCGATGCCGGCGACCGAGAACTTGGTCGGGGACTCGACGGCGAAGGTGATGCCGGCGGGCGGCGTCACGGACACCGGGTGGCTGAAGCCGAGCGCGAACTCGAGCGCGTCACCCTTGGCCGTCACGCGGTAACCGGTGCCGACGATCTCCAGCTTCTTCTCGTAGCCGGCGGTGACGCCGGTGACGAGGTTCGCCAGGAGGGTGCGCGTGAGGCCGTGCAGCGACCGCGAGAGGCGCTCGTCGTTCGGACGGGTGACCACGAGGGCCCCCTCGTCGTCGCGGGCGACCTCGATGGGCGACGCGACCGTGTGCGTGAGGGTGCCCTTGGGGCCCTTCACCGTCACGACGGCGCCGTTGATGGAAACATCCACGCCGGCCGGGACCGAAACGGGGATTCTGCCGATACGAGACATTGGCTAGCTCCTTTCCGTCTCGGACTTACCAGACGTAGGCGAGGACTTCCCCACCCACGCCCTTCTTTGCGGCCTGCTTGTCCGTCAGGAGACCGGAGGACGTGGACAGGATCGCCACGCCCAGGCCACCGAGGACCTTCGGCAGGTTGGTCGACTTCGCGTACACCCGGAGGCCGGGCTTCGACACGCGCTTGATGCCGGCGAGCGCACGCTCGCGGCTCGGGCCGTACTTCAGCTCGACCACGAGGTTCTTGCCCACGCGGGCGTCCTCGGTGGTCCAGCCGGAGATGTAGCCCTCGGCCTGCAGGATCTCCGCGATGTGCGACTTCAGCTTCGAGTACGGGATGGTCACCGTGTCGTGGTGCGCCGAGTTCGCGTTGCGCAGACGCGTCAGGAAGTCTGCGATCGGGTCGGTCATCGTCATGGGGGCTATCGCCCTTCCTCGCCGTGGTTTCCGCGGCGGCCGCCCTCGAGGGCGGCGCGCCGCGGACCTGCGACGTCGTTGTTTACCAGCTGCTCTTGGTCACACCGGGGAGCTGGCCCGCGTGGGCCATCTCGCGCACGCAGATCCGGCACAGGCCGAACTTGCGGTACACGGAGTGCGGACGGCCGCAGCGCTGGCACCGGGTGTAGGCCCGCACGGCGAACTTCTGCTTGCCCGCGGCCTTGTTGATCAGGGCGGTCTTCGCCATGTCAGTCCTCCTTGAAGGGGAAGCCCAGGTGCTTGAGCAGCGCCCGGCCCTCCGCGTCCGTCGTCGCGGTGGTGACCACCGTGATGTCCATGCCGCGGACCCGGTCGATCTTGTCCTGGTCGATCTCGTGGAACATCGACTGCTCGGTCAGACCGAAGGTGTAGTTGCCGTGGCCGTCGAACTGCTTCGGCGACAGCCCGCGGGAGTCGCGGATGCGCGGCAGCGCGGTCGACAGCAGGCGGTCCAGGAACTCCCAGGCACGGTCGCCGCGCAGCGTGACGTGCGCGCCGATCGGCATGCCCTCGCGCAGCTTGAACTGCGCGATGGACTTGCGGGCCTTGGTGACCTGCGGCTTCTGGCCCGTGATCTGCTGGAGGTCGCGGATGGCGCCCTCGATCAGCTTCGAGTCCTTGGCCGCGTCGCCGACACCCATGTTCACGACGACCTTCACCAGGCGCGCGACCTGGTTCACGTTCTCGTGGGAGAACTCCTCGCGGAGCGCGGTGCGGATGGCGTCGTTGTACCGGACCTTCAGGCGCGGGACCGGGTAGGCGCGCGTCGTCTCGTCGGTGGCGGTCATCAGATGTCCTTACCGGAGCGCTTGGCGACGCGGACCCGAACGGTGCGGGTCCGGCCGTCGCGCTCGACCTGCTCGGTGCGGTAGCCGACCCGGGTACCGCGCTTGGTCTCCGGGTCGACCAGCATCACGTTGCTGATGTGGATGGGCGCCTCGACCGTCTCGATGCCACCGGTGCGGGAGCCGCGCTGGCTCTGGCCCACCTTGGTGTGCTTCGTGATGCGGTGCACGCCCTCGACCAGGACGCGGTCGCGGTCGGTGAGGACCTCGAGGACGCGCCCCTGCTTGCCCCGGTCCTTGCGGGAACCGGAGATGACGACCACGAGGTCGCCCTTCTTGATCTTCGCCATGTCAGAGCACCTCCGGCGCCAGCGAGATGATCTTCATGAACTTCTTGTCGCGCAGCTCGCGGCCCACCGGGCCGAAGATGCGCGTGCCACGGGGCTCACCGTCGTTCTTGAGGATCACCGCGGCGTTCTCGTCGAACTTGATGTACGAGCCGTCCACGCGCCGGCGCTCCTTGCGGGTGCGCACGACGACCGCCTTGACGACGTCGCCCTTCTTGACGTTGCCGCCGGGGATCGCGTCCTTGACGGTGGCGACGATCACGTCACCGATACCGGCGTAGCGACGGCCCGAGCCACCGAGAACGCGGATGCAGAGGATCTCCTTCGCACCCGTGTTGTCGGCGACCCGAAGTCGCGACTCCTGCTGAATCATCTATCGAACTCCTGTCGTCTGCCGGTTCTCGCACACGGCGAGCCTGGCCGAACGGATAGTGGACAAGAAGGCGCGAGCCTTACTTCGCCTTCTCGAGGATCTCCACCAGACGCCACCGCTTGGTGGCGGAGAGCGGGCGGGTCTCCATGATGAGGACCAGGTCACCGACGCCGGCCGAGCTGGCCTCGTCGTGCGCCTTGACCTTGCTGGTCCGCCGGATGACCTTGCCGTAGAGCGGGTGCTTGACCCGGTCCTCGACCTCGACCACGACGGTCTTGTCCATCTTGTCGCTGACCACGTAACCGCGCCGCGTCTTGCGGTAGGGACGCGCGGTCCCTGTGGCGGTGGTGGCCTCGTTGGTGTTCTCGCTCATCGAGTCCTCACTCGCTCGCGCTGGGCGCGGTCCGGATGCCGAGCTCGCGCTCGCGCAGGATCGTGTAGATCCGGGCGATGTCGCGACGCACGGCCTTGAGGCGGCCGTGGCTCTCGAGCTGACCGGTGGCCGACTGGAAGCGCAGGTTGAACAGCTCCTCCTTGGCCTTCTTCAGCTCGGCCACGAGGCGCTCGTCGTCGAAGGCGTCCAGCTCGGTGGGAGCCAGGTCCTTGGTGCCGATAGCCATCAGTTACCACCCTCGCGAACCACGAAACGGGTCTTCATCGGGAGCTTGTGCTGCGCGCGGCGCATGGCCTCGCGAGCCAGCGGCTCCGGGACGCCGGCGAGCTCGAACATCACTCGGCCGGGCTTGACGTTGGCGATCCACCACTCCGGCGAACCCTTACCGGAACCCATGCGGGTCTCGGCGGGCTTCTTCGTGAGCGGACGGTCCGGGTAGATGTTGATCCAGACCTTGCCGCCACGCTTGATGTGGCGGGTCATCGCGATACGAGCAGCCTCGATCTGGCGGTTCGTGACGTAGGCCGGCTCCAGAGCCTGGATGCCGAACTCGCCGAACGAGATCGCGGTGCCACCGGTCGCGGCGCCGGAGCGCCCGGGGTGGTGCTGCTTGCGGTGCTTCAGCCTGCGCGGGATCAGCACGGCTCAGGCCTCCGTTCCGGTCTCAGGAGCCGACGTCTCCGCGGCAGCCGCGGCCGGGGCGGCGGACTCGGCCGCGGGGGCCTCGGTCCGCTCGTTCCGACGGCCGCCGCCACGCGGGCCACGGTCGCCGCCGCGGTCCCCACGGGGGCCACGGGACTGGCGCGGGGCCTGGGTGGCCTGCTCGCGCGCGAAGTCGCGCTCGGTCATGTCGCCCTTGTAGACCCAGACCTTCACGCCGATGCGGCCGAAGGTCGTGCGGGCCTCGAAGAAGCCGTAGTCGATGTTCGCGCGGAGCGTGTGCAGCGGCACACGGCCCTCGCGGTAGAACTCCGTGCGGCTCATCTCCGCGCCGCCGAGGCGGCCGGAGACCTGCACGCGGATGCCCTTGGCGCCGGCGCGCTGCGCGGACTGCATGCCCTTGCGCATCGCACGACGGAAGGACACGCGGCTCGCCAGCTGCTCGGCGATGCCCTGCGCGACCAGCTGAGCCTCGATCTCGGCGTTCTTGACCTCGAGGATGTTGAGCTGCACCTGCTTGCCCGTGAGCTTCTCGAGCTCACCGCGGATGCGGTCCGCCTCGGCGCCGCGGCGGCCGATGACGATGCCCGGGCGCGCGGTGTGGATGTCGACGCGGACGCGGTCACGCGTGCGCTCGATCTCCACCTTCGCGATGCCCGCGCGCTCGAGACCCGTGCTCATGAGCTTGCGGATCTGGACGTCCTCGCGGACGTAGTCGCGGTACCGCTGACCCGGCTTGGTCGAGTCGGCGAACCACCGCGAGCGGTGGTCGGTCGTGATGCCCAGGCGGTACCCGAGCGGGTTGACCTTCTGTCCCACTGTCAGGCCCTTCCCTTCGTCTCACGCTCGGCGACGACCACGGTGATGTGGCTCGTGCGCTTGAGGATCTGGCTCGCGCGGCCCTGCGCCCGGGGGCGGAACCGCTTCAGCGTCGGACCCTCGTCCACGAACGCCTCGGCCACGTAGAGGTTGCCCTCGTCGAAGCGCTCACCGGCGCGCTTGGCGCCCTCGCGGGCGTTCGCGATCGCGGACTCGACGACCTTGAGGACCGTCTCGCCCGCGGCCTGCGGCGCGAACTTCAGCGTCGACACGGCCTCGCCGGCCTGCTTGCCACGGATGAGGTCCACGACGCGCCGGGCCTTCTGGGGCGTGACGCGGACGAACCGCGCCTTCGCCTTGGCTTCCATTGCTGTCCTGCCTTCTGTCTCTGCCGTCAGGGCAGTCGCTCAGCTGACCCGGGGGTCAGCGGCGACGGCCCTTCCGGTCGTCCTTCTCGTGGCCGCGGAACGTGCGCGTCGGGGCGAACTCGCCGAGCTTGTGCCCGACCATCGACTCCGTCACGAACACCGGCGTGTGCTTGCGGCCGTCGTGCACCGCGAACGTGTGGCCCAGGAAGTCCGGGGTGATCATCGAACGACGCGACCACGTCTTGATGACGTTCTTGGTGCCGGCGGCGTTCTGAACGTCGACCTTCTTCTGCAGGTGCCCGTCGACGAAGGGCCCCTTCTTCAGGCTGCGAGGCATGTCTCCCGGCTCCCTATCAGCGCTTCTTGCCGGTGCGGCGGCGACGGACGATGAGCTTGTCGCTCGGCTTGTTCGGACGACGCGTGCGGCCCTCCGGCTGGCCCCAGGGGCTCACCGGGTGACGACCACCGGACGTCTTGCCCTCACCACCACCGTGCGGGTGGTCGATCGGGTTCATCGCGACACCGCGGACGGAGGGGCGCTTGCCCTTCCAGCGCATGCGGCCGGCCTTGCCCCAGTTGATGTTCGACTGCTCGGCGTTGCCCACCTCGCCGACCGTGGCGCGGCAGCGCAGGTCGACGTTGCGGATCTCGCCGGAGGGCATGCGCAGCTGCGCGTACGGCCCGTCCTTCGCGACCAGCTGCACCGAGGCACCCGCGGAGCGGGCGATCTTGGCGCCGCCACCGGGCTTGAGCTCGATGGCGTGGATCGTGGTACCGGTCGGGATGTTGCGCAGCGGCAGGTTGTTGCCGGGCTTGATGTCGGCACCGGCGCCGTTCTCGACGACGTCGCCCTGCTTCAGCTTGTTCGGCGCGATGATGTAGCGCTTCTCGCCGTCCGCGTAGTGCAGGAGCGCGATGCGCGCGGTGCGGTTCGGGTCGTACTCGATGTGCGCGACCTTGGCCGGCACGCCGTCCTTGTCGTGACGACGGAAGTCGATCACGCGGTAGGCGCGCTTGTGGCCACCACCCTGGTGCCGCATGGTGACGCGGCCGGTCGAGTTACGACCACCGGTCTTGTGCAGCGGGCGGACCAGAGACTTCTCCGGCGTGGAGCGCGTGATCTCGACGAAGTCGGCGACGCTCGCGCCGCGGCGCCCCGGCGTCGTCGGCTTGTACTTACGGATTCCCATGGGGATCTGTCCTCAATCTGCTCTCGGGCCCGGTCAGCCGACCGGTCCGCCGAAGATGTCGATCGTGCCCTCGCGGAGGGTGACGATCGCGCGCTTCGTGTCCTTGCGCTTGCCGGTGCCGGAACGGGTCCGCCGCGTCTTGCCCTTGCGGTTGATCGTGTTCACGGAATCGACCTTGACCGAGAAGACCTGCTCGACGGCGATCTTGATCTCGGTCTTGTTGGCGCGCGGGTCGACGATGAAGGTGTACTTGCCCTCGTCGAGCAGCCCGTAGCTCTTCTCCGAGACGACCGGCGCGATCAGGATGTCGCGGGGGTCCTTGGCGACGGTGGTCACTTGGCGTCCTCCTCGGCCTCGGACGACGTCGCGACGGCGGTCGCGCCGCGGCCCTTGACGGGACCGGCGAGGAACGTGTCGAGCGCGCCCTGGGTGAACACGACGTCGTCGGAGACGAGCACGTCGTAGGTGTTGAGCTGGTCGGCGACGAGCAGGTGGACCCGCTCGACGTTCCGCAGCGACTTCCAGGCCAGCTCGTCCGCGCGCTCCACGACCACGAGGACGTGCTTGCGGCCGGACAGCGTGTCCAGGACCTGCAGCGCGGCCTTGGTCGACGGCGCCTCGTCGACACCGAAGCCGGTGACGACGTGGACGCGGCCGGCGCGGGCGCGGTCCGAGAGAGCACCGCGGAGCGCCGCGGCCTTCATCTTCTTCGGGGTCCGCTGGGAGTAGTCGCGCGGGGTCGGGCCGTGGACGGTGCCACCGCCGGCGAACTGCGGCGCACGGGTCGAACCCTGGCGGGCGCGGCCGGTGCCCTTCTGCTTGTACGGCTTCTTGCCACCACCGCGGACCTCGCCGCGGGTCTTGGTGTCGTGGGTGCCCTGGCGCGCGGCGGCGAGCTGGGCGACGACCACCTGGTGGATCAGCGGGACGTTCGTCTGCGCGTCGAACACCTCACCGGGCAGGTCGGCCGTGCCGGCCTTCTTGCCCTGGGCGTCGAGCACGTCGACGGTCAGCGTCTCGGACATGTGGTTCATGCCCCCTTCACGGCGGTACGCACGACGACGACGCCCCGCTTCGGGCCCGGAACCGCGCCCTTGAGCAGCAGCAGACCCTTCTCGGCGTCGACCGCGTGGACGGTCAGGTTCTGGGTGGTCTGGCGGGCGTGGCCCATGCGACCGGCCATCCGCAGGCCCTTGAACACGCGCGACGGCGTCGAGGCGCCACCGATCGAGCCCGGCTTGCGGTGGTTGCGGTGCGCACCGTGCGAGGCGCCCACGCCGGAGAACCCGTGGCGCTTCATGACACCGGCGGTGCCCTTGCCCTTGGTGGTGCCGATGACGTCGACCAGCGCGCCGGCCGCGAAGGCCTCCGCGGTGATCTCCTGGCCGAGCGTGTACTCGGCGGCGTCCGGCGTCCGGATCTCGGCCACGTGCCGACGGGGGGTGACCCCCGCCTTCTCGAAGTGGCCCTTCAGCGGCTTCGTGACCTTGCGCGGGTCCACCTGGCCGTAGGCCAGCTGCACCGCGGCGTAGCCGTCGGCCTCAGCGGAGCGCACCTGGGTCACGACGTTGGTGCCGACCGAGACCACGGTGACGGGGACGAGACGACCGTTGTCGTCCCAGACCTGCGTCATGCCGAGCTTCGTGCCGAGCACCGCCGTGACGGGGCGCGCGTTCTGCTGGGTAACCATGAAAGATCAGTTCCTTCCCAGCGTCAGAGCTTGATCTCGATGTTCACGTCCGCGGGCAGGTCGAGACGCATGAGCGAGTCGACCGCCTTCGGCGTGGGATCGATGATGTCGATGAGCCGCTTGTGCGTGCGCATCTCGAAGTGCTCGCGGCTGTCCTTGTACTTGTGGGGCGACCGGATGACGACGAAGACGTTCTTCTCCGTCGGGAGCGGCACCGGGCCCACGACCGTCGCACCAGCGCGGCTCACCGTGTCGACGATCTTGCGCGCCGAGCTGTCGATGACCTCGTGGTCGTAGGACTTGAGCCGGATGCGGATCTTCTGTCCCGCCATGGCGTCGTCTGCTTCTCTCTCTCGAACTACTGGAGTCCGACCCCCGCGCTCGGGCGTGTCGCTTTTCGCGACGTTCCTCAGCGCCGGTCCCGGCCGGGTGCGCAGGGCGCGCGCCGGCTGGGACGAGGTCGTTCGTTTGGTGATGAGTCCGACGCCGGGTGACCCCGGGCTGTGAGCTGGACTCGCACGCGTCCCGTGCCCGCTCGTCGGGGCATCCGAGCGCACGCGCGCAGGCACCCCCGTCGTCGGGCAACTTGTCTAGTGTGCCAGCCGCGACCCGAAAGGTCCAACCGGACCTGCGTCACACCCGCGTGATCACGCGCCGCGGCGGTCCGTCGCGCTCGACGCGCGTGCCGTGCGGGGCCGGTCGCCTCAACCGGCGGCCGGGCCCGGCGCGTACCAGAGCCGGACCTCGTCCCCGCCGGTGCCGCCGCCCTCGCCACGCCGGATCGACAGCACGGTCAGCTCGCCCTCGCCGGCCGCCACCGACTCCCCCACCGCGACCCAGCGCGCCGGGGAGCCCGTGAGTCCCAGGTGCGCGCTGCACCCGTCGTCGGAGACCCCGCCGACCCCGACGCGCAGGCCGTCCGCGAGCTCGGGCTGCGCGCCGAGGACGGCGGACACGGCCTCCCCGTCGCCCGCCGGCGCCTCGGCGGTGCGCGCGCACGCCGCGGGTCCGCGACCGGACAGGGCCACGACGGCGCCGGCGGCCACGAGCGCCACGGCCAGCGCGCCCACGACGACCATCCGCGTCCGGCGTCCGCCGGACCTGGTCGCCCGGCCCCCGCCGGCGGTGCCCTGCGACTGCGTGTCCACGTCGGCGCCCGCCACGGCAGCCCCCCTGTCTCCCGGCGCCATCGTAGGGCCTGACCACCGCCACCCGGGCGCCTTCCGGCGTCCGAGGGGCGGCGGTCCGCCCACCCGACGTGTGCAGGCACCGGGGCACGCGAAAGGGCCCGGGTGCCGCAGCACCCGGGCCCTCCCGGTGTGGTCTAGCTCCCCGAGGGGATCAGATCACTTGACGATCTTGGTGACGCGGCCCGAGCCGACGGTGCGGCCGCCCTCGCGGATGGCGAAGCCGAGGCCCTCCTCCATCGCGATGGGCTGGATCAGCGTCACGGAGATCTCCGTGTTGTCGCCGGGCATGACCATCTCGGTGCCCTCGGGCAGCGTGATGACGCCGGTGACGTCCGTGGTCCGGAAGTAGAACTGCGGACGGTAGTTCGAGTAGAACGGGTTGTGACGCCCGCCCTCGTCCTTGGCCAGGATGTAGACCTGGCCCTCGAACTCGGTGTGCGGCGTGATCGAGCCCGGCTTCACGACGACCTGGCCGCGCTCGACGTCCTCACGCTTGGTGCCACGGAGCAGGAGGCCGCAGTTCTCGCCGGCCCACGCCTCGTCCATCTGCTTGTGGAACATCTCGATGCCGGTGACCGTGGTCTTCTGCGCCGGGCGGATGCCGACGATCTCGACCTCGGAGTTGATCTGCAGCTTGCCGCGGTCGACCTTGCCGGTGACGACGGTGCCACGACCGGTGATCGTGAAGACGTCCTCGATCGGCATGAGGAACGGCTTGTCCATGTCACGGACCGGCTCCGGGACGGACTCGTCCACGGCGTCCAGCAGGTCCTCGACCGACTTGACCCACTGGGCGTCGCCCTCGAGGGCCTTCAGGCCGGAGACGCGGATGACCGGCGCGTTGTCGCCGTCGAAGCCCTGCGACGACAGCAGCTCGCGGACCTCCATCTCGACGAGCTCGAGGATCTCCTCGTCGTCGACCATGTCGGACTTGTTGAGCGCCACGAGCAGGTACGGCACGCCGACCTGGCGGGCGAGCAGGACGTGCTCGCGCGTCTGGGCCATCGGGCCGTCGGTGGCGGCGACCACGAGGATGGCGCCGTCCATCTGCGCCGCACCCGTGATCATGTTCTTGATGTAGTCGGCGTGACCCGGCGCGTCGACGTGAGCGTAGTGACGCTTCTCCGTCTGGTACTCGACGTGCGCGATGTTGATCGTGATGCCGCGCTGCTTCTCCTCGGGCGCCTTGTCGATCTCGTCGAACGGCGTGAAGGGGTTCAGCTCCGGGTACTTGTCGTGCAGCACCTTCGAGATGGCAGCGGTCAGCGTCGTCTTGCCGTGGTCGACGTGACCGATGGTCCCGATGTTGACGTGCGGCTTGGTCCGCTCGAACTTCGCCTTGCCCACTGGGTCCTCCTCAGGACTCTGGTGTAGAGATTGCCGAACGATGCGGGGGGCCGTGCGGCCCCCCGCGGACGTGCGGTCCTACGGGTCGGTTTGGGTGGTCGTTCTGGTTCGACCTGTGGGACTACTCGCCCCGGGTCTTCTTGATGATCTCGTCGGCAACATTCCGAGGAACCTCGGCGTAGCTGTCGAACTGCATCGAGTACACCGCACGACCCTGGGTCTTGGACCGCAGGTCGCCGACGTAGCCGAACATCTCGGAGAGCGGCACCTGGGCGCGGATCACCTTCACGCCCGTCGCGTCCTCCATGGACTGGATCATGCCGCGACGCGAGTTGATGTCGCCGATGACGTCGCCCATGTAGTCCTCGGGCGTCCGCACCTCGACGGCCATGACCGGCTCGAGGAGGACCGGGTCCGCCTTGCGGACGGCCTCCTTGAGGATCATCGAGCCGGCGATCTTGAACGCCATCTCGGACGAGTCGACGTCGTGCGCCGCACCGTCGAGCAGCGTTGCCTTGATGCCGACCAGCGGGAAGCCGGCCAGCACGCCGAGCTGCATGGCGCTCTGGATGCCCTGGTCGACCGACGGGATGTACTCGCGCGGGACGCGACCACCGGTGACCGCGTTCTCGAACGCGTACAGCTCGCCGTCCTCGGACTCCAGCGGCTCGAAGGTCATCTGGACCTTCGCGAACTGGCCCGAGCCACCCGTCTGCTTCTTGTGGGTGTAGTCGATCTTCTCCACCTTGCGGCGGATCGTCTCGCGGTACGCCACCTGCGGCTTGCCGACGTTGGCCTCGACCTTGAACTCGCGCCGCATGCGGTCGACGAGGATGTCGAGGTGGAGCTCGCCCATGCCGCCGATGACGGTCTGGCCGGTCTCCTCGTCCAGGCGGACGCGGAAGGTCGGGTCCTCCTCGGCGAGCTTCTGGATCGCCGTGGAGAGCTTCTCCTGGTCGGCCTTCGTCTTGGGCTCGATGGCCACGTCGATGACCGGCTCGGGGAAGGTCATCGACTCGAGGATGACCTGCGAGCTCATGTCCGACAGGGTGTCACCGGTGGTGACGTCCTTCAGGCCGATGAACGCGTAGATGTGACCGGCCGTGGCCTCGTCGACAGGGTTCTCCTTGTTGGCGTGCATCTGGAAGATCTTCCCGATGCGCTCCTTCTTGCCCTTGGTCGAGTTCATGACCTGGGCGCCCTGCACGACCTTGCCCGAGTACACCCGGATGAAGGTGAGCTTGCCGAAGAACGGGTGCGCGGCGATCTTGAACGCCAGGGCCGAGAACGGCTCCGTGGCGTCCGGGTGCCGCTCGATGACGACCTCCGGGTCCTTGACGTCGTGGCCCTGGATGGCCGGGACGTCGAGGGGCGACGGGAGGTAGTCGACGACGGCGTCGAGCATGGGCTGGACGCCCTTGTTCTTGAACGCCGAGCCGCACAGGACCGGGTACGCGTCGCCCGCGATGGTGAGCTTGCGGATGCCGGCCTTGATCTCGGCGACCGTGAGCTCCTCACCGCCCAGGAACTTCTCGAGCAGCTCGTCGTCGGTCTCGGCGACGGCCTCGAGCAGCTCGGCGCGGAACTGGTCCGCCCGGTCCTGGAGGTCGGCCGGGATCTCCTCGATCTCGTACTTCGCGCCCATCTCGGTCTCGCCGCGCCACACGAGCGCGCGCATCTCGACCAGGTCGACGACGCCGATGAAGTCGTTCTCGGAGCCGATCGGCAGCTGGAGCACCAGCGGCTTGGCCTTGAGGCGGTTCACGATGGTGTCGACCGTGAAGTAGAAGTCCGCGCCCAGCTTGTCCATCTTGTTGACGAAGCAGATGCGGGGGACCTCGTACTTGTCGGCCTGGCGCCACACGGTCTCCGACTGGGGCTCCACACCCTCCTTGCCGTCGAACACCGCGACCGCGCCGTCGAGCACGCGCAGCGAGCGCTCCACCTCGACGGTGAAGTCCACGTGACCGGGCGTGTCGATGACGTTGATCTGCGTCTCGTTCGACTTGCCCTTGTTCCAGAAGGCGGTCACAGCAGCGGACGTGATCGTGATGCCACGCTCCTGCTCCTGCTCCATCCAGTCCGTGGTCGACGCGCCGTCGTGGGTCTCGCCGATCTTGTAGTTGACGCCCGTGTAGTACAGGATCCGCTCGGTCGTCGTGGTCTTGCCGGCATCGATGTGCGCCATGATGCCGATGTTCCGGACCTTGTGCAGGTCCGTGAGCACGTCCAGTGCCACAGGTTCAGCCCCTCGGTAGTGGGGTCCGCCCTACTGCTGGGATTACCAGCGGTAGTGGGCGAACGCCTTGTTGGACTCGGCCATCTTGTGCATGTCCTCGCGGCGCTTGACCGCGGCGCCCAGGCCGTTGCTGGCGTCGAGGATCTCGTTCATGAGGCGCTCGGTCATGGTCTTCTCGCGGCGAGCGCGCGAGTAGTCCGTGAGCCAGCGCAGCGCGAGGGTGGTCTGGCGGACGGGGCGGACCTCGACCGGGACCTGGTAGGTGGCGCCACCGACGCGGCGGGAGCGGACCTCGAGCGACGGGCGGACGTTGTCCAGCGCGCGCTTCAGCACGACGACCGGGTCGCCCTGGGTCTTCTCGCGGACGCCCTCGAGCGCGCCGTAGACGATGGCCTCGGCGACGGACTTCTTGCCGTCGAGGAGGACCTTGTTGATGAGCTGCGTGACGACCGGCGAGCCGTAGACCGGGTCGACGATCAGCGGCCGGCGGGGGGCGGGACCCTTACGAGGCATCGGTTCAGCCCTTCTTCGCGCCGTAGCGGCTGCGCGCCTGCTTACGGTTCTTCACGCCCTGGGTGTCCAGAGCACCACGGATGATCTTGTAGCGCACACCGGGGAGGTCCTTCACACGACCGCCGCGCACGAGCACGATGGAGTGCTCCTGCAGGTTGTGGCCCTCACCGGGGATGTACGCGGTGACCTCGATGCCCGAGGAGAGCTTGACGCGCGCGACCTTCCGCAGAGCCGAGTTCGGCTTCTTGGGGGTGGTCGTGTAGACGCGGGTGCACACACCGCGCCGCTGCGGGCTGCCCTTGAGGGCAGGCGTCTTCGACTTGTTCGTCTTCGCCTGCCGGCCCTTGCGGACCAGCTGCTGGATCGTAGGCACTACGTCTCCGTCTTGTTGATGAGTCTGGTCTGACCGGCACCCGTCACCCTGGACGGCCGGCAATGGTCCGGATCGTCGCCCGTCGCGCGACTACCCCGAGAGGTCTTGCGTCCCGCTCCGACCCCCGCACCCGGGCGTGTCGACCCCGTCCTGCTCCGCACACCGGGTCCCGGAGGTCCGGGGACGCAGGTGCGGTGGGGGCGATCCACCCGGCGCCGCACGTGGTGACCACGTGAGCGCGCGCGAGAGCCCGACGGCGCGGGCACGGTGTCCCACGTTACTCGGCCGTCACCCCGGGGTCAAAGCACCTGGTGACGGTCGGCTGGTGGGACGTCCCTCACAACAGCGCGGGGGCCGCGGGTGTTCCCGCTCCCCCGGACGGGCCGAGGGGGCCCGGTCACGCACGCGGCGCGACCGGACCCCCTCGGACCGGTGAGGAGCGACGATCAGCGGTAGTCGCCGAAGTCGATGTCCTCGAGCGGGATCGCCTCGCCCGAGCCGAGGCCCAGGGCGGGGAAGTCGATCTCGTCGTAGCCGAAGGACGGGTACAGCTCGGCCTTCGCCTCCTCGGTGGGCTCCACCGACACCTCGTGGTAGCGGGGCAGGCCCGTACCGGCGGGGATCAGCTTGCCGAGGATCACGTTCTCCTTCAGGCCCAGCAGCGGGTCCGAGCGGCCCGACATCGCGGCCTCGGTGAGGACGCGGGTCGTCTCCTGGAAGGACGCCGCCGACAGCCACGAGTCCGTCGCGAGCGACGCCTTCGTGATGCCCATCAGCTCCGGACGACCCGAGGCCGGCTGACCGCCCTCGGCGACCGCCCGGCGGTTCGCGTCCTCGAACCGGCCGCGCTCGGCCAGCTCGCCCGGCAGCAGGTCCGTGTCACCCGAGTCGAGCACGGTCACGCGACGCAGCATCTGCCGCACGATGACCTCGATGTGCTTGTCGTGGATGTCCACGCCCTGGGAGTTGTAGACCTCCTGGACCTCGTCCACCAGGTGCTTCTGCGTGGCGCGCGGGCCGAGGATGCGCAGGACCTTCTTCGGGTCCACCGCACCCTGGACCAGCTGCGTGCCGACCTCGACGTGGTCGCCGTCGGACACGAGCAGGCGCGAGCGCTTGGTGATCGGGTAGGCGATCTCCTCCGAGCCGTCGTCCGGCGTCAGCACGATGCGCCGCGTCCGGTCCGCCTCGTCGATGGCGATGCGGCCGGAGAACTCCGCGATGGGGCTCTCACCCTTGGGGGTGCGGGCCTCGAAGAGCTCCTGGACACGCGGCAGACCCTGCGTGATGTCCTCGGCCGACGCGACACCACCGGTGTGGAAGGTGCGCATCGTCAGCTGCGTGCCGGGCTCACCGATGGACTGCGCCGCGATGATGCCGACGGCCTCGCCGATGTCCACCAGCTTGCCGGTGGCCAGCGAGCGGCCGTAGCACTTGGCGCAGGTGCCGACGCGCGACTCGCAGGTCAGCACGGAGCGGACCTTGAGCGACTCGACGCCGGCCGCCAGCAGGCGGTCGAGCAGCACGTCGCCCACGTCGTCGCCCGCGTTCCCGATGACCTCGCCGTCGATCTCGACGGCGGTGGCCAGGGTGCGCGCGTAGACGCTGGTCTCCACCTTGTCGTGCCGGCGCAGCGCGCCGCCCGTGCCGGCCACGCCGATCGGCATGGTCAGGCCGCGCTCGGTGCCGCAGTCCTCCTCGCGGACGATGACGTCCTGGGAGACGTCCACCAGACGACGCGTCAGGTAGCCCGAGTCGGCGGTCCGCAGCGCGGTGTCCGCCAGACCCTTGCGGGCGCCGTGCGTCGCGATGAAGTACTCCAGGACCGACAGGCCCTCGCGGTAGTTGGACTTGATCGGGCGCGGGATGATCTCGCCCTTCGGGTTCGCCACGAGGCCGCGCATGCCGGCGATCTGACGGACCTGCATCCAGTTACCACGCGCACCCGAGCCGACCATGCGGAACACGGTGTTGCGGGCGTTGAAGTTCTCCTGCATCGCCTTGGCGACCTTGTCGGTGGCCTGCGTCCAGATCTCGATGAGCTCCTGGCGACGCTCGTCGTCGGTGATGAGGCCCTTGTCGTACTGGCCCTGCACCTTCGCCGCGCGCGCCTCGTGCTCGGTGAGGATCTCCTGCTTGGCGGTCGGCGCCGCCACGTCGGAGATCGCGATGGTCACGCCCGAGCGGGTGGCCCAGCGGAAGCCGGCCTCCTTCAGGGCGTCGAGCGAGGCCGCGACCTCGACCTTCGGGTACCGCTCCGCGAGGTCGTTGACGATCACGGAGAGGCGCTTCTTGTCGACCACGCCGTTCTCGTACGGGTAGTCGACCGGCAGCAGCTCGTTGAACAGCGCGCGGCCGAGCGAGGTCTCGAACAGGAACGGCTCGTCGGCGGAGAAGCCCTCGGGCTCCTGGCCGGGGCCGAACACGAGGCCCTCCATGCGGATCTTGACGACCGCGTTGAGGTCCAGCGAGCCCTGGTCGAACGCCATGATCGCCTCGGACACCGAGCTGAACGCCCGGCCCGCGCCCACCGGGTCCACCTTGTCGGAGGTCAGGTGGAACAGGCCGATGATCATGTCCTGCGAGGGCATGGTCACCGGACGGCCGTCCGACGGCTTCAGGATGTTGTTGCTCGAGAGCATGAGGATGCGGGCCTCGGCCTGCGCCTCGGCGCTCAGGGGCAGGTGGACGGCCATCTGGTCGCCGTCGAAGTCGGCGTTGAACGCGCCGCAGACGAGCGGGTGCAGGTGGATCGCCTTG
>NZ_DASQCJ010000190.1:0-18228 GCF_035634735.1 Cellulomonas sp.
ACGTCAGGTCCTTGCGGTGGTGCAGCCGGGCGAGCGACTGCGGGACCAGCAGCAGCCCGACGCCCGACGCGACGAGCGCCACCGCCTCCTCCGTCGTCGCGGGGGTCGGCAGCAGCGACGGCTCGCCGGGCGGGTCGTCCCACCGGAGCACGTCGTCGGCGGGGGTGAGCAGCGTCTCGTCGGCCAGGTCGTCCGCGCCGACCTCGTCGAGCGCGACCAGCAGGTGGTCCTTCGGCAGCACGACGACGGTGGTCTCGACGTATAGCGGGATCGCCGACAGCAGGTCCCGGTCGACCGGGAGCCGGAGCAGGGCGGCGTCGGCCCCGCCGCGGGCGAGCACGGCGCCGGCCTCGGCGGCGGGCGCGTGCACCAGCTCGAGCGGCACGTCGGCGACCCGCTCGCGCCAGGTGCGGACCCAGGAGGCGGGGACGACGCCGGGGACGAGCAGCAGCCGGAACCGCTGCGGGGCGCCGGTCGCGGCGGGGTCGGCGGGCTCGGGCGCGGGGTGCTCGGACATCGGCGTCAGCGTAGCCGCGCCCCGCGTCCGTATCCTGGTGGGGTGACCTCCGAGCCCGCCCCCACGCCCGCCCGCCGCGCGCGCACGCCGCAGACCATGAAGCCGGCCACGGCCGCCGCCAAGCTCGGGGTCTACCTGCCCGCGACGCCCGAGGAGTTCCAGGCGGGTCCGGTGTCCCGCGAGCAGCTCGACGACCTGCAGCGGAACCCCCCGGCGTGGCTGACCGAGCTGCGCAAGAACGGCCCGCACCCGCGGTCCGTCGTGGCCGCGCGGCTGCGCATCTCGACGTCCGGGCTCGCCCGCAACGGCCTCACCGACCCGCTCACGACCGAGCAGATCGACGCGATCGTCGAGGAGTCGCCGGAGTGGCTGCACCGCGAGCGCGCCACCCAGGCCGAGGTGAAGCGCGAGGAGCAGCGCCTGCGCGAGCGCGACGCCGCCCGCGCCGCCGAGGGCAGGGGCGACCGCCCCCGCGGCTGACGCCGGCGCGGGGGTCAGCCGTGGGCGAGGAGCTCCAGGGCGACCACCGCGACGCCCAGGGCGACCTCGGCGACGAGCACGAGCACCTTCTGCCAGGCCGGCAGCGCGACCCGGCGCACCGCGAGCCAGCCGACCACGCCGAGGCTCGCCACCAGCGCGATCGTCGACGCCCGGAGCGCGCCGTCGACGGTCCACGACCCCGACGCGGCGACGCCCACGAAGATCATCGGCAGCACCAGCACGCCGAGCGCGCCGGTGCACACCGCGACCATGTGCCGCGCCTCGGCGGCGGTCGGCAGCGCGGCGTGCACGGCGATGTGCGACACCACGTCGGCCAGCAGCACCGCGAGCAGCGTGCCCCCGACGGTGATGAGCAGGGTGGTCGCCGCGACCCCGGCGGTCACGTCGCCGTGCGACCGCAGCGTGAGCACGACGGCCAGCGCCGCGAACGTGACGTAGACCCGCTCCTTGAGGCGGTCGGCGCGCTCCGCCGGGGTGGGCGCGGGGGCGTCGGCGCGGGCTCGGCGGTCCATCGGCCCAGGCTAGGGCCGGCTCACCCGAACGTGTCCGATCTGTCGGATCTGACGCGGCGTCTTGTCTTCTGAGGGTTGGCTAACTTAGGTTTGGCTCACCTTCGCCGCGGCGCCCCATCGACGGTGCCCCCGTGCGCGAGCCACACCCTCGCAGGAGTCGCTTCGTCATGCCCGCACGCCCGTACGCCCCGCACCGCCGCGCCGCCCGCCGGTCGGTCCCGGCCCTGGTGGCGGCCGTCGTCGTGGCGGTGCTCGCGGGCTGCACGGGCGTGGCAGGCGCGGCCGGGACCGGCGCCGCGGTGGCGGGCGACCGGCCCGCGCTGGCGGACGTCACGCCCGTCGACGACCCGCGCGGCTGGACGGGCGAGCAGACGGCCGTGGCCGCGGCGACCCCCGTCGACCCGGTGGCCGAGGACCCCCGGCCCGCGCTGCCCGTCACGCTGACGGACGCCCAGGGCACCGAGGTCACGGTCACCGACACAAGCCGGGTGCTCGCGCTCGACCTGTACGGCTCGACGTCCCGGATCCTGTTCGAGCTCGGGCTCGGCGGCAGCGTGGTCGGCCGGGACTCGTCGTCCGACTTCCCGGAGATCGCCGACCTGCCCGTGGTCACGACGAGCGGGCACGACCTGTCGGGCGAGGCGATCCTCGAGCTCGCGCCGACGCTCATCCTCACCGACACCACGCTCGGCCCCTGGGACACGGTGCTGCAGATGCGCGACGCGGGCATCCCCGTGGTCGTGGTCGACTCCCACCGCGAGCTCGGCACGGTCGGCGACCTGATCACGTCGGTCGCGGCGGCCGTCGGGCTGCCGGACGAGGGCGCCGCGCTCGCCGAGCGCACCGAGGCGGAGATCGCCGACGTCCGGGCCCAGGTCGACCGGCTGGCGCCCGAGGACCCGGCCGACCGGCTGCGCGTGGTGTTCCTCTACCTGCGCGGCCAGGCCGGCGTGTACTACCTGTTCGGCGAGGGCTCCGGCGCGGACTCGCTCATCGAGGCGCTCGGCGCGGTGGACGTCGCCGGCGAGATCGGCTGGCAGGGGATGCGGCCGGTGACCGACGAGGGCCTGGTCGCCGCCCAGCCGGACCTCGTGCTGGTGATGACGAAGGGGCTGGAGTCGGTCGGCGGCGTCGACGGGCTGCTGGAGCAGCTGCCGGCCGTGGCGCAGACCCCTGCGGGCGAGCACCGGCGGATCGTGGACATGGCCGACACCCAGGTGCTGTCGTTCGGGCCCACCTCCGCGCAGACGCTCGACGCGCTGGCCCGGGCGTTCTACGCGCCGGACGCGTCGTGACGGCGCTGCGCGAGCCCGCCGCGGACCGGGCGGCCGAGGCCCCGGCGGCGCCCGCGCCCGGCCTCGCCCGCACCCGGCACCGCCGCGTGGTCCCGCTCGCGATCGGCCTGGTCGTGGCCCTGCTCGCGCTCGCGGTGGTCGCCGCCGGCACCGGGCAGCTGCGGGTCCCGCCCGCCGAGGTCCTGGGCTCGGTGCTGCACCGGCTCGGCCTGGACGTCGGCCCGCTGCCGAGCCACGCCAACGGCGACGCCGCCCTGTGGACCATCCGGTTCCCGCGCGTCGTGATGGCCGTGCTCGCCGGGGCCGCGCTCGCCACGGCGGGCGCCGTCATGCAGGGCGTCTTCGGCAACCCGCTGGCCGACCCGGGCGTCGTCGGGGTGTCCTCGGGCGCGGCGCTGGCCGCCTGCACCGGCATCGTGTTCGGGCTGAACTTCCTCGGCGCCTTCACGTCGGCGGCGCTGGCGTTCGTCGGGGGCCTGGTCACGACGCTCGTGGTCTACCTGCTGGCCCGGTCGGGCGGTCGCACCGAGGTGGTCACGCTGGTGCTCACCGGCGTCGCCGTGAACGCCGTGGCCGGCGCGGGCATCGCGTTCCTCACCTTCCTCGCCGACACCCAGGCGCGCGAGCAGATCGTGTTCTGGCAGCTCGGCTCGCTGAACGGGACGCGCTGGCAGTACGTCGCGGTGGTCGCGCCGTTCGTGGCGGTCGGGCTGCTCGTGGCGCTGCTGGTCGCGCGGCGGCTGGACCTGCTCGCGCTGGGGGAGCGGGCCGCGCGGCACGTCGGCGTCGACGTCGAGCGGCTGCGGGTGGTCAGCATCGTGGCGGTCGCCCTGCTGACCGCGGCGGCGGTGGCGTTCTGCGGGATCATCGCGTTCGTCGGCCTCGTCGTGCCGCACCTGGTCCGGATGCTCGTGGGCCCCGGCCACCGGGCGCTGGTCCCGCTGAGCGCGCTCGGCGGGGCGGTGCTGCTGCTCGCCGCCGACCTCGTCGCGCGCACCGCCGTGGCCTACGCGGACCTGCCGATCGGCATGCTCACCGCGCTGGTCGGCGGCCCGTTCTTCTTCTGGCTCATCCGCCGCACCCGCCGCCAGGCCGGGGGCTGGGCGTGACCGCGCCGGGCGCTGCGGCCGTGGAGCTGCGCGGGGCCGGGTACGACGTCGACGGCGCGACGCTGCTCGACGGGGTGGACCTGCGGGTGGCGGCCGGCGAGCTGCTCGCGGTCGTCGGCCCGAACGGGGCCGGGAAGTCGACGCTGCTCGGCCTGCTGGCCGGGGACCTGCACCCCGCCCGCGGCTCGGTGACCGCCGACGGCGCGCCCGTCGAGCGCCTGCGGCCGGCGGACCTGGCCCGGCGCCGGGCCGTGCTGCTCCAGGAGCACCGGCTGAGCTTCCCGTTCTCCGTCGCCGAGGTCGTCCGGATGGGCCGCGCGCCCTGGCGCGGCACCGCCGCCGAGGAGGACGACGACCGCCTGGTGGCCGAGGCCGCCGCCTCGGCCGACGTGCGGCACCTCGCCGACCGCCGGTTCCCCACGCTGTCCGGCGGCGAGAAGGCCCGGACCGCGTACGCCCGGGCCCGCGCCCAGGCCACGCCGGTGCTGCTGCTCGACGAGCCGACCGCGGCGCTCGACCTGCGGCACCAGGAGATGCTGCTCGGCCAGGCGCGCGACCTCGCCCGCGCGGGGCACGCCGTGGTCGCCGTCCTGCACGACCTCAGCCTCGCCGGCGCGTACGCCGACCGGGTCCTGCTGCTCGGCGACGGCCGGGTGCGGGGCCTGGGCGCGCCGGCCGACGTGCTGCGCCCCGACCTGCTCGGCGCCGTCTACCGGCACCCGGTCGAGGTCCTCGTCCACCCCCGCACGGGCGACCTGCTCGTGCTGCCAGACCGCACCGCCCGCACCACCCCGGAGGACCCCCGATGACCCCGACGCCGCTCCGCGCCCTCGCGGCCGCCGCGCTCACCGCCGCCGCCGCCCTCGCCACGGCCGGGCCCGCCGCCGCGGCGCCCCAGGTGGTCGTCGCCGGGGAGGGCGGGCAGGCCGTCGCCGCGCCGGACGCGCCCACGAGCGTGCAGGTGTCCGGCACCGGGTTCCAGTCGGTCGCGGGCGGGTTCGGCGGCGTCTACGTGCTGTTCGGCTGGGTCGACCCCGCGAGCGGCGACGGCTGGCGGCCGTCCGCGGGCGGCGTCACCGGCACCCAGTACCGGTACGCCGTCGACGTGCAGGGCCAGGAGAACGCGGGCTACCAGCGGTTCGTCGCGTTCCCCGGCTCGACGACGGCGGTCGAGGCGAACGGCGGCGTCGTCGCCGAGGACGGCTCGTGGGCGACGGACCTGACGATCCCGGGGGCGACGCTCACCGCGCTCGACGCCGACGGCGGGACGGTCGAGGTCGACTGCCGCGTCGTGACCTGCGGCGTCATCACGATCGGCGCGCACGGGGTGGCGAACGCGAACAACGAGTCGTTCACGCCGGTGGCGTTCGAGGCGGCCGGGGCGGGGGACGCGGGCGCGGCGGCCGGCGTGGGCGCGGAGGCGGCCGCCGAGCCCGCGGCCGAGCCGACGACGGCCGGGCCGACGACCGCCGGGCCGACCACCGAGGTGACCGCGGTCGCGGCCCCGGCGGACGACGCCGCGGACGGCGGGGGCTCCGGCGCCGCGCCGTGGGTCGTCGCCGGGTCGGCCGTCGCGGCGGCGGTGGCCGCCACCGTCGCCGGGGTGGCCGGGGCGCGCGCGGCCCGGCGCCGGCGGGAGGCCGAGGCGGTCGTCGTCGGCGCCCCCGGCACGACCCCCGGCGCCGCGCCGGGCGACCAGCAGCAGGACTGACGTCAGGAGGACCGCGGCCCGTCGGGGGGCGCGGCCCGCACGATCGCCCGGGTCCCCGGGCCGGAGAGGGAGACGATGCACCGAGGAACGAGGACCCGCGCCTGGCGCGCGGTGACCGGCGCGCTGGTCGCGCTGGTGGTGGGCGCGGGAACCGCGCTCGTGGCGACCCCCGCGGTCGCGGCGGAGGGGCCGACGCTGCGGGTGTCCGAGACCGCGGGGCTCGACCCCGAGGGGGCCACCCTGACGATCACCGGCGAGAACTACGACACCAGCGCGCTCGGGCTCTACGGCCCGACCGCGGGGCAGTCGGCCGGCGTGTACGTGCAGGTGGGGTGGCTCTCGAGCGCGTGGCGGCCCTCCCAGGGCGCGGCGACCGCGGCCCGCTCCAACGCGTACAGCACGTGGGCGCAGGGCGTGCAGCCCTCCGACAGCAGCTACCTGCAGTGGACCCTCGGCGAGGACGGTCTCGCCGACTTCACCTGGACCGTGACCGTGACCCAGGCGGCGCTGGACGCCAAGGCGCTCGCGGGCGGGTCGCTCGCCGTGTTCACCGTGGGGGCGGGCGGCACGACGCAGGCGGTGAACGAGGTCGCCGTGCCGATCGCGTTCGCCGTGCCGGAGACGCCGAGGGAGCCGGAGACGCCGACGGAGCCTGAGACGCCGACGGAGCCGGAGACGCCGACGGAGCCGGAAACCCCGACGGAGCCCGAGACGCCGGCGCAGCCGGCGGTGCCGACGCTGGCGGTGTCGCCCACGACGGGCCTCGACCCCGAGGGCGCGACGATCACGGTCACCGGCTCGGGCTACGACACCAGCGCGCTCGGGCAGTACGGGCCGAACGCGGGCCGGCCCGCGGGCTTCTACGCCCAGGTCGGCTGGCTGGCGAGCACCTGGCGCCCGTCGGAGGGCGCGGCCTCGTCGGCCCGGACCAACGCCTACTCCGCGTGGGTGCAGGGCGTCAGCGAGACGAGCCCGTACCTGAAGTGGACGCTCGCCGCCGACGGCACCGCGGGCTTCACCTGGACCGTGACCGTGGACAAGGAGACGCTGGACGCGAAGGCGCTCGCGGGCGGCACGCTCGCGGTGTTCACCACCGGCGCCGGCGGCACCACCCAGGCCGGCAACGAGCACGCGGTCCCGATCGCGTTCGCGGCCGCGGGCGGCGAGACCCCGGGCACCCCCGGCGGCGGCGAGGGCGGCGAGACCCCGGGCACGCCCGGCACCCCCGGCACCCCCGGCGGCGAGACCCCGCCCAGCTGCGTCGCGATCGCCGGCGGCACCCTCTCCTGGGGCGTGCGGGACTCGTTCCGCTCCTACATCACGAGCCCGATCGCGAACGGCTCGATCAGCACCACCGGCGTGACCGGCACGGGCCCGTGGACCTGGTCCGCCGGCACCGGGCAGGTCGACGCGGCCGGCCTGGCGACGGCGGCGTGGTCCGGCGGCGTGCGGTTCACCGGCCACGAGGGCGCGCTCGACCTCACGTTCGCGAGCCCCGAGGTGCGGGTCACCGGCGCCAGCACGGCGTCCCTGCTGATGTCCGTGCAGTCCGGCGCGGGCGCGGCGACGCGCGTCGAGGTCGCCACGCTCGACCTGTCCGGCGGCACCGCGGGCTCCACCGCGGGCGAGGTCGCCTGGTCCGGCGTCCCCGCGACGCTCACCGCCGCGGGCAGCACGGCGTTCGCCGGGTTCTACCCGGCCGGCGCGCCGCTCGACCCGGTGTCGTTCACGCTGCCGCTCGGCGCGGCCACGGACTGCGGCACGCCGACGGTCCCGACCACCCCGACGGTCCCGACGACGCCGACCCTGCCCGGCGGCGACGCCGCGCCGGCGCCGGTCCGCGAGGTCCAGGGCCTGACCGCGTCCGGCGCGGTCACCGCGGGCGGCGAGCTCACCCTGACCGCGAACGGGTTCGGCGCGGGCGAGGGCGGCATCCGCCTCGAGCTGCACTCCGACCCGGTGCTGCTGGCGACGCTGACCGCCGACGCGTCCGGCACGGTCGCGGCGACGTTCACCATCCCGGCGTCCACGCCGGCGGGGGCGCACACGCTCGTGCTGATCGGCGCGGGCCAGACGCTCGAGTTCCCGATCACCGTCCAGGCGGCGGCGCCGACCTGCGTGGCCCGGGCCGTGTCCGGGGCGTCGTTCACCTGGGGCGTGCGGGACTCGTTCCGCAGCTACGTCACCGGCCCGATCGCGGGCGGCTCGATCAGCGCCTCCGGCGTCTCGGGCTCCGGCCCGTGGACCTGGTCCGGCGGCACCGGCCGGTACAACACCGCCGGCGACGTCGGCTCGGCCTCCTGGTCGGGCGGCGTGCAGTTCACCGGGCACGCCGGGCAGCTGGACCTGACGTTCTCGAACCCGACGGTCCGCGTCACGAGCGCGTCGTCCGCGACGCTGACGATGACGGTCGCGAGCCCGTCCGGCTCGTCCCGGGTCGCGGTCGCCACGCTGGACCTGTCCGCCGGCTCGGCGTCCTCGGGCGCCTCGCAGGTGGCGTGGTCCGGCGTCCCGGCGACGCTGACCCAGGCCGGCGCGACGGTGTTCCAGGGGTTCTACACCGCGGGCGCCGCGCTCGACCCGGTGTCGTTCACGCTGCCGCTCGGCGCGGAGGTCGAGTGCGACGCCGCGTCCGGCAGCCTGGCCACGACGGGCGCCGAGCCCGGCGACGCGGTCGGCTACGCCCTCGCGCTGCTGCTGTTCGGCGGGCTCCTGACGGCGGCGGCGTACCGTCGCCGGCAGCGCCCCGCCGCGGCGGCGGCCTGATCGACGGGGCGGCGCGGCCGGCCCGGTCGCGCCGCCCCGGCCCCACGGCGCCGGCACGGTGTCGCGCGCGCCGCCCGCGCGTGGCACCGTGTCCGAGCGCGCCCCTGCGCCACCCCACCGCGCCCCACCCCGCTGAACCGAGGACCCGCATGACCGCCCCGCACCCCGGCACCCCCGCCGGCGCCCCCGGCCACCCCGGCGGCCGGCCCTCCGGCAGCGCGGGAGGAGGCCGCCCGGGCGGGCGGCCCGGCGGCGGGCACCCGGGCGGCGCGGGCCACCCGGGCGGCGGGCACCCCGGCGGCGGCCACCCGGGCGGCGGCCGCCCGGGCGGCGGCCACCCCGGCCGGCCCGGCGGCGCGCCGCTCGGCCCGCCCCAGGTCCCGACGCCCCCGCTGGCGCGCCGCACCAGCCTGCTGCCCGCCGTGCTGACCTGGGTCGTCGCGGCCGGCACCACCGCCGTCTACCTCGCGCTCGGCGCGGTCGTCGACGGCGCCCGCACCGGCGCCGGCGTCCCCGCGGGTGCCGTGGTCGCGATCGTCGCCGGCGTCGTCGCTTCGGCCGCCGCGGCCTTCGCGGGCCCGCGCCTGAGCCTCGGCGCCGTCGGCCGCCGCGAGGTCGAGCGCCGCGACGTGCTGCTCGACCAGATGTTCCGGCTCGGCGTCGCGTTCCGGACGCAGGAGCGGTCCGGCCGGTTCGTGTCGACGGCCACCGACGGCGTCGAGCGCGCCGCCTCCTACGAGGTCACCTTCAAGTTCCCGATCATCGCCTCGATGACCGTGCCCGTGATCGCGCTCGTCGCGCTCGGCGCGGCCGTCGACTGGGTGGTGGCCGGCTGGCTGGCCCTGGCGCTGCCCGCGATCCCGCTGCTGGTCAACGGGTTCCAGAAGCTGTTCCGCGGCGTGTCGGTGCAGTACCGGATGACCGCCCGCCGGTTCGCCGCGCAGTTCCTCGACGCGATCCAGGGGCTGCCGACGTCGACGGCGTTCAACCGCGCGTCGGCCAAGGGCGCGGAGCTCGCCCGGAGCGCCGAGCAGCTGCGCCGGATGGTCATGCGGCTGCTCGCCGGCAACCAGGTGGTGCTGCTCGTCATCGACGCCTCGTTCTCGCTGGCCATGGTCGCCGCCGCGGCCGGGCTCGCGATGGCGCGGCTCCGGGACGGCGCGATCACGCCCGGCCAGGCGGTCGCGGTGGTCCTGGTGTCGACCGTGCTGCTGGAGCCGCTCGACCGGGTCGGGCAGTTCTTCTACGTCGGCATGGGCGGCCGCGCGGCGGTCCGGGAAATCGACGCCGTCCTCGCGCAGCCGGCCACCGCCGGCGACGCCCCGGGCGTGCGCGCGCCCGCGACCAGCACGTTCCACGTGAATCCTCGCGCGGCGGCCGGTGCGGGCGACGGGTCCGCGCCCGCGGGCGACCCGCGTCCCGAGGCCGTCGCGCTCGACCACGTCTCGTTCGCCTACCCCGGCGGCCGCCCGGTGCTCGACGACGTGTCGTTCGCCGTCCCGCGCGGCGGGCGGGTCGCGCTGATCGGCCCGTCCGGCTCCGGCAAGAGCACGGTCGCCGCGCTGGTCCAGGCGCACCTGCGCCCCGCGTCCGGCGCCGTCCGCGTCGGCGGGCACGACGCGACGGCCGTGCCCGTGGACTGGGTGCGCGCGCAGACCGCCGTCGTCGCGCAGACCACCTACCTGTTCACCGGCACTCTGGCGGACAACCTGCGGCTCGCCGCGCCCGACGCCGACGACGACCGGCTGTGGCACGCGCTCGCGGAGGCGAACCTCGCCGACGACGTCCGCCGGTTCCCCGACCGGCTCGCCACCCGGGTCGGCGAGCGCGGGCTGTCGCTGTCCGGCGGCCAGGCCCAGCGGCTCGCCGTCGCCCGCGCGCTGCTCAAGGACGCGCCGGTGCTGCTGCTCGACGAGCCCACCAGCCAGGTCGACGCCGCCTCCGAGGCCGCGCTGGTCGAGGCGCTCGACCGGGCCGGCGCGGGGCGCACCGTCGTCGTCGTCGCGCACCGGCTGAGCACCGTCCGCGGCGCGGACGAGGTGCTGGTGCTCGCCGAGGGCCGGATCGTCGAGCAGGGGCCGCCGGACCGGCTCGGCAGCATCGACTCGTACTACGCCCGCGCGCTGGACCTGTCCGGCGTCGGCGCGGGCCCGCTCACCGAGCAGGAGGCCCGCCCGTGAGCGCCACCGCGACCCGCCCCGCCGGCCCCACCCGCCCCGCCGGGACCGCCGCCGACGCCCCGCTGAGCCGGGCCGCGATCTCCCGCCGCCTGGTCCGGTTCGGCCGCCCCGTGCTGCCGCCGCTGGCCGCGTCCCTGGTCTGCCGGGTGCTCGGCCAGCTGCTCGGCATCGCCCTGCTCGGCGTCTCGGCCTGGGGCGTCGCCCGCGTCGCCGAGGACCCCGCCGCGCCGATCGCGCCGGTCGTGTGGACGCTGGTCGTGCTGTCGCTGGTCAAGGGCGTGCTGCGCTACCTGGAGCAGTTCACCGGCCACGCCGTCGCGTTCCGGGCGCTGGCGATGCTGCGCGTCGACTTCTACGACCGGCTCGCCCCGCAGTCGCCGGCCGGGGTGCTGTCCCGGCGCACCGGGGACCTGGTGAACCGCGCGACCAAGGACGTCGACCGGGTCGAGGTCTTCTTCGCCCACACGCTGGTGCCCGCGGTGAGCGCCGTCGTCGTGCCGGTCGTGGTGCTGGTCGTGCTGGCCGTCGGGTACGACCCGGTGCTCGCGCTGGTGCTGCTGCCGTTCCTCGTGCTGGTCGGCGCCGTCGTCCCCGGGTGGGGCCGGGACCCGAGCGCGGCGGCCGCGACCCGGGTCCGTGCCGCGCGCGGCCGGCTCGCCCAGCTCGTGACCGAGTCGCTGCAGGGCGTCCGCGAGGTGCTGGCGTTCGGCGCCGCCGGTCGCCGCCGGGCCGAGGCCCGGGACGTCGCCGCCGAGGTGGACGCCGGCCTCGCGGGCCTCGCGACCTGGACCGCCCGCCGGCGCGCGGCGAACTCCGTGCTGATGGTCGGCGCGGTGGTGACCGTGGCCCTCGCCGGCGCCGCGCGGGTCGGCTCGGGCGCGCTGGACTGGCCCGCGTACGCCGTCGCGGTCGTGCTCGCGCTGGCGGTGTTCACCCCGGTGCTCGCGGTCGAGGACGTGGCGCCCGACCTGGAGCAGGCGTTCGCGGCGGCCCGGCGGATCTGGCGGATCACCGACGCCGCCCCCGCCACCACCTCGCCGGCCGACCCGGTGCCGCTGCCCGACGGGCCGCTCGACATCCGGTTCGAGGGCGTGGGGTTCACCTACCCCGCGCCCGACCTCGACCCCGACGACCCGGCCGCGGCCGCGCTGCGCGCCGTGGAGCGCCGCCCCGTGCTGACGGGGCTCGACCTGCACGTGCCGGCGGGCGGCACCACCGCGGTCGTCGGCTCGTCCGGCTCGGGGAAGTCGACGCTGGTGAACCTGCTGACCCGAGCCTGGGACCCGGACGCGGGGCGGGTGCTGCTCGGCGGCGTCGACGTCCGGGACGTGTCGCTCGAGGACCTGCGCCGGCACGTCGCCGTCGTCGGCCAGAGCACGTACCTGTTCAACGACACCCTCGCGGCCAACCTCCGCCTCGCCGCGCCGGACGCCACCGACGCCGATCTGGAGGCCGCGTGCCGGCGGGCCGCCCTGCACGACGCGGTCGTGGCGATGCCGGACGGCTACCAGACCCGGGTCGGCGAGATGGGGGAGCGGCTGTCCGGCGGGCAGCGGCAGCGGGTCGCCATCGCGCGGGCCCTGCTGCTGGACGCCCCGGTGCTCGTGCTCGACGAGGCGACCAGCCAGCTCGACGTCGCGACCGAGGCGGAGATCCAGGACGCGCTGGCCGAGGCGGCGCGGGGGCGGACGGTCCTGGTGATCGCGCACCGCCCCGGCGCGGTCCGCACCGCCGACCGGGTCCTGCGCATCGACGACCTCGCCCGCGGCTGACCGCCCGCCGGGCGCGCGGGTGGGGCCGCGCCCGCCAGCGAGGGGGTAGCCGACGCGTCGAACGAGTACCCGGCGGGTACTCGCTCGACGTGTTCCGTACCCCCTCGGCGTGCGCGAGCCCGGCGTGCGTGAGCCCGGCGTGCGCGAGCCCGCCGCGTGCGTCGGCGCGGGCGCGGGCGCGCGTCAGGCCGTGCGGACCGCGATGACGTCGCGGGACGGGCGGCCCGCCTCGGCGCCGCGGCGCTCGAACTTGGTCACGGGGCGGTGCGCCGGCCGCGGGGCGAAGCCGCCATGCGGGTTGGTCAGCCCGGGGTCCGCCGCGACGACCTCCAGCATCTGCTCGGCGTACTCGGCCCAGTCGGTCGCGCAGTGCAGCGTGCCGCCGAGCCGGAGCCGGCTGCGCAGGAGCGCGACGTGCTCGGGGGCGATGATCCGGCGCTTGTGGTGCTTCGCCTTCGGCCACGGGTCGGGGAAGAACACGTGCACGGCGTCGAGCGAGCCGGCCGCGATCGTCTGCCGCACCAGGTCGAGGGCGTCCCCGTGCGCGACCCGCACGTTCGTCAGCCGCTGCTCCTCGACCAGCACGAGCAGGTTCGCGATGCCGGGCAGGTGCGCCTCGACGGCGAGGTAGTCCCGGCCCGGGTCGGCGGCGGCCATCGCAGCGGTGGCGTCGCCCATGCCGGAGCCGATCTCCAGGACGAGCGGAGCCGACCGGCCGAACAGCCGCGCCGCGTCCAGGGTGCCGTCGGGCGCGGTCGGGGGGAGGCCGAGCGCGGGGTCGTGCACCGAGACGCCGAACCGGGGCCACAGCCGCTCGAGGGCGTCGGCCCGCCGCTCGCCGAGCGCCGCGCGGCGCGGGTGGAAGGTGCGGATCGGGTCGCCCTCGGCGTTCGGGGCGTGCTGGAACGCGTCGCCGGGCCGCGCGCCGGCGTCGGGGTGGGCGCCGCGGGGACCGTCGGCGGTCGGGGGAGCGGGGCGGTCGTCCGGGTCGGGCACGCGTCGAGGGTAGCCGCGCAGGCGCACCCGACCGCGCCCGGCCGCCGCCGCCGGGTCAGGCCCCGGCGGCCGCCGCGCCCTCCCCGGTGCCCGGCCCCATCAGCCCGAGCCGCTCGCCGAACGGCCCGGTGATCGACGCGACCCGCCCGTACGGCGAGTCCTCGGCCGGCAGGTGCACCCCGCCGCCCAGCCGGGTGGCCGCCGCGACGACGGCGTCGGTGTCCGCGACCCGCACGTACAGGCACCACTCCGCGCGGTCCCACCCGCCGCCGATCCCGGCCACCGGTTCCCCGTCGAGCAGCAGCGTGGTGTAGTCGAACCCGGGCGTGCTGATGTCCTGCAGCACGTAGTCGAACACCGCGGGGTAGAACGCCCGCGCCGCGGTCGGGTCGCCGGACATGTGCTCGGCCCAGGCGATCGCGCCGGGCTCGTCGACGACCTCGGCCCCGAGCGACGTGCCCGCCTGCCACAGCGCGACCGCCGCGCCGGCCGGGTCCGCGAGCACGGCCATCGCGCCGAACGCCATCACGTCCACCGGGCCGGCGAGCACCGTGGCGCCGGCCGCGGCGGCCCGGTCCGCGGAGCCGGCGGCGTCGGGCGTCGCGAGGAACGGCAGCCAGGCGACCGGCGCGTCCGGGTCGGGCCGGTAGCCGTTGAGCGCCGCGGCGCGCCGGCCGCCGACCAGGGCCTCGGAGTAGAACCCGGTCTCCTCCGGCCCGACCGCGAACTCCCAGCCGAGCAGCGCGCCGTAGAACCGGCGGCCGAGCTCCAGGTCGGGCACCGCGAGCTCGGCCCAGCAGGGCGTGCCCTCGGGCCAGGGCGTGTCGCGCACGGTCATGTCGTCCCCCTCGGTGGGTCGGGCGCGGGCCGCGGGGTGACCCCGCAAACCCCTGACGGTGGAACGTCGTGGCGGACACGCCGCCGGCGTGTCGGTCACAACCTTCCACCGTGGGCCGTTCGACGCGAGCGCGACGCGCGCGCCCGCCCGACCGCCCCGGGCACGGCAGAGGGGCGCCCCGGCGGGCCGGCGCTCCCTCCGCGCGCCGACCCGCCAGGACGCCCCGTCCCGTGGCCGCCCGTCAGGCGGCGAGCCGCCCCAGACCCGCGAACTCCCAGCCGGCGGAGCGCCAGCGGTTCGGGTCCAGCTTGCCGCGCGCGTCGACGACGCGGGGCGTGGCGGTGAGCGGCGCCAGCCTGTCGGCGTCCGCGGTGGCGAACTGGTCCCACTCGGTGAGCACCAGGACGACGTCGGTGCCCTCGACGGCCTCCTCGATCGAGGTGGCGTACGACAGGGTCGGGAACGACCGGCGCGCGGTGTCGCCCGCCTCGGGGTCGAACACGGTGACCTGGGCGCCGCGCAGGTGCAGCGCCGCCGCGACGTTCAGCGCCGGGGAGTCGCGGACGTCGTCGGTGTCCGGCTTGAACGCCGCGCCGAGCACGCCGATCCGGCGGTTGAGCACCGAGCCGCCGCAGGCCTCGACCGCCATGTCCAGCACGCGCTCGCGCTGGCCCATGTTGATCTCGTCGACCTGCTGCAGCAGGGCCGAGGCGCGGTAGGCGCCGAGCTCGTTGGCGCGGTGCATGAGCGCGCGGATGTCCTTCGGGAGGCAGCCGCCGCCGAAGCCGAGGCCGGCGTTGAGGAACTGCCGGCCGATGCGGATGTCGTGGCCGAGCGCGTCGGCGAGGACCGTGACGTCGGCGCCCGCGGCCTCGCACACCGTGGAGATCGCGTTGATGAACGAGATCTTGGTGGCGAGGAACGCGTTCGCGCTGACCTTGACGAGCTCGGCGGTCGGCAGGTCGGTCACGACGACCGGGGTGCCCTCGGCGATCGGGCCGGCGTAGACCTCGCGCAGCGTGGCCTCGGCCCGGGGGGAGGTGCCACCGAGCACGATGCGGTCGGGGTGCAGCGTGTCGTCGACCGCCTTGCCCTCGCGGAGGAACTCCGGGTTCCAGACCAGCTCGAGCGAGACGCCGGCCGGGGCCGCCGCGGCGACGAGCTCGCGCAGCCGGGCGGCGGTGCCGACCGGGACGGTCGACTTGCCGACGATCAGCGCGTCCTTGGTGAGGTTCTTCGCGATCGTGGTCGCGGCGGACTCCACGTAGGACAGGTTCGCGGCGTGGCTGGTCTTCATCTGCGGCGTGCCGACGCAGATGAAGTGCACGTCGCCCCAGGCCGCCGCGGCGGTGAGGTCCGTGGTGAACCGCAGCCGGCCGGTCTCGAGGTGCTTCTCCAGCAGCGGGTCCAGCCCGGGCTCGAAGAACGGCACCTTGCCCGCGGCGAGGGCGTCGACCTTGCCCTGGTCGACGTCGGCGCCGAGGACCTCGAAGCCGAGCTCGGCCATGGCGACCGCGTGCGTGGCGCCGAGGTACCCGGTGCCGTACACGGCGATCTTGAGCGGACCGGCCGGGGCGCCGCCGGTCGAGCCGGCCTCCGGCTCCTCGACGGGCAGGCCGGCCGCGGCCAGGCCCTCGGCGGACAGGGCGGCGGCGGAGAGGGACGCGTCGTTCATGGCAGTGCTCCTCACGGTGGGGCGCGGGTGGCGGGGAGTGCGGGTCCGGCGGGCGGTCACGGGGTCGCCGCCGGGGTCGGGGTGGCGGAGGCGGTCGCGCTGGGCGACGGCGACGGCGAGGCGCTGGGCGCCGCGCTCGGTGCCGGGCTCGCGGTCGGCGACGGCGTGGCGGTGGGTGCGGCGGTGGGTGCCGGGGCGGCCGCGGCCGCCGCGGGCTCCTCCGCCGCCGGTGCCGCGGCGGTCGCGGCCGGCGCGGTGGCCAGCACCGTCCCGCCGAAGTTGCGCGCGGTGCCCGCCAGGCCGGTGCGGAACGCCTCGAGGCTGTTGGCCCGGGAGTCGACGCGCCAGTCGTTGGTGGCGAGCTGCCCGTCGACGTAGGTCGTCACCGCGAGGTTGAACCAGGCGAAGCCGATCACGTCGTCGTTGCGGCCGGGGTCGAAGCCCTCGAAGAACGACGTCACCCAGGCGGGCTTGGTGCCGCCGACCTCGGACGCGCCGACCTCCGCCAGCAGGATCTTCTTGTCGGTGATCTCGCGGAGCTGGTTCAGCGTCCGGTCGAACGTGTACGAGAAGGTCGCGTCGTTGTCCGCCTTGTACGGCGGGCGCTGGTAGCCGGAGACGCCGACCCAGTCCACGTACGCGTCGCCGGGGTACAGCGACCGCAGGAAGTCGGTGCCCTGGTTGGCGGCCGGCAAGTTGTTGACGATGTTCGGCGCCCAGACCCAGATGACGTACTGGTTGGCGCCGTTCGCCTCGAAGACGTCGTGGACGTGCTGCCACATCTTCACGTAGTCGCCGACGTTGTTGCCGTTGATCGGGGCGCCGGAGCCGGTCTGCTCGGCCCAGGGGTACCAGACGCCGTTCATCTCGTGGTCCAGCCGGATCGCGAGCGGCAGGCCGGTCGACGCGATGTCCTTCGCGTACTGGGTGAGGTAGGCGTCGAAGTCGCCGGCGATGATCTTCGGCAGGGTGTAGTCCGGCTCGTCGACCACGTCGTTGCCGGACCCGATCGGCCGGGACTCCCAGGTGAGCATCGGCAGCATGCCGCGCTGCCAGGCGCGGGTCACGGCGTTGGCGCGGTACGCCTCGTCCCAGCCGCCGAAGAAGCCGACCATCGACTGCTGCCGGCCGACCTCGTTCGCCGCGTCGTCGAACGTGGCCCAGTTGAACGGGGCCTGCTCGGTGTACATGCCGAAGTAGCGGCTGGTCGGGTTCACCAGCGCCGCCTTGCTCGGGGCGGTCGGCTTGGTGGGCGCGGCCGGGGTGCTCGGGTTGTCCGGGCGCGGGGGGCTCGGGTTGGCCGCGCCGGAGCCGCCGCCGGAGCCGGACGCGGCGGCCGAGCCGCCGCGGCCCGAGCGGGACGAGGAGCCGGACGACTTCGAGGAGCCGGACGACCCGGAGGTGGCCTTCTTGTCGCCCTCGGCGGCCGCCGCGGCGGCGGCGTCGGCCTCGCGCTGCGCCTGGTTCTGGGCCGCGGACTCCTCGCCCTTCTTGCGGGCGGCCTGCTCGTCGCCCAGGACCTCGCGCAGGGCGTCGGCCTGCGCGCGGCTGGACTGGAGCTGGCCCTCGAGCTCGGCGTTCCGCTGCTGGAGCGCGAGCTCGGCGGCGGTCGGCTCGTCGGCCTGGGCGTTGACGATCGAGGAGACCGTCGGCAGGTTCCACACGACGGCGGTGACGGCCACGAGGGCCAGGACGATGACGGCGGTCGCGACGCGGGCGCGGACGGTCATCCGGCCCATCGTCGGGGCCCACCAGTGCTTGCCGCTGGGCGGGATCGGTGCGTCAGACATAGAGGAGGGCCTCCAGGGCGAACAGGACCACGGCGATCACGTAGGGGATCGCCGCGAGCGGGTTGAGCCGCCGGCGGGCGGGCGCGGGCGCGGCGGCACGGGCGTGCCGGCGCGAGCTCTCGGGAAGGGTGGCGAGCGCGGCCTCCCGGTCGGGCGCGGCCAGGTGGGGCTGCGCCAGGACGGTGGTCGCGGCCGGGGTGCTCTCCGGCGCGTCGCCGGCCGCGAGAGCGGCGGGCGAGACGTGCGCGTGGACCGGGGTGCCCGGGTCCGTAGCGTGGTCCCGCTGCGTCGGGAACCCGCCGCCGGGACGGTCGACGACGTCGACCGGTGCGGTGCCGGACATCAGGCCGAGCTCGGCCTCGAGGGACGAGTCCCGCGGCGTCTTCTCGGAGAAGCCCGGGTCGCCACCGGCGTAGGCGCCGGCACGGGTGCCCCAGCCGGAGGCGTGCGCCATGCGCAGGAAGCCGAGCAGGCGGACCGGCATGAGGAAGAACGTCGAGACGATGATGAAGATCGGCAGCCGGAAGAAGTCGCTGGGGACCTCCTGCAGGTGCCGGATCTGCCGG
>NZ_DASQCJ010000191.1:0-3922 GCF_035634735.1 Cellulomonas sp.
GAACGGCCGCGCGACCCCCGCGGCGGACACCGTCGACCACCGCAGCGCGCCGCCGGCGTCCAGCAGGAACGACCCGCGCCGGGCGTACCCGTCGACCTCGTCGAACACGCCGTAGGCGCGCGCCGCGGCCCCGTGCGGCCAGAAGTCCGACAGCAGCGGGAACGCGTACCCGTCCTGCTCCGCCCAGGCGCGCAGCGCGGGCCCCGGGTCGCAGGACACGGCCCGGACCGCCACGCCCGCGTCCGCGAGCTCCGGCAGGTGCGCCTGCAGCTCGGTGAGCTCGGCCGTGCACACCCGCGAGAACGCGAACGGCACGAACACGAGCAGCACCGGGGCGTCCGCGGGGCCGCCGACGGTGACCGACGCGCCGTGCGCGTCCGGCAGCGCGAGCACCGGCGCGGCGGCGCCGACGACCGGCGGCCCGGCGGCGGCGCTCACGACCGGGGGCTCAGCGCCCGCGGCCGCGGCTGCCGAGGCGCGTCGCGGACCAGTCGCCCGCGATCGAGAACGTGCTCGTCGCGTGCAGGCCGGCCGTCGTCGCGGCCTCCTCGATGTCGTCGTGCCCGACGTGGCCGTCGCGGCCCGGCTTGGGGGTCAGCACCCACATCTGGCCGCCGTCGTCCAGCACGGTCATCGCGTCCATGAGGGTGTCGGCCAGGTCGCCGTCCTCGTCGCGGAACCAGATGACCACGCCGTCCACGACGTCGTCGTAGTCCTCGTCGACGAGCTCGGTGCCGGTGATGCCCTCCAGCCCGGCGCGCAGGTCGCTGTCGACGTCGTCGTCGTAACCGAACTCCTGGACCACCTGGCCCGAGGTGAACCCGAGACGGCCCGCCCCTGCGGGGGCGTCGCCGGTGCTGGATGCCACGTCCTGACCTGTTCCTTCCGTCGGGAGCGCCCGGTGGGTCCCGGGCACCACCTGTTCGATGATCACCGAACGGTAGCCCACCGCACCCCACGTGCGCGTGGCAAGCCGTGTCGTGGCGCCGGGCATGTCGCACGCCGTGGACCTGCGCGTCCGGCCCTCGGGACGCGCCGGGACCGGACGCCCCGACCAGGTCGCGCCCCGCGCCGCCGCCCCGGCCGGCTCGCCCGGGCCCGCGCGCGCCCCGGAAAGGGCCCGTGACGTGCCCGGACGTGACCCGGGCCACCCCCTCAGGGGCCGATTGTCACGGACGTCACGCATCCCGAGTGGCGGACTGGGAGACTTTCGGTGTCCGGACGGCGGACAATGGTCCTACTACCCGCCCGGCGGCGGCGCGCACCGAAACCGGCGCGCACGCCGGCGGGCCGAGATGCGCACCGGGGCCGACCGGCCCCCCCGCGTGGAGAGGCGAGGAGCACTGGTGGCTTCGAAGGACGAGCGCGGACCGCTCATCAACGGCCTGCTGAGCCAGGTCCCGGACGTGGACCCCGAGGAGACCTCCGAGTGGGTCGAGTCCATCGACGGGCTCATCGACGACAAGGGCGGCCCCCGGGCCCGCTACGTGCTGCTGAGCATGCTCAAGCGCGCGCGTGAGCGGAACGTGGCGGTACCGGCCGAGCTGAACACGCCGTACGTCAACACCATCGGCGTGCACGAGGAGCCGTACTTCCCGGGCGACGAGGTCCTGGAGCGCCGGTACCGCTCGTGGAACCGGTGGAACGCCGCGGTCATGGTGACCCGCGCGCAGCACCCCGGCGTGGGCGTCGGCGGCCACATCTCGTCGTACGCGTCCGTCGCGACGCTGTACGAGGTGGGCCTCAACCACTTCTTCCGCGGCAAGGACCACCCGGGCGGCGGCGACCAGATCTACTTCCAGGGCCACGCCTCCCCCGGCGTCTACGCCCGCGCGTTCCTCGAGGGCCGCCTGGACGAGCACCAGCTCGACGGGTTCCGCCAGGAGGTGTCGCACCCGGGCGGCGGCCTGCCGTCCTACCCGCACCCGCGGCTGATGCAGGACTTCTGGGAGTTCCCGACGGTCTCGATGGGCCTCGGCCCGGCCTCGGCGATCTACCAGGCCTGGACCAACAAGTACCTGCACCTGCGCGGCATCAAGGACACCAGCCAGCAGGACGTCTGGGCGTTCCTCGGCGACGGCGAGATGGACGAGCCCGAGTCGCGCGGCATGCTGCAGCACGCCGCCCAGCAGGGCCTCGACAACCTGACCTTCGTGGTGAACTGCAACCTGCAGCGCCTCGACGGCCCGGTCCGCGGCAACGGCAAGATCATCCAGGAGCTCGAGGCGCAGTTCCGCGGCGCCGGCTGGAACGTCATCAAGGTCGTGTGGGGCCGCGAGTGGGACGCCCTGCTCAACGCCGACAAGGACCGCGCGCTCGTCCACCTCATGAACGAGACGCCGGACGGCGACTACCAGACGTACCGCGCGGAGAACGGCGCGTTCATCCGCGAGCACTTCTTCGGGCGCGACCCGCGCACCAAGCAGCTCGTCGAGAAGATGACCGACGACGAGATCTGGGCGCTCAAGCGCGGCGGCCACGACTACCGGAAGATCTACGCCGCCTACAAGGCCGCGCGGGAGCACACCGGGCAGCCGACCGTCATCCTGGCGCACACCGTTAAGGGCTACGGCCTGGGCTCCGGCTTCGCCGGGCGCAACGCCACGCACCAGATGAAGAAGCTCAAGGGCGCCGAGCTCAAGGCCCTGCGCGACTCGCTCTCCATCCCGATCTCGGACGAGCAGATCGACGAAAACCCGTACCTGCCGCCGTACTACCACCCCGGCCAGGACGACCCGGCGATCCAGTACCTGCAGGAGCGCCGCCGCCAGCTGGGTGGCTACGTGCCCGAGCGCCGCTCGACGCACAAGCCGCTGACGCTGCCGGGCGACAAGGCCTACGAGCTGCTGAAGAAGGGCTCCGGCACGCAGGAGGTCGCCACGACGATGGCGCTCGTGCGGCTGTTCAAGGACCTCGTGAAGGACAAGGAGCTGGGCAGGCGCCTGGTCCCGATCATCCCCGACGAGGCCCGCACGTTCGGCCTGGACTCGATCTTCCCGAGCGCGAAGATCTTCAACACGAACGGCCAGAACTACCTCGCCGTCGACCGCGACCTCATGCTCTCCTACAAGGAGTCCGAGTCCGGCCAGATCATGCACACCGGCATCAACGAGGCCGGTTCCGCGGCCGCGTTCCAGTCGGTGGGCACGTCGTACGCCACCCACGGCGAGGCGCTGATCCCGTTCTACTTCTACTACTCGATGTTCGGGTTCCAGCGGACGGCCGACCAGTTCTGGGCGGCCGGCGACCAGATGACCCGCGGGTTCCTCATCGGCGCCACCGCCGGCCGCACCACGCTGACCGGCGAGGGCCTGCAGCACGCGGACGGCCACTCGCCGCTGCTGGCCGGCACCATGCCGCACGTCGTGCACTACGACCCGGCGTACGGCTACGAGATCCGGCACATCGTCCGCGACGGCATCCAGCGGATGTTCGGCGAGGACGGCCGCGACCCCGACGTCATCTACTACCTCACGGTCTACAACGAGCCGATCGTCCAGCCGGCCGAGCCGGAGGACGTCGACGTCGAGGGCATCCTCAAGGGCATCCACCTGCTGTCCCCGGCCGAGGGCGACGGGCCGAAGGCCCAGATCCTCGCGTCCGGCGTGGCCGTGCCGTGGGCGCTCGAGGCGAAGCAGCTGCTCGCCGACGACTGGGGCGTGCACGCCGCGGTGTGGTCCGTGACGTCCTGGAACGAGCTGCGCCGCGAGGCGCTGGCCGCCGACCAGCACGCGTTCCTCAACCCGGGCGAGGAGGAGCGGGTCCCGTACCTGACCGCCAAGCTCCAGGGCGCCGAGGGGCCGTTCGTCGCGACGACCGACTACGACCACCTCGTGGCCGACCAGGTGCGCGAGTGGATCCCGGGCCGGTACGCCACGCTCGGAGCCGACGGGTTCGGGTTCTCCGACACCCGCGCCGCCGC
>NZ_DASQCJ010000192.1:0-3027 GCF_035634735.1 Cellulomonas sp.
GGACACGGCGTGGCCCATGAGGAACGGCTGCAGCACGTGGCCCTCGATCTGCTGGACCAGCAGCACGACGCCGAGCATGAGCAGCGCCACGACCGGGCCCTGCGCGACGAGCGCGACCAGCACCGCGACGGCGCCGGTCGCAATGGCCCCGACGATCGGGATGAACGAGCCGACGAACACCAGCGTCGCGAGCGGCACGGCCAGCGGGACGCCGAGGATCGCCGCGCCGACGCCGATGCCGGTCGCGTCCACGAACGCCACCAGGATCTGGGTCCGGGTGTACCCGGACAGCGTGACGATGCCGCGGCGGCCGGCCTGGTGCACGCGCTCGCGCACGGAGATCGGCAGCAGGCCGACCAGCCAGGTCCAGATCGTCCGGCCGTCCAGCAGGAAGAAGAAGGTGCAGAACAGCGCGATCAGCGCACCCGCGGCGACGTGGCCGACGGTCGTCGTGACGGTGAGCGCGCCGGACACCAGGGTGCTGGCGTTCTCGCTGATCTGGTCCCGCCCCTGCTGCACCAGGTCGTCCAGCTGGTCGGTGCTGAGCCCCAGCGGGCCGTCGGACAGCCACTGCAGCGCCTCGTCGATGCCCTGCGACGCCTGGTCGTACAGGTCGCCGAACCCGCTCGCGATCGACCGGCCGGCCAGCACGACGAGCCCGGTCACCACGGCCAGCAGCAGCAGCACCGACGTGATCGCGGCGAGCCCCCGCGGGAACCGCAGCCGCGCGGCGAGGAACCGGGCCACCGGTGCGAGCAGCACCGTCAGCAGCAGCGCGATCGCCACCGACACGACGATGACCTTGAAGAACCCGACGACCCACAGCCCGGCGGCGGTGGCCGCCGCGATCAGCAGGAACCGCCAGGACCACGCCGCCGCGGCGCGCACCGACGGCGCGACCGACTGCTCGGCCGACCACCCCGGGGGCGTGTCGCCCGACGCGAGGTCGCCCTCGTGCAGGACCGGCGCCGGCGCCGCGGGGTCGCCCGGGCGGGTCCGGCCCCGCCCGCCCCGGCGCGGGGTCGTCATGCCAGCGCCTGCGCCAGGTCCGCGAGCAGGTCCGCCTCGTCCTCGATGCCGACCGACAGGCGCACCAGGTCGTCCGGGACCTCCAGGTCGGTGCCGACGACGGAGCCGTGCGTCATGCGCGCCGGGAGCTCGATCAGCGACTCGACGCCGCCCAGCGACTCGGCGAGCGTGAAGACCTTCGTGCGGGCGCAGATGCGGTCGGCGCGCTCGGCGCTGCCCGCGCGGAACGACACCATGCCGCCGAAGCCGGACATCTGCCGGGCGGCGACCTCGTGCCCCGCGTGGCTGTCCAGGCCCGGGTAGATGACCTGCGGGATGTCGTCGCGCGCCTCCAGGAACGCGGCCACGGCGGCGGCGTTCGCGCAGTGCCGGTCCATCCGGACGGCGAGCGTCTTGAGCCCGCGGAGGGTCAGCCACGAGTCGAACGGGCCGGCGACGGCGCCGGACGCGTTCTGGTGGAAGGCCACGGCGTCCGCGAGCGCCGAGGTGCCCGTCGGGCCCTCGAGCCCGACCGGCAGCTGCGCGCCGTCCGCGACCACGAGCGCGCCGCCGACCACGTCGGAGTGCCCGCCGATGTACTTGGTGGTCGAGTGCACGACCACGTCCGCGCCCAGCGCGATCGGCTGCTGGAGGTACGGGGTGGCGAACGTGTTGTCGACGACGAGCACCGCGCCGGCGGCGGCCGCGTGGGCCGCGAGCGCCGCGACGTCCGCGACGCCCAGCAGCGGGTTGGTCGGGGTCTCGAGCCAGATGACCTTGGTCTGCCCCGGGCGGATCGCCGCGAGCACCGCGTCCGCGTCCGCCAGGTCCACCGCGGTGTGCTCGACGCCCCACGGGCCGAACACCCGGGCGATCAGCCGGTAGGTGCCGCCGTACGCGTCGTTCGCCATGACCACGTGGTCGCCGGGCCGCAGCACCGCGCGCAGCAGGGTGTCCTCCGCCGCGAGGCCGGACGAGAACGCGAAGCCGGCGCCGCCGCCCTCCGCCGACCGCAGCGCCTCCTCGAGCGCGGCGCGGGTCGGGTTGCCCGAGCGCGAGTACTCGTAGCCGCCGCGCAGCCCGCCGACGCCGTCCTGCTTGTAGGTGGACACCTGGTAGATCGGCGTCACCACGGCGCCCGTCGCCGCGTCCGGGTCCTGGCCCGCGTGGATCGCGCGCGTCGCGAACCCGGCCGACGACCAGTCGCCGTGGTCCGTGTGCTGGTCGAGGTCGCCCGTGGCGGCCAGGGTCGGGGTGCTGTCGTTCGCGTCCGTCACGTGCCCAGGCTAGGCCCCCGCGCCCGCCGGTCGCGCGCGGGAACACCCCGGCCCGCGCGCGGGTTGAGCGTGTCGGACCCGTGGAAGGGAGTCACCATGAACTGGCTGTTCGGATCCGCCCTCAAGTCGACGATGGTCGAGCCGGAGCGCGCGCTGAAGGGGCACGAGGGCTACACGTACGCCGTGCCCGCGACCCACACGGTGCTCGGCACGCCGCTGCAGGGCCCGTGGCCCGAGGGGACCCGGACGATCGTCGTCGGCATGGGCTGCTTCTGGGGCGCCGAGCGCATCTTCTGGCAGCTGCCGGGCGTCGTCAGCACCTCGGTCGGCTACCAGGGCGGCTACACGCCGTACCCGACGTACGAGGAGACGTGCACCGGCCTGACCGGGCACGCCGAGGTCGTGCAGGTCGCCTACGACCCGGCCGTCGTCTCGGACGCCGACGTGCTGCGCACGTTCTGGGAGTCGCACGACCCGACGCAGGGGTACCGGCAGGGCAACGACCGCGGCACGCAGTACCGGTCGACCGTCTACACGACGACGCCGGAGCAGGCCGCCGCCGCGGAGGAGACCCGCGCCGCGTACCAGCAGCGCCTGACCCAGGCCGGGTACGGGGAGATCACGACCGAGATCCGCACCGCGGACGAGGCCGGCCCGTACTACTACGCCGAGGACTACCACCAGCAGTACCTGGACAAGAACCCGAACGGGTACTGCGGCATCGGCGGCACGGGCGTCTCGT
>NZ_DASQCJ010000193.1:0-1746 GCF_035634735.1 Cellulomonas sp.
CGGACGAACGCCAGCAGCGACAGCTGGGCGCTGACGTCGAGGTGGTTGGTGGGCTCGTCGAGCAGCAGCAGGTCGGGCTCCTGCGCGAGCGCCCGGGCGATGTGCACCCGCTGCCGCTCGCCGCCGGACAGCGCGGACCACGCGCGGTCGGCCAGGTGCGCGGCGTCGGCGGCGGCCAGGGCCCGGTCGACGGCGGCCTCGTCGGCGTCGGCGCCCCACAGCGTCCGGTACGGGATGCGGCCGAGCGCGACGACCTCGCGGACGGTCAGCGGGACGGTCGAGGACGACTCCTGCTCCAGCAGGGCGACCCGGCGGGCGCGCTCGCGGCGCGGCACGGTGTGCACCGGCACGTCGTCGAGCAGCACCGCGCCGGCCTCGGGGTCGAGCAGCCCGGCGATCAGCCGCAGCAGGGTGGTCTTGCCGGCGCCGTTCGGGCCCAGCAGGCCGGTCAGCGCGCCGGGGGGTGGTGTCGCGTCCACGCCGTCAACGACCCACCGGCCGCCGAGCCGGGTCCCGACGCCCGCGATGCTCAGGTCCACGCGGATCCCCTCCCGCGCCGGAGCAGCACCGCGAACACGGGCACGCCGATCAGCGCCGTGACGATGCCGACCGGCAGCTCCCGCGGGTCGAACAGCGTGCGGGCGCCGGTGTCGGCCCACACCAGGAAGATCGCGCCGACGACGGCCGCGACCGGCAGCAGCCGCCGGTGCGCCGGGCCGGTGAGCGCCGAGACCGCGTGCGGCAGCACCAGCCCGACGAACCCGATCGACCCGCTCACGGCGACCATCGCCCCGGTCAGCAGCGCGACCAGGGTCATCAGCACCCAGCGGGTCCGGTCGACGTGGATGCCGAGCGCCGCGGCCGCGGTGTCGCCGAACGCGAACGCGTCCAGCCGCACCGCCGAGGCGACGAGCACCGTGCCCACGACGACGAGCGCGCCCGCCGCGATCGCCACGCTCTGCCAGGTCGACCCGGCGAGCGACCCGAGCAGCCAGTTGAGGATCTCCCGGTAGGAGTCGCCGGTCGCCGACCAGAAGATGACGAACGACGTCCCCGCGGCGGCGAGCTGCGACACCGCGAGCCCGGCCAGCACCGCGCGGCCCGGGGTCAGCACGCCGCCGACCCGCGCCAGGCTCAGCGTCGCGACCAGCGCGGCCAGCGCCCCGGCGAACGCCGCCACCGGCAGCAGCAGGCCCACGCCGACGACGAGGACGGCCACGGCGCCGAGCGAGGCGCCCGACGACAGCCCGAGCAGGTACGGGTCGGCGAGCGGGTTGCGGGTCAGGCTCTGCATCACCGCGCCGGCCAGCGCCAGTCCCGCGCCGACCGCCGCCCCGGTGAGCACCCGCGGCAGCCGCAGCTCCCAGACGATCGCGTCGGTCAGCACCGGCACGCCGCCGTCCGCGCCCGCCGCCGGACCGAGCCCGAGGTGGCCGGCGATGCTCCGCGCCACGTCGGCGACCGCGATGTCCGCCGGCCCGATCGTCACGCAGACGAGCACCGTGCCGACCAGCAGCGCCAGCCCGACGAGCAGCGTCGGCAGCAGCGGCGGCCGCCACGGGGGCCGGCTCCCGGGGACGGCGCGCGCGTCGAGTGGATGGTCCTGACGGACACGCCGACGGCGTGTCGGGCGGAACCGTCCACTCGGGGGCGCGGTGGTCGTCATGGGTCCGGTCAGCCCGCCAGGTCCGCGAGCTGCCGGGACAGGTCGACCACGGCGTCGGCGTTCCGGACGCCCGCCTCGGC
>NZ_DASQCJ010000194.1:0-44945 GCF_035634735.1 Cellulomonas sp.
CTGCCCGGCACCGGGTTCCACGCCGTCACCGACCGGCTGCCCATGCTGCGCGCGGTCAAGGACGACGACGAGCTCGCGCGCCTCGCCGCCGCCGGGGCCGCCGCGGACGCCACCTACGAGGAGATCGTGCACGTGCGGTTCGCGGGCCGCCGGGAGACGGACGTCGCCGCCGACCTCGCCGACCTGCTGCGGCAGCACGGGCACGAGCAGGTCGACTTCACGGTCGTCGGCTGCGGGCCCAACGGGGCGAACCCGCACCACGAGGCCGGGTCGCGGGTCATCGAGGAGGGCGACTGCGTGGTGCTGGACTTCGGCGGGCTGCTCGCCGGCTACGGCTCGGACACCAGCCGGACCGTGAGCGTCGGCGAGCCCTCCGCGGAGGTCCGCGAGGTGCACGAGCTGGTGCGGCTCGCGCAACAGGCCGGGGTCGACGCGGTGCGGCCGGGGGTCGCGTGCCAGGAGGTCGACCGGGCGGCGCGCGCCGTGATCGACGACGCCGGGTACGGGGAGCGGTTCATCCACCGCACCGGGCACGGCATCGGGGTCACGACGCACGAGCCGCCGTACCTGGTCGAGGGCGAGGAGCTGCCGCTCGTCCCGGGGATGTGCTTCTCGGTCGAGCCCGGGGTGTACCTGCCGGGCCGGTTCGGGGTGCGGATCGAGGACATCGTGACCGTCACCGCCGACGGGGTGCGGCGGCTGAACACGACGACGCGCGAGCTGCGCGTCGTGGGCTGAGGGGAGCACGTCGTGGACCTGAGCGAGCGGGTGGCCGGGCGGGTCGCCGAGCGGGTGGCCGGGCAGATGCCGCGCGTCCGGGAGGAGCTCGCCGCGCTGGTGGCGATCCCCTCGGTCGCCGACCCGCGGCAGTTCCCGCCCGAGGCGTGCGCGGAGGCGGCGCGGTGGGTGGCGGACGCGTTCCGCGAGGTCGGGTTCGCCGACGTCGCCCTGCACCGCACCGCCGACGGCAGTGACGCGGTGGTCGGCTCGCGGCCCGCGGCGGACCCGGGCGCGCCGACGGTGCTGCTGTACGCGCACTACGACGTGCAGCCGCCGCTGGACGACGCGGCCTGGCGGACGCCGCCGTTCGAGCTGACCGAGGTCGACGGGCGCTGGTACGGCCGTGGCGCCGCGGACTGCAAGGGCAACATCCTCATGCACCTGGCCGCGCTGCGGGCGCTCGGCGACGACGTGCCGGTGAACCTGCGGCTGGTGGTCGAGGGCTCCGAGGAGCAGGGCACGGGCGGGCTCGAGGACTTCGTGCCGAAGAACGCCGACCTGCTGCGCGCCGACGCCGTGCTGGTCTGCGACACCGGGAACGCCGCCGTCGGGGTGCCCGCCGTGACGGTCAGCCTGCGCGGCATGGTCAACGTGGTGGTGCGGGTCGACGCGCTGCCGACCGAGCTGCACTCCGGCATGTTCGGCGGGCCCGCGCCGGACGCGCTGGCGGCGCTGGTCGCGATCCTCGCGTCCCTGCGGTCCGCCGAGGGCGACACCACGGTGCGCGGGCTCGACCACGCGCAGGCCTGGGAGGGCGCGCCCTACGACCCCGACATCTTCCGGGCCGACGCGCAGGTCCGCGAGGGCGAGGCGCTGCTCGGCTCCGGGACCGTCTCGGACATGCTCTGGGCCCGGCCCGCGCTGACCGTGCTCGGGATCGACTGCCCGCCGGTGGTGGGGTCGACGGCGGCGATCGTGCCGCGCACCGCGGCCCGGCTGAACCTGCGCATCCCGCCGGGGACCGCGCCGGCCGACGCCCTGGCGGCGCTCACCGCGCACGTCACCGGCGCGGCGCCGTGGGGCGTCGAGGTGGCGGTCGACGTCGAGGCGACCGGGTCGCCGTTCCGGGCCGCGACCGACGGGCCGGCCTACGGGGCGATGCGGTCGGCGATGACGGAGGCGTTCGGGCGGGAGATGGTGCTGCTCGGGCAGGGCGGGTCGATCCCGCTGTGCACCGTGTTCGCGGAGACCTACCCCGAGGCCGAGATCCTGCTGATGGGGGTCGAGGAGCCGCAGGCGCTGATCCACGCGCCGAACGAGAGCGTCGACCCGGCGGAGATCGAGCGGCTGGCGACGGCGGAGGCGCTGTTCCTGCAGCGGTACGCGGGGCGGGGCTGATCGCGGGACGCGACCGAGGTCCCTGGCGCGGGCCGCCTGCGTCCGATAGGGGGACGCCTCTGCTCACGGGGGCACCGGCGGCAGTACCGTGACCGCACTCCCGCACGCCGCCGCGACCCGCCCGGGTCGGACCCCGCGGCCTGCGACGACCCCGAACGGGACCCGCCGCATGCGCCGCACCCCCGCCGCCGTGACCCTCGCGCTCGCCCTCGCGGCCGCGCCCGTCCTCGCCGCCTCGCCCGCCGCGGCCGCGGCGCCGACCGCCACGATCACGGTCCGGGAGCCGTGGATCGCGATCGGCGGCACGTCGTTGGTGACGTTCACGTTCTCCGAGGCGGTCACGGGCCTCACCGCGGCGGACGTCACGGCGACCGCCGGCGCGCTCTCCGAGCCGATGACCTCGGACGGCGGCCGGGAGTGGACCGCGGTGTTCACCCCCGATCCCGGGATCACGGACTACGCGGCCCGGCTCGTGCTCGACAACGCCGGGGTGGTGGCGTGGGCCGACGGCACCCCGGGGACCGGTACGACCGCGTCGAACACGTTCTCCGTCGACACGGAGCGGCCCACCGCCACCGTCGCCGTCTCCCAGCCGCGGCTCCGCGCCGGGACCACGTCGACCGTCACCCTGGCGTTCTCCGAGGCGGTCATCGGCGTCGACACCGCGGACCTCACGGTCGGCGCCGGCACCGTGTCCGGCCTCTCCAGCTCCGACGGCGGCCTCACCTGGACCGCGACGCTCACCCCCGCCGTCGACACCGAGGCCCCCGGGGCCGTGGTGACGCTCGACCTGACCGGCGTCCAGGACCTCGCGGGCAACGTCGGCGCGGGGAGCGCCGGATCGCCCGCCTACGCGGTCGACACCCTGCGTCCGACCGGGGTCGTCACCGCCGACCGCGCGGTCGTGCGCGCCGGCGAGACCGCCACGGTGACCCTCACGTTCTCCGAGCCCGTGTCCGGGGCGGGCGGGGGCGCCCCGGGGCTGGCGCTCGCCGCGGGCGGCGGCACCCTCACGACGCCGACCTCGGCCGACGGCGGCCGGACCTGGACGGCGACGTTCACCCCCGACCCGGACTCGCGCCGCACCGCCGACCTCGTCCTCGACCTGTCGACGGTCGCCGACGGGGCCGGCAACGTCGGAGCCGGGACCACCGTCCCCGTGTCGCTGCAGGTCAGCACCGTTCGCCCGACCGCGACCGTCGCCGTCTCCGAGCCGGTCCTGACCACCGGCGTCGACGCCGTCCTCACCCTGACGTTCTCCGAGCCGGTCACCGTCGGCCTGTGGCGGGCCCTCAGCACCCCCGGCGCCTCCGTGCCCGGGCTGACCTCGTCCGACGGCGGGGTCACCTGGACCGGCACCCTGACGCCCGCGGCCGGCACCGAGTCCGGCCCCGCGGTGGTCACGCTCGACCTCGCGCAGGTGCGCAACGTCGACGGCAACGCCGGCGTGGGCACCGCCACCTCGGGCACGTACGCCGTGGACACCGTCCGACCGACGGCGACGCTCGCGCTCGCGGCGGCCCGCGTCACCGGTCCGACGACGCTGACGATCACGTTCTCCGAGCCCGTGGCGTCCCTCGCGCTGACCGACCTGGTCGCCGAGGCGGGCACGCTGTCCGGCCTGGCGACCGCCGACGGCGGCCTGACCTGGACCGCGACGTACACGCCGGACGCCGGCGCCCGGGTCGGCGCGGCGACGATCCGCCTGGCGCTGGCGGGGGTCACGGACCTGGCCGGCAACGCCGGGGTCGCGGCGGCGCTGTCGGTGCCGTTCGCGGTCGAGGCGCCCGCGGCGCCCGGGGGCGTGGTGCCCGGGGTCCCGGTCGTCGTCGCGCCGGTCGCGGTGCCCGCCGCTGCTCCCGTCGCCGCCGCGCCGTCGACCCCGTCGGCGACGCTGCCCCGCACGGGGTCCGAGGCCGGGCCGGCCCTGGTCCTCGCGGCGGGGCTGCTGCTCGCGGGCGCCGCCGGGGTCGGTGCGCGGGGCGCCGCACGGGCGCGCCGCGGGCGGGCGTAGCGCGGCGGCAGGCTCAGGACGCGCCCGGCTCCAGGCCCGCGCGGTCCACGATCACCGCGAGCTGCGACCGGTTCGCCACCCCGAGCTTCGCCATCGCCCGGCTGAGGTGCGCCTTCACGGTCGAGCCCGAGCGGTAGGTCAGCTCGCCGATCGCGTCGTTCGACAGGCCGGCGGGCACGTAGGCCGCGACCTCGAGCTCGGCCTCGGTGAGCACCGCGAGCTGGCGCCGGGCCGCGTCGCGCCGGCCGCGGTCCGGGTCGCCGGCGACGTGCCGGGTCAGGCTGCCGGCGGCCGCGTGGTCGAGCGCGCCGTCGCCGGCCGCGACCCGGCGCACGGCGTCCGCGATCGCCCCGGGGTCGGCGTCCTTGGCCAGGAAGCCCGAGGCGCCCGCGCGGACCGCGGCCAGGACCGTGTCGTCGGTGCCGAACGAGGTCAGGGCGATGACGCCCGGCGGCTCCGGCAGGGCGCCGAGCGCGGCGATGGCGTCGAGCCCCGGGACGCGCGGCATGTGCAGGTCCATCAGGACGACGTCCGGCCGGTGGGCCTGCACCGCCGCCACCACCTCGTCGCCGTCGGTGGCGTGACCGACGACGTGGAGGTCCTGCGCGGTGAGGATGCTGGTCAGCAGGGTGCGCACCATGGCGTCGTCGTCGACGACCAGGACCCGGATCACACGGACGAGGGTACGACCTCGCCGCCGCCCGCAGGGCCGTCCCCGCCGTCCGAGGACCAGGGCAGGTGGGCCTCCAGCACGTGCCAGCCCTGCTCGACCCGGACCTCGACCGTGCCGCCGACCAGCGCCGCCCGCTCGCGCATCCCGACCAGGCCGGACCCGGTGCCGTCGACCGCCGGCGGCACGCCCGGCACCAGCGGGTTCAGGACGCGCACGTCGACGCCCGAGCCGGCCGACGCGCGCACCGACACCTCGACCGGGCGCCCCGGGGCGTGCTTGAGCGCGTTCGTCAGCGCCTCCTGCACGATCCGGAACGTCGCGCGGGTCAGCGCCGGCGACGCGTCCCGGGCGTCGCTGACGAACACCGTGCTCGTCACCCACCGCCCCTGCCGGCGGGCGCCGTCGAGCAGGCCCGCCAGGTCGTCCAGCGTCGCACCCGCCGCCCCGGGCGCGAGCGCGTCGTCGCCGGCGCGCAGCGTCGAGATGAGGCCGCGCATCTCCGCGATCGCCTGCTGCGCCGACGACCGCACCTGCTGCGCGGCGGCGCGGACCTGCTGCTCGTCGGCGCCGCGCTGCACCTCGAGCGCCGACGCCTGCAGCGAGATCAGCGAGATGTGATGGGCCACCGTGTCGTGCACCTCGCGCGCGATGAGCTCGCGCTCCTCCTGGCGGGTCATCCGGTCGTGCAGCGTGTCCGCGCGGGCGGCCTGCGCCTCGGTGTCGGCGACCGCGCGCGCGGTCTGCGCCCGGGACGCGCGCACCAGCCCCGCCGCCACCGCGGCGCCGACGCACGACACACCGAGGACGACGAGGGCGACCGGCGACGCCACCAGCACCTCGCCGGTCGCCTGGTCGGTCAGCGACAGGATCATGTGCGGCGGCGGCCGGGACGCGTCCCGCCACAGCGCGACCGCCGTCGCCCCGGCGACCACGACCGTGCACGCCCACGCGATCCGCCGGGACGCGGCGGCGAACACCCACGGCAGCGCGATCAGGGCCGTCACCGAGTCGAGCGGGAGCAGGAGCGTCGCGACGCTGCTCGCCAGCACGATCGGCACCGCCCACCGGCGGCGCGCGACCAGGAAGCCGGCCCCGGTGAGACCGACGACCAGCGCGAGCGCGTCGACGGCCGTGGCGCCGGTGCCGCGGGCGTTCGACGCGAAGGACATCGCCGACAGCGCCGCGAACGCCGCGAGCGCCACCGCGCCCACCGTGCCGGCGGAGGACCACCACGGGCGGCGCACCCGCGGCGGGCGCGGGGGCGGGGCCGGGCGGCCGTACGGCGCGGGACCGCCCCGGCCGACCACGGGCCGGGCCCCGTGCGCGGGGTGCGGGCCGTAGCCGGGGCGGTACGGGGACGGGCCGCCGTGCGGCGGGGCGGCGGCCCGCGGCGGGGCGGCTCCGGAGGGCGGCACCGGGACGACCGGGCCGCGCGCGCCGGGCGGCGGCACCGGGCCCCGCGCCGGCGGCGGCGTCGCCGGACCCGGCGCGGAGGGGAAGGACATGGCGCCAGCGTACGGACGAGCGGACCGCTCCTCGTCGGCCGTTCGGGCAGTCCGGCGCGCCGCGACGTGCCCGATCGGGCACCCCGGTCCTGACCGCACGGCGGACGACCCGGACCCCGGCCGCTCGGCATCGTTCTGGCTCGTCAGGGCGCCACGACCGGCGCCCGCCCCGCCGCACCCCGAGGAGCACGCCATGTCGCAGGTCCCCCCGCCGCCCGCCCAGCCCTACCCGGGCACCCCGCCGGCCGGCGCGTACCCCGGCCCGGTGCCCGGACCGCCCGCACCGCAGCCGACGCGGTCGTGGTTCGCCCGGCACAAGGTGCTCACGACGCTCGGGGCGCTCGTGGTCCTCGTCGTGGTCGTCGGCGTGGCCACCGGGGGCGGCTCGGACGAGCCGGACGCCCCCGAGGCCGCGCCGACCATGGCCGAGGCGCCGGCCGACGGCGCGGGCGGTGCCGCCGGCGAGCAGCCCGCACCGGCCGAGGAGCCCGCGGCGGAGCCCGCCGCCGAGGCCCCCGCCGCCGCCGGCCTCGGCACCCCGGTCCGCGACGGCAAGTTCGAGTTCACCGTCACGTCCGTCGAGCCCGGCGTCGCCCGCGTCGGCAACGACCTGATCGGCACGGAGGCGCAGGGCCAGTACGTGCTGGTGCACCTGACCGTCGCCAACATCGGCACCGAGGCGCAGTACTTCTCGGACGGCGCGCAGAAGGCGTTCGACGCCCAGGGGCGGGAGTTCTCGGCGGACAGCGCGGCCGGGGTCTACCTCGAGGGCAACGACACGCTCCTGAACCAGATCAACCCGGGCAACACCGTCACCGGCACCGTGGTGTTCGACGTGCCGGCCGACGCGGCGCTGACGCGGCTCGAGCTGCACGACTCGCTGTTCTCGGGCGGCGTCGAGGTGGCGGTCGGCTGACCCCCGCCGCCACGCCCGTCGTCACGCGCAACGGTTCTTTCGCAACAGGTCTTGCGAAAGAACCGTTGCGCGTCTAGCGTTGCCCCCATGACCACCGCCGAGCACGACGCCGCAGCCGCCGACGGAGCCGCCCCGGCCCCCGGCACCCGGCCCGACACCCTGCGGGTCACCGACCCGACCCGGGTCCGGGCCCTCGCCCACCCGGTGCGGATGGACCTGCTGTCGTTCCTCGACGACGTCGGCGAGGCCACCGCGACGGACTGTGCCGCGCACCTCGGCCAGACCGTCGCCAACTGCTCGTTCCACCTCCGGACGCTCGCCAAGGCCGGCTACATCGAGCCTGCCGAGCCCCGGGGCCGCGAGCGCCCGTGGCGCGTCGTCGCCCGCGAGCGCAACATCACGCCCGACCCGCTCGACCCGGCGTCCCGGCGCGCGGTCCTCGAGCTGGGCGAGATCTCGGTCCGCCGCGAGGCCGAGCGGTACATCGACCACCTGCGGCACGTCGACCACGACGGCGTCGTCGACCCCGGGCTCATCCCGCTGACCCAGCTCACCACGTCGGCGTTCTGGGCCACCCCGGAGGAGACGGTCGAGCTGATCGAGGGCCTGCACGAGCTCATGAAGCGATTCGACGGCCGCACCGTCGACCCCGCGATCCGACCCGGTGGCGCCCGCATGATGCGGCTGTTCACCGCGATCAACCCCGACATGGCCTTCGAGCCCACCGCCGAGGCCGCCCCGCCCGCACCGCAGCAGGAGGACTGAGCCATGACCACGGTGACCTTCGACGTCAGCTACGGCACCCGCGCGGTGCCGCTCCGCCTCCCGTACCTGTCGGTGCGCCGGCACCGGGCCGCGGCGGCCGCCGTCGCGCGGGCGGTGCCGGGGCCGGGCGCTCGCGACCCGCGGGCCGCCGACCGTGCCCGGTCGACCGCGCGGGCGCTCGCCGACCGCGAGGCCGCGGTGGACCGCGCGCTGGCGGTCCGCGCCGGCATCGGCGTCTGACGCCGCGGGGCGCAGCGTCCGCCGGCGCGGCGTCCCTCCCGCGAGTGGACACCGAACGGGTCGAGCGCCTATCCCGCGGATAGGCACTCGACCCGTTCCTTGTGCACTCGATGCAGCACCGACGCCGGCGCCCCGGGGTCAGCCCAGGCCGGCGTCGTGCACCAGGCGCGCGATCTGCACCCGGTTCGCCACCCCGAGCTTCGCGAACAGGTGCGCCACGTGCGTCTTCACCGTCGCCAGGCCGAGGAACAGCCGCTCCGCGATCTCCTGGTTCGACAGCCCCTCGGCCACGGCGACCGCCACGTCCCGCTCCCGGGGGGTCAGCACCTCGAGCGCCCCGAGCGCGTCCGCCCGCCGCTCGGCGTCCTCGGGCTTCGCCACGGACGCGATGAGCTGGGCGGTGACGGTCGGCGACAGGATCGGCTCCCCCGCCGCCACCCGGTGGATCCCGTCCACGAGCTGCGCCGGCGGCGTGTCCTTCAGGAGGAACCCGGCGGCGCCCTCGCGCAGGGCCCGCAGCACGAGCTCGTCGGCGTCGAACGTCGTCAGCACGATGACCCGGGCGGTCGACCCGGCGGCGGCGAGCGAGCGCAGCGCCGTCAGCCCGTCGACCCGCGGCATCCGGACGTCCATCAGCACGACGTCCGGGCGCAGCCGCTGCACCACGGTCACGGCCTCGGCGCCGTCGGCGCACTCCGCCACCACCTCGAGGCGCGGGTCGCCCCCGAGGATCATCCGCAGGCTCGCGCGGACCAGCGCGTCGTCGTCGACGACCACCACGCGCACGGCCTCGTCGGGGGCGCCGGCGGGGGTCGGGGTCAGCTCGGCCACGGCAGCCACACTCTCACGGCGAACCGCCCGTCCGGCCCGAGCCCGTGCTCGAGCGACCCGCCCAGCAGCTCGGCGCGCTCGGCGGCGCCGATCAGCCCGAGGCCGGCGCCGGGCGCGGGCGACCCGGCGGCCGCCCCGACCGGCACGGCGTTCCGCGCCTCGACCAGCAGCCGCTCCCCGGGGGCGCCGGCCAGCCGCACCCGGACCTCCTGGCCCGGCGCGTGCTTGCGCGCGTTGGTCAGCGCCTCCTGCAGGACCCGGAACGCCGTGCGGGACGCGGTCTCGGGCAGGGCCGCGAGTGCCGACCGGTCGCCGCCGGGCAGCCCGGACAGGTCCAGCCGCGCGGCGGTGCCGGCCTCGTCGGCGTCGGCGAGCAGGGCCGGCAGCTCGGCGAGCGTCGGCTGCGGGGCCTCGCGCTCGGTGGGCACCACCGCGTCGTCGTCGGCCCGGAGCACGCCCAGCACCTCGCGGAGCTCGCCCAGCGCCCGGTGCGCGCTGTCCCGGATCGTCTCGGCGGACGCGGTGATCTGCGCGCGGGTCAGGTCCTCCCGGTAGGCGAGGCCGCCGGCCTGCATGGCGACCAGGGAGATCCGGTGCGCCAGCACGTCGTGCATCTCGCGGGCGATCCGGGTGCGCTCCGCCTGCCGCGCCTCCGCGGCCCGCGACTCCTGGGCCCGCTCGGCGGCCTCCGCGCGCAGCCGCAGGGTCTGCAGCAGCTCCCGGCGGGCGCCGATGTAGAACCCGGTGGCGACGAGCAGCCCGAGGAACAGCAGGCTGAGGCCGATGGCGAGCAGCAGCAGCGGCACCCCCAGGTCCTCCGACGCCGAGGTGCCCTGGTAGGTGAGCTCGTACGCCACCGTGGCGACCGCCCACACCGCACCGGCGACCGCGACCTCGCGCCATCGCCGGCGGGTGGCGAGCGAGACCAGCGCGAGCATGCCGGCGCCGACCGCGAACGACGACACCGAGGTCAGCGCCGCGATGAGGACCGCGGTCAGCAGCGGGCGCCGGCGCCGCAGCGGGAGCAGCCCGACGGCGACGAGCCCGAGCACGAGGTCCAGCAGCACCAGCGCGCCGGCCACGTCCTCGTCGGCGACCGGCGCCCCGGTGACGTCGGAGGCGACGAACAGCCAGATCACCAGGCCGGCGCCGACCGCCACGAGGTAGCGCCAGGTCCGGGACCACGGGCCGAGGCGCGGCGGCGCCAGCGCGGCGGCGGGGTCGGGAGGGGGCATGCGGTCGAGCGTAGGGCGGCCCGCGTCCCCGCCGGATCGGCCGTCGGGCTGGACCGCCTCCACCCCACGGCGGAGGCGGGTCAGCCCCCGCCGCCGCGCAGCGCGTCGGCCAGCGGCGCCGGCCGCCCGAGCAGGTAGCCCTGCCCGTAGTCGACCCCCAGCTCGCGCAGCGTCGCCCGCTCGTGCTCCGTCTCCACGCCCTCGGCGACCAGCCAGGAGTCGATGCCGCGCGCGAAGTCCGCGACCGCCCGGATCAGCGCGCGGCGCACCGGGTCCAGGTCGCAGCCCCGCACCAGCGCGAGGTCGAGCTTGATGGCGGTCGGCCGGAGCTGCAGCACGTGCCGCAGGCTGGCGAACCCCGCCCCGGCGTCGTCGACCGCGACCTGGTGCCCCGCGGCGCGCAGCCGGTTCGTCACCGCGGTCAGCGCCTCGTAGTCGTGCACCGGCGTGTGCTCGGTGACCTCGACGGCGGCGGCCGGGCCGTGCGCGAGCAGCAGGTCGGCCGTGCGCGGGTCCGCGAGCGCCTCGGCCGACAGGTTGATCGACATCCGCACGCCCGGGGGCAGCGCGTCGAGCCGGGCGAGCGCGCACTCGGCGGCCAGCAGCTCCAGCTCGACGGCCTCCCCGGCGGCCGCGGCGGCGGCGAACGCGTGGACGGGCGTGGGGAACCGCGCGGGGTCGAACCGGGACAGCGCCTCGACCGCGACGACCTCGCCGGTGCCCAGGTGCACCACGGGCTGGAACACGGTCCGCACCGCGCGCTCCGCCAGCACCGACCGGATCCACCGCACCCGCTCGGACACGGCGGGCCGGTGCGGCAGCCCGAACGCGCCCATCCGGTCCTCGACCAGCGCCGCCGCGAGCCCGAGCACCCGCAGCGCGTCCTCGTCGAGCAGCGGGTTCGCGCCGCGCGCCAGGCAGCAGAGCATGCCGACGGGCCGGCCGTCCGGGCCGCGCAGCGGTGCGCCGAGGTAGGCGCCGATGCCGAGGTCCGCGGTCGCGGCGAGCTCGCGGGCGACCGGGTGCCGGCGGGCGTCCGGCAGCACGGGCGGGAGCAGCCCGGCCAGCACCCGCACGCAGTAGGTGTCGTCCAGGTCGCGGACGTCGCCGACCGCCATCTGCATCGGCCCGGTCTCGGTGCTGGTGGCGAGGACCACCTCGGCCGAGGTCGTCAGGCCGGAGAGGAACGCGATGTCCATGCCGAGGTGCTCGCGCACGCGGTCGAGGATCTGCTGCACGTCGGGGTCGGCGGGTCCCTGTGCCGTCGGCGCCACGTCCCGGTCCTCGTCCACGCTCATGCGGCCCCCCGCTCGCATCCGCCGGGCCCGCCGCTGGACCCCGCACGACGTCCGCCAGCCTAGTGAGCGCGTCCCGCGCCGCGACCGCTGCCCGGGGGACGCGGCGCGGACCACCCGTCCGGGCGAGCGCCCCCGGGCGCGCCGGCGGGCGCGCGCCGCCGCCGCGTCCGCCCTCGGCTGATCCCCGCTGCCGACGGACGGGCCGCGTGACAGGATCGGCCCATGGAGTCCCCGAACACCGGGCTCGCGCCGGCGACCGACGTGCCCGTCCCCCCTGCCTCCCCCGCCGCCCCGCCGTCCCGGCTCTGGGTCGAGCGCACCGGCACCCGCACCTACACCGGGCGCAACGAGCGCGGCGCCGAGGTCCTGATGGGCCCGGTCGAGGCCGGCGCCGTCTTCACCCCGGGCGAGCTGCTGAAGGTCGCGCTCGCCGGCTGCTCCGGCATGTCCGCCGACACCGCGCTGAGCCACCGGCTCGGCGACGACGTCGAGGTCACGGTCGAGGTCAGCGGGGACAACTACAGGCCCGAGGACCGGTACCCCGCGCTGCAGGAGCGGATGGTCGTCGACCTGTCCGGGCTCGACGAGGCCACCAAGGAGCGGCTGCTGCGCGTGGTGCACCGCGCCGTCGAGCAGCACTGCACCGTCGGCAACACGCTCAAGGCCGGGGCGACCGTCGACCTCGAGATCACGGGCGAGTGATGGCGCTGCGCCGGACCCCCCTGGTCGACGCGGCCCTGGACCGGGCCGTAACGATCCCGTCCGCCACGATCCACGCCCACGTCGACTCGGTCCGGCGCCGCAACCCCGAGGGCACGCCCGCGGAGATCATCGGCCTGCTGGAGCGCGAGTACCTGCTCGTCGTGCAGGGCACCGGCGGCGCGGTCGGCGCGGCCGCGGCGGCGCCCGCCGTCGGCACCGGCGTCGCGATGGCGCTCACCGTCGGCGACGTCGCGACGTTCTTCGGGGCGTCCGCGGCGTTCTCGCTGGCCGTGGCGAGCGTGCACGGGATCGACGTCGAGGACGCCGAGCGCCGCCGCGCGCTGCTGCTCGCCACGATCCTCGGCGAGTCCGGGGCGCGGGCGGTCACCGACGTGGGCGAGCTGACCGGCCTGCGCGGGCTCAACGTCGCCCGGGCGCTGCTGACCCGGATGCCCACCGGGACGATCCGGCGGGTCAACGCCCGGCTCACCCGGCAGCTGTTCCGCAAGCAGCTCGCGCGGCAGGGCGGCCTGGCGCTCGGCCGGATGGTGCCGTTCGGCATCGGCGCGGTCATCGGCATCACCGGCGGCCGGGCCCTGGGGCGCACGGTCATCCAGGGCGCGCGCAAGGCGTTCGGCCCGCCGCCGGACCGCTGGAGCGACAGCGTCCTGGTGGTCGAGGCCACGGAGGGCGCCCCGCGCCTGATCGAGCAGCCACGCAAGCGCCTCGGGCGCCGCTGACCCGCGCCCCCTGCCCCGGGGCCAGGCCCGCCGAGATGGCAACTCTCGGCTGTCGAACGGCGCCCGCGCACAGCCGAGAGTTGCCATCTCGGCGACGGTGCGCGGGTCAGCGGCCCGCGGGGTCTACCAGCGGTCGTGGACGTGGGTCCGGATGCGCTCGTCGTAGATCGCGCGGAACCGGTCCAGCGTCCAGTCGTCCAGGGCCGGGATCCGGGCGGCGTCCGCGTTGGCGCGGGCCTGCTCGGCGTTGCGCGCGCCCGGGATCACCGTCGACACGCCCGGCTGGTCCACGATCCACCGCAGCGCCAGCTGGGCCGTCGTCGCGCCGGCCGGGGTCAGCGCGGCGACCTCGCGGGCCGCGGCGACACCGACCTCGAACGGCACGCCCGAGAACGTCTCGCCGACGTCGAACGCCTCGCCGTGCCGGTTGAACGACCGGTGGTCGGACGCGGCGAACTCGGTGTGCTCGTCGTACTTGCCGGACAGCAGCCCGGACGCGAGCGGCACCCGCGCGATGATGCCGACGCCGGCCTCGGCGGCCGCGGGCAGCACGCGCTCGAGCGGCTTGCGGCGGAACGCGTTGAGGATGATCTGGATCGTCGCGACGTGCGGGCGGGCGATCGCCGCCAGCGCCTCGTCGACGGTCTCGACGGACACGCCGTAGGCGGCGACCCGGCCCTCGTCGACCAGGGTGTCCAGCGCGTCGTACGTCGCGTCCCGGTCGAGCACCGCGCTCGGCGGGCAGTGCAGCTGCACCAGGTCGAGCGTGTCGACGCCCAGGTTCGACCGCGACCGGTCGGTCCACGCCCGGAACGCGTCGAGGGCGTACGCCTCGGCGACGTGCGGGTCGGCGCGCCGGCCCATCTTGGTGGCGACCGTGATCCGCTCGGCGCCGGCGGGGCGCTCCCGCAGGAACCGCCCGATCAGCGTCTCGCTCCGGCCGTCGCCGTAGACGTCCGCGGTGTCGAAGAACGTCACCCCCGCGTCGGCCGCGGCGCCCAGCACCGCCAGCGCGTCGTCCTCGGCCACCTCGCCCCAGTCGGCACCGAGCTGCCAGCAGCCCAGCCCCACCACGGAGACGTCCCGTCCTGTCCTGCCCAGCGTCCTCGTCTGCACGGCCCCGAGGCTACCCCGCGCCTTTCACCCGGGCGCGCCTGGGTGCCTGCACCTAGCAGCGACCGGCGGGGCCGCAGTTCGCCGAGACGCCTGACGATGACAGAGGGGAAGATGACGGGACGCGCCCGGGGTCGACGCGGGGCGAGCGGCCCCACCCCGTCCGCGACGCACCGACCGGGGACGAGGCGACGATGATCACGCGAGACCGGGACCGCACGCTGTGGGCGCGCGCGTCCCGTGTGCTGCCCCTGGACGCCGAGCGCGCCTGGGACCTCGTGGCCGACGCCCGGCACCACACCCGGTGGGTCCCGCTCACCCGCGTCGACCTCGCCCGGCCGACCGAGGACGCCGCGGGCCCCGGCTGGGAGCGCTGGCCCGGCCGCACGTCCCCCGAGGTCGGCGACCAGATCCTCGCGGTGAGCGGCCCGACCGCGCGCCGCGGCGGCCCGGGCCTGGTGGACCGGATGCGGATCGAGCGCTACGAGCGGCCGCTCGGTGCGGTCCCCGGCGTGGCCGTGTTCCAGAAGCTCGGCCCGGTCCTGCTCGGCACGGCGCGGATCGAGGTGGAGTCGGTCGGGTCGTCGGCCCGCGTCACCTGGAGCGAGTCCGTGCACCTGCGCGGGCTGCCGCCGGGTGCGACGCGCTGGCTCGGCGCGCTGCTGCTGGACGCGATGCTGCGGCTCGTGCTGGACCGCGCCGTGCACGAGGCCCAGGACGGCACGCAACGAACCGCCGCCTGAGCGGCTGATCGCGCAACGAACCGGTGGGGCCCGCGCAACGTCGCGCCATGATGCGTCGCGCGGGCGGATCGTAGGCTTGCCCGGACGCGCCCCGACGAGGCGGCCCGACGTCCGACCACGCCGTCCCCGGACACCTCGAGGAGCACCATGCCCGCGACCCCGCAGCAGACCCGCCGCCACTACCTGATGTGCGAGCCGACGTTCTACACGGTCTCCTACGAGATCAACCCGTGGATGGACTCGACGCGGTACACGGACGCGGGGCTCGCGGTGCAGCAGTGGACCGTGCTCAAGGACACCTTCGAGTCCCTCGGCCACACGGTCGAGACGATCGACCCGATCCCGGGCCTGCCGGACATGGTCTACGCCGCCAACGGCGCGACGATCGTCGACGGCCTCGTCTACTCCGCGAAGTTCCGCTACCCGGAGCGTCAGCCCGAGGGCCCGGCGTACGAGAAGTGGTTCGCCGACCACGGCTACGTCACGCACACCGCCGAGCAGGTCAACGAGGGCGAGGGCGACATCCTCGGCGTCGGCGACGTGCTGCTGGCCGGCACCGGCTTCCGCACCGACCGCTCCTCGCACGACGAGCTCGCGCGGGTCACCGGCCGCGAGGTCGTCACGCTGGAGCTGGTCGACGCGCACTACTACCACCTGGACACCGCGCTGGCCGTGCTCGACTCGACCGCCGGCCGCGAGCAGGTCGCCTACTACCCGCCGGCGTTCTCCGACGCGTCGCGCGCCGAGCTCGAGCGCCGCTACCCGGACGCCGTGATCGCCTCCGAGGCCGACGCCGCGTGCCTCGGGCTGAACGCGGTCAGCGACGGCCTGAACGTGGTCGTCGCCCCCGGCGCCACCGCCCTGGCCGCCCAGCTGACCGACCGCGGCTTCCGCCCGATCCCCGTCGACACCAGCGAGCTGCTCAAGGGCGGCGGCGGGGCCAAGTGCTGCACGCTGGAGATCCGCCCCGCACGCTGACCCCTCGGCCGGCCGGGGCGTCCCGGCCGGCACCGCCCCGGCCCGGAAGGTGACCCCATGACCGCCACGATCCCCAGCCGGAACGCCGAGGGCGCCGCCGCGGGCCCGCTCGCGCCGAACTACCACCCGCTGCCCGTCACGCTGACGACCGGCGAGGGCGCCTGGGTCCGGGACACCGACGGCCGCACGTACCTCGACATGCTCGCCGGGTACTCGGCGCTCAACTTCGGGCACCGGCACCCCGCGCTGATCGGGGCGGCGAAGGCGCAGCTGGACCGGCTGACCCTGTCGTCCCGGGCGTTCGACCACGACCTGCTCTACCCGTTCGCCGAGGCGCTGTCCGAGCTGGCGCGGCCGGTCGTGGCGGGGGCCGGGGCCGCAGACGGCGGCGCGCCCGGGCCGCAGCCGATGGTGCTGCCGATGAACACCGGCGCCGAGGCCGTCGAGACCGCGATCAAGGCCGCGCGGAAGTGGGGCTACGACGTCCGCGGCGTGGCGCCCGAGCGCGCGACGATCGTCGTGGCGGCCGGCAACTTCCACGGCCGGACGACGACCATCGTGTCGTTCTCCACCGACCCCGAGGCGCGCGACGGCTTCGCCCCGCACACGCCCGGCTTCCGGGTGGTGCCGTTCGGCGACGCCGAGGCGCTGCGGTCCGCGGTCGACGAGACGACGGTCGCGGTGCTGCTCGAGCCGATCCAGGGCGAGCAGGGCGTCGTGGTGCCGCCGGCGGGGTACTGGCCCGCGGTGCGGTCGATCTGCGACGAGGCGGACGTGCTGCTGATCGCCGACGAGATCCAGTCGGGGCTCGGCCGCACCGGCACGACGTTCGCGCTCGAGCTCTGGGGCGTGCGCGCCGATCTCGTGACGCTGGGCAAGGCGCTCGGCGGCGGCGTGCTGCCGGTGTCCGCCGTGGTCGGGCGCCCGGACGTGCTCGGCGTGCTGACCGCCGGCACCCACGGGTCCACGTTCGGCGGCAACCCGCTCGCGTGCGCGGTCGGGATCGCGGTGGTCGACCTGCTGCTGCCCGGGCTGTTCCAGGAGCGGGCGCGCGCCCTCGGCGCCCACCTGCACGAGCGGCTGGCGACGCTGGTCGACACGGGGCTGCTCGTCGGCAGCCGGGGCGTCGGGCTGTGGGCCGGGCTCGACGTGGACCCGGGCCGGATGACCGGGCGGGAGCTGTGCGAGCGGCTGCTGCGGCTCGGCGTCCTGGCCAAGGACACCCACGGGTCGACGATCCGGCTGGCCCCGCCGCTCGTGGTCGAGGCCGACGACCTGGACCTGGCGCTCGACCGGCTGACGCAGGCGCTGCGCTGAGGCCTCGGGCGCCCGGCGGTGGGTGCGGGACGACCGGGGCCGGCCGCGGGATCGCTCCCCCGGCCGGCCCCGGCGCGTCCCGGCGCGCGCCCCGCTGCTGGAGCGCGCGACCGGCGGTCAGGAGAACCGCATCGCGGTGTAGAGCCGGCCGTTGATCGTCACGGCCCCGATCGACACCGACGACTTGTCCGCCTTGAGGATCCACGCGCGGTGGCCCGGCGAGTTCATGTAGGCCGCGATCATCTGGCTGTCGCTCACGGGCTGCACCCAGCCGACGATGTGGTCGCTGCCGGAGTGCCAGATGCTGCCCGCGGCGGCCATCGCGGCGGCGTGGTCGGCCAGGGACGACGAGCCCGACACCGACAGCGCGGGCAGCCCGTTCGCGGCCCGTGCGGCGTTCAGCGCCGAGCCGAGCCCGCCGACGCCGTAGGACGAGACGCCGGCGGCCCACGCGGCGGCGGCCGGGGCGGCGGCCGCGGGCGCGGCTCCCCCGCCGGCGGCGGGCGCGGCGGCGCGGTTCGACCGGGCACCCGTCGAGGTCCGCGGCGACGCGGAGCGCTGGGCGGCGGCCCGCTGGGCGGCCTCCGCGGCGGCCTGCTCCGCGGCGGCGCGCTCGGCGGCGATCCGGGCGGCCTCCGCGGCCTGCCAGGCGGCCTCGGCGTCGACGGCGGCCTGCTGCGGGGCGGCGACCGCGGCGGCGGCGGTCCGGAGCGCGACGGGGCTGACCCCGGCCCCGGTGCCCTCGGCGGCCCGCTGCGCGGCGTCGGCGGCGGTGGTCAGGGCGGCGAGGGCGGCGTCGCCGGCGTGCGGGGAGGCCGCGGCCGCACTGCGGGCGGCGGTCACGACGGCGCCGGCGTCCCGCACCGCGCCGGCGACGAGCGCGTCGTACCGGGCCGCGGCCACGGCGGCGCGGGCGTCGGCGGCGAACGCCTCGTCCGCGAGCTGCGCCGCGTACTCGGCGGCGACCCGCTCCTGCGCGTGCGCCCAGGCGGTGGCCCGGGCGTCGGCTCGCAGCTGGACGACGACGCCGGCGGCGACCGCGCCGACGAGGGCGGTGCACAGCACGACGACGCCCGCGGCGCGGGCGCGGCCGGTGCGGGGGCGGCGGGGGCGGTCGGGGTCGCGGCGGCCTGCGCCGCGGCGGCCGCGGCGGGGCCGGCGCGGCGACGGGGTCGCGGGGGTGGCGGGGGCGAGCGGCTCGGGGGCCGGGGCGGGCGCGGCGGGGGCGTCGAGCAGGGCCGTGGCGGCGGGCGTGGGCGGTGCGTCGAGCACGGCGGGCGCAGGGGCGTCGAGCACGGCGGCGGGCGCGGGCGAGCCGGGCGCGGCGAGCGCGTCGGGTGCGGCGGGTGCGGCGGGTGCGGCGGGCGCGTCGGGTGCGTCGAGCAGGGCCGTCGCGGCCGGTGCGGACCCCGGCGCCGCAGCGGCCGGCGTCGCGCCCCGCACCGCGCCCGTGCGCTGCGTCGGGATCGTCCCGGGCGCGGCGTCGCGACGCGCGCCCTCGTCGCGCGGCAGCGGCGTCGCGCCGGGTCCGTCCGCCGTCGGCGCGGCGCCGGGTCCGTCAGACGGCGACGTCGTGCTGCTCGGCGTCGTGGGGTCCGGGTGTCGGCCGGTCACCGGCATGCCGGGTCCCTCCTCGCTGCGGTCGCTGGGCCCCCTGTCACCGCACCCATCGACCCGCACCGGGGGCGGCTGAACGCATGGTCGGCGCGTTCACCCCGGGCCCCCGGTGAACCCGCAGGTCAGCCGATCCGGGTCCCCCGCACGGGTGACGCCGCCACCCGGCTGGTCGTCACCCGTCTGCCCCGACGGCCCGCAGCGCGGCCCGCCCGCCGCGCGACCCGCCCGCACCGCCCCGCGCCCCGACGCCCCCTCCGGCGACCCCGACGGTGGAACGCCGTGACGAACACGCCGCCGGCGTGTCCGTCACAACCTTCCACTCGAGATCCCGACCGGCCGACCAGCCCCGCCGACCACCCCCGGCCGACCGGCCCCGACCGGTCACCCCCGACCGAACCGCCCCCGGGCCCGCACCCGCCCACGGCCCCGGGTGCGCGAGGATGGGCCCGTGCCCCCCACGCGTCCCGGCGACCTCGACCCCATCGACGAGGCGATCCTCCGCGAGCTCGCCGTCGACGCCCGCGCGTCCTACGCCGACATCGGGCACGTCGTCGCCCTGTCCGCCCCCGCGGTGAAGCGCCGCGTCGACCGGCTGCGCGAGCGCGGCGTCGTGCGCGGGTTCACCGTGCTGCTCGACCCGGCCGCGCTCGGCTGGGAGACCGAGGCGTTCATCGAGCTGTTCTGCCAGGGCTCGACCAGCCCCGCCACGATGCGCGCGGCGGTGGAGCGCTACCCCGAGGTCGTCGCCGCGAGCACGGTCACCGGCGACGTCGACCTGGTCGTGCAGGTGCGCGCCCGGGACATGCGGCACCTCGAGCAGGTCGTCGAGCGCCTCGCCGCCGAGCCGTTCGTCGCGCGCACGCGGTCGACGATCGTCCTGTCGGCGCTCGTGCGCCGCCCGGACGTCCCGCCGCCGCCGGCCTGACCCGGGCCCGGGGGCCCGCGCCTCAGCCCGCGGCCTGCTCCGCCGACCCGCCGCCCGCGGCGGCCAGCCGCTCCTGGCACCGGTTCGTCACGACCATCACCGGGCACGCCGCGTGGTGCAGCACGGCCTGGCTGGTCGACCCGAGCAGCAGCCCCGTGAACCCGCCGCGACCGCGCGACCCCACGACGATGAGGTCGGTCGCCGTGGAGAACTCGGTCAGCAGCTCGGCGCCGGTGCCGTCCAGCACCACCCGCTTCACGGTGGTGCCCGGCCGGTCGGCCAGCGCGCGGTCCACGACGACGTTCAGCCCCTCGGTGACGTCGGCAAGCACCTGGGTCTGGTCGATCGTCGCGGGCAGCCAGGCCATGACGCCGGACCCGCTGCCGACCGGCACGCCGGCCACCGCGGTGAGCTCGGCGCCCCAGGCCTCGGCCTCGTCGATCGCGTGCCGCAGGGCGAGGTCGGCCTGCGGGCTGCCGTCGACGCCGACGATCATCCGGCGGACCGGGCGCACCACGGGGGTGGACTCGTCGGCCGGGACGACGCCGCCGCGCCGCTGGTCGCGCAGCGGGACCACCACGGTCGGGCAGTAGGCGTGCGCGGGCAGGGTGGAGGACACGGTGCCCAGCAGCCGGTCGGCGAACCCGCCCTTGCCCCGGGTGCCGACGACGGCCAGCGACGCGTCCCGCGACATCTCGACGAGCACGGCCGCGGCGTCGCCGGTCGCGACGGTCGTGACCACCTCGAGCCCGGGCGCCTGCGCGCGCTGGCGCGCCTCGGACAGCACGGCGCGCGCGCCCTGCTGGATGGCGGTGTCGTCGAGGGCGGCGTACCCGCCGTCCAGCGACGCCGCCGTGAACGACGGCAGCGTGTACGAGCACACGACGTGCAGCGTCCGGCCCCGCGTCCGGGCCTCCGCCGCGGCCCAGTCGAGGGCGTGCATGCTCGCCGCCGACCCGTCCACGCCGACCAGGATCTCCGCGTCCCGCTTCATCGCCACGACCTCCCTCGGTGCACACCCCAGTGTGCCCCCGATCATGCCTGCTGCGCACTCGTCGCGGGTCCCGGCGTGGCGAGGACTTGACGGACGCTTGGGGCGGCGCGGGGCGGCGACGCGGGGGGCGCGGCGCGCCGCGTCAGGCGGCGAGGTAGGGCGACCAGGCCGGCTCGTCGACCGCCGCCCCGTGCAGGAACGCCGTCGCACCCCGGGGGGCGGACGGCGTCCAGGCGAGCTCCCAGCCGATCTCATGCAGGAGGTGGTCGGCCTTGCGGTGGTTGCACCGGCGGCAGGCCGCGACGACGTTGCCCCACTCGTGCCGGCCGCCGCGGGAGCGCGGGTGCACGTGGTCGACGGTGTCGGCGTGCGAGCCGCAGTAGGCGCACCGGTGGTCGTCGCGCTGCAGCACCGTCCGGCGGGTCGGCGGCAGCGGGCGGCGCATCGGCACGTGCACGTACCGGGTGAGCGAGAGGACGACCGGCAGCGGCACCACGACGTGCTCGGAGTGCAGCACGCGGCCGTCGGACTCGAGCACGGTGGCCTTGCCGGACATCACGAGCGTGACCGCGCGGGGCAGCGCGACGACGCACAGCGGCTCGAGGCTGGCGTTCAGGAGCAGCGTCCTGGGTGGGGCGGGCAGCAGCAGCACGGCGTCACTCCTGGGTCCTCGGGGACCCGCCTGGCTGGCGGGCCCGCTGGGGGAGGCAAGCAAGAGCAGGGTACGCGCACCTGGCGGGAGTGACCCCATTCTCTGTGCCGCACGTCACGTCCCGGACCCGATGCGACCCGCCGCGACCCGCCCCGCGCACCCCGGGGACGACGCGACCCCCACGGCCGCGCGGGCCGTGGGGGTCGGTCAGGAGATGCTGCGGAGCGGGGTCAGCCGACGCGGATGAACGTCGGGTTGCTCTGCCAGATGCTGCGGAACTGGATCGTCTTGCCCGGGCGGGGCGAGTCGATCTGCTGGTCGCCGCCGGCGTAGATCGAGATGTGGCCGGGGCTCCAGATCAGGTCGCCGGGCTGGGCCTCGGACGCGGAGATCACGGTGCCGGCCGCCTTGATCGCGGACGACGTGCGCGGCAGGGAGATGCCGAGCTGCGCGTAGACGTACGACACGAAGCCGGAGCAGTCGAAGCCGTCCGGGGTGGTGCCGCCGGAGACGTAGGGGACGCCCACGTAGCGGGCGGCGACCTCGAGCACGGCGTTGCCGGCGACCGACTGCGGCACCGCGGCGGCGGCGACCTCGGTCGTGGCGGCGGCGGTCTCGGCGGTGGCGGCGCGGGCGGCCGACCGGGAGACGACCGGCTCGGGCTCGGGCTCCGGCTCGGGCTCCGGGACGACGGCCGTGACGGCCGGGGTCTCGAAGGACCACGCGGCGTCCGCGGGGGCCGTGACGACCGGCGCGGTCTCGAGGACCGTCTTCGCCGAGGCCGTCAGGGCGGCGGTGTCGACCGACGGCAGCGCGGCCTGGTCGCCCGAGGCGGTCGCGGCGTTGGCGGCCGGGACGGCGACCGCGGAGACCATGAGCCCCGTGGTGGCCGCGACGACGGCGGTGCGGCGACCGGCCAGGGCGAGGGTGCCCGTGGCGGCGGTGGCGAGATCGGTCAAGGGGGTGACGGGGCGACGCGCGGAACGGTGTCGAGCGCGCACAGCACTAGCGGTCACGTACAGCCTCTCCTGGCGCCTACGAGGTGAGCTGTCGGGTTCGGGTCGGAGATACCCGGCCGCGATCCGCTCCCGGTCACCCGGTCGCGTCACGCGGCTTCACCCCAAGGACACCGTCTCCGGTGCCCGCATGTGGTTCCCCCGCCCCTGCCGGCGAAGTGTGTACGGAACCTCGGGCGGCGGCAGGGCTCGGCTTACCGTCCAAGGGCTCGAGCGGAGGAGGGTTCCGATGAGCAGGACCGACCGTACCGGACGCCCGAGCCGATTGTCACGTTCCGGTCACGGGCTGTTTCCCCGCCCGCGAGAACGCTCACACGGCCCAGCAGGTCACCGACGCACGAGGGCCCCGCGGGTGGCGTGCGCCACAGCCCGCGGGGCCCTCGGGGACGTCGGTCAGGAGGTGCGGAGGAACACGTGCCGCGCGACCTCCTGCGGCAGGTCCAGGACGGTCTCCGCGCCGGGGGCGCCGACCGTCACGGTGTTCCCGTTCTTCTCGACGGCGATCTCGTTCCCCGGCCGGACGCCGGCCCGGGAGAGCCGCGCGAGCAGCTCGACGTCGGTCTGGATCGGCTCGCCGAGGCGCGCCACGACGCCCTTCGTCGACCCGCCGGCCTCGACCGCCACCGTGACGACCGGGGCGACGCCGTCGAGGAAGCCCACCGGGGTGCGCTCCTCGCCGATCTCGTCGAGCCCGGGGATCGGGTTGCCGTACGGGTCGAAGTGCGGGTGGTCGAGCAGCCCCGCCAGGCGGCGCTCGACGCGCTCGCTCATGACGTGCTCCCAGCGGCACGCCTCCTCGTGCACGTACTCCCAGTCCAGGCCGATGACGTCGGTCAGCAGCCGCTCGGCCAGGCGGTGCTTGCGCATCACCCGCATGGCCTTGCCCTGCCCCGTCTCGGTCAGCTCGAGGTGCCGGTCCCCCGACACGACCAGGAGCCCGTCGCGCTCCATCCGGGCGACGGTCTGCGACACCGTCGGGCCGCTGTGCCCCAGGCGCTCGGCGATGCGGGCGCGCAGCGGGGTGATGCCCTCCTCGGTGAGCTCGTAGATCGTCTTCAGATACATCTCGGTCGTGTCGATCAGGTCACTCACGCCGGTGCCCTCCTGTCGTGCGCGGACGTCCGTCCACAGGCTAGTCGGCTCCGGCCGCGCGCGGACGTGCCTGGGTATCGTGCGAGCCGTGACCGCGACCACGCCGCCCGCCGTGACCATCCCGGACCACCTGCTGCCCGCCGACGGGCGGTTCGGCTCCGGGCCCGCGAAGGTGCGCGACGCGCAGGTGCGCGCGCTGTCGGCCGCCGGCCGCTCCCTGCTGGGCACGTCGCACCGCCAGCCGCCGGTGAAGCACCTCGTCGGCCGGGTGCGCGCCGGGCTCGGGGAGCTGTTCGCGCTGCCCGACGGCTACGAGGTCGCGCTGGGCAACGGCGGGTCCACCGCCTTCTGGGACCTCGCGACGCTCTGCCTGGTCGAGCGCCGGTCCGCGCACGCGGTGTTCGGCGAGTTCGGGTCGAAGTTCGCCGCCGCGGCCGCACGGGCGCCGTTCCTCGACGACCCGGTGCTGACCTCGGTCGCGCCCGGCACGTCGGCCGTCCCGGCGCTCGCCGACGGCGTCGACGCCTACGCGTGGCCGCACAACGAGACGTCGACCGGCGCGGTCGCCCCGGTCCGCCGGGTCCCCGGGTCCGCCGACCAGGGCGCGCTGGTCCTCGTGGACGCCACCTCCGGCGCCGGCGGGCTCGCGGTCGACGTCGCGCAGACCGACGCCTACTACTTCGCGCCGCAGAAGTCGTTCGCCTCCGACGGCGGCCTGTGGCTCGCGGTGCTGTCCCCCGCCGCCGTCGAGCGCGCCGCCCGGGTCGAGTCGTCGGGCCGCTGGGTGCCGGAGTTCCTGTCGCTCACCACGGCCGTGCAGAACTCCCGCGCCGACCAGACGCTCAACACCCCGGCGATCGCGACGCTCGTGATGCTGGCCGAGCAGGTCGACTGGATGCTCGCGAACGGCGGCCTGGCCTGGTGCGCCGAGCGCACCGCCACCTCCGCCGGCCACCTGTACGGCTGGGCCGAGGCGCGGGACTGGGCCTCGCCGTTCGTCGCGGACCCCGGGCAGCGGTCCCCCGTCGTCGGCACGATCGACCTGTCGCCCGAGATCGAGGCGCCGACCGTCGCGAAGATCCTCCGGGCGCACGGGATCGTCGACGTCGAGCCGTACCGCAAGCTCGGGCGCAACCAGCTGCGGGTCGCGATGTTCCCCGCGGTCGAGCCGGACGACGTGCTGGCGCTCACGGCCTGCCTGGACCACGTGGTGGACCGCCTGGTCTGACCCGGGCCGCGGCGCGCGTCGCCGCCCCGGGCGTGGCGGAGGGCGCCGGGGCCGGCCCCGGCGCCCTCCCGTCCGTCCCGCTCAGCCCGCGTGGTGCCGGCGGCGCACCGGGATCGCGACCAGCACCCCGCCGACCAGCAGGAGCAGGCCCGCCGCGAGCAGCAGCGGCGTCGCGTTCGAGCCGGTGACCGCGAGCACCGCGGAGGCCGCCTGCACGCCCGCGGCCTCCTCGGGCGCGGCGAGCACGTCGGACGTCACGACGACGCCGGCGACCTGGGACTGCGGCGGGTTCGCGCACACCGCCGAGGCCGGCGGGTACGACACGACCGTCGTGGCGCTCGGGTTGACCTCGAACGTCACCTCGACCTGCGGGCGGGTGTAGTCGTAGGCGTCGTGCTCGGCCCACGAGCCGTCGGGCAGCTGCGTCCAGCCCGGCCAGTCGACGACCACGCCGTCCACGACCACCGTGCCCGGCCAGTACACCTGCCCGCTCAGCGGCAGCCCCGACTGCACGAGGTCCTCGCCGCCCGGGTGGTGCCAGGTGATCGTCACCGTCTGGTTCGACGTGCCGACCGGCTCGACCGCGTAGGACAGCGCCGGCGCCGACGCGAGGCACACGGCCTGCGCGCGGGCGATGCCGAGCTCGCACCGGGTCGGCGGGGCGTAGCCGTCGGCGGGCGCGTCGGTCGGGTCCGGGTTCTCGCAGTCGCCGAGGGTGACGGCGGGGGCCGGGGCCGCCGGGGCCGCCGCGGCGGGGGTCGCGGGCGCCGCCAGCGCCGGGGAGACCGGGCCGAGGACGGCGGCGGCCGCCGCGACCAGGCCGATCAGGATGCGTCGCCGGTGTGCCATGTGCTCCCCCAAGGACCGGGCGCCCGGCATCGTCGCCGGACTGGGGCCCGATTCGTACAAATCGGACATTTCGGTCATGGTAGGCACGGCCGGGCGGGCGGCGCGCGGGCTGCGGGGGCTGAAGTTCCGCGTCATCACGCGGATGTCGCCCGGTCAGGGGCGGGTCGACCGGCGGGCGGGCCCCTGACCTGCGCGGGCACCCGACGGCCGGGTCGGCGGGCCTCCGGCGGGCCGGCGGGTGAAATCACACCGACGGGCGACCACGGGTCAGCCGGCCGCGCACTCCCCGGTCACGACCCCCGGGCCGGTGAGCGTCGGGGTGGTCCACACGGTCAGCGCCCCGCCCGGCGCCGGCACGGTCACGCTGTACGTCTCGGCGGCCCCCGGCGCGAGCCGCGACGTCAGGACTGCTACGTCCCGTCGCGCCGCGGACGCCTGCTGGCCCCCGACCACGACCCCGTCGCGGGACACCGGCCCGACCCGGCCGTCGCGCGGCGACCAGAACGACACGTTCGTCGCCAGCCAGCCCGCGGGGACGCCCGACCGCCCGTCGCCGAGCACCTGGGCCGGGTAGCCCGCCACGTCCGCCGGCGGCGCGTAGTCGAGCGCCAGGTCCACCCGGGCCGTGGGGTCGGCGGTGCCGCAGCCCTGCATCGTCACGGTCACCGTCGTCGTGAGGTCGAAGTCGAGCTTGCCGGCGGTCGCGTCGTCGAGGAACACCCCGAGCGCCGCGCCGACCCGCCCCGTCGGCGTCGCGGCGTCGCCGGTGAGGAACGCGCCGCCGAGGGGGGTGCGCGCCAGCACGGCCTGCTCCGCGGGGTCGGCGGTCCACAGGGCGACCCGGCGCTGGTCCACCGCGTCGAGCAGGGCCTGGCCGGCCACCCGCGCGGTCGCCGGGTCGGCGGTGGCGTCCCGCAGCACCGCGAACGCGGCCGTCGCCACCTGCGCGTAGAACGCGTCGCCCCACCGCGGGTCGCCGTACGCCAGGTACGCGTCGCGCAGCAGCGCCTGCAGCAGCGTGTCGCCGCCGAGCTCCTCCCCGTCGGCCTGCACCGTGCGCCCCGTCGCGGACAGCAGGTCCGCCACCACGACCGGGTCGGTCGCGATCACGCCGTCCACGACCTGACCCGTCGACTGCTGCCAGAACGCGGCGGCCAGCGCCGCGGCGCGCGGGAAGTCGGGGACGAGCACCGAGTCCTGCACCCAGCGCCCCGGCCGGTCGCCGTACAGCGCCGCCTCCGCGTCGGACAGCGGCAGCGCGGGGGCGGCGAGCTCCGGCAGGTCGACGGTGCTCCGCTGGCCGACCAGGCCGACCGCGCCGTCCGCGACCTGGAGCACCGCGACCGCGCCGACGATGCCGCCCTGCGCGCGCAGCTCCGCCGGGTTGAGAGACAGCAGCAGGTAGGTGCGGGGGCCGTCGGCGCCGAGCAGGTCCGGCAGCACCGCCGCGACCTCTCCGACCGCCGACAGCGAGCCCGAGGCCCCGTCGAGCGCGCGGCGCAGCTGCGCGACCGGGCCGGCGACGGGGCCGACGAGCCGGTCCGGGTCGATCGTCGCCAGGTCCGCGCGCAGGCCGTCGACCACGGTCGCGGCGCGGGCGGCGGCCGGGGCGGCGGCGGCGACCGGGGTCAGGTCGACCCAGCCCGCGGGGACGGCCTCCGCCGGCCGGGCCCCGGCGTGGACCACGGCGCCGAGCGCGGTGAGCAGGTCGGGCGCCGCGTCGTGGGCCAGCCGGTCGGCGGCGGTGGCGACGACGGCCACCGCGCGGAGGTCGTCGCCGACCAGCGGCAGCCGCTCGGCCAGCCGCCAGACCGGGTCGTCCACGGCGTCGGCCGCGCGGGCGGCGGCGTCCTGCGCGCCGGGCAGCCGCGCCTCGAGCGCCGGGACGTCGAGCGCGTCGGCCTCCGCCCGGGCGCCGTCGGCCGTGGCCTGCAGGTCCCGCAGCGCCGTGCCGGCCTGATACACCCGGAACGCCAGCCACCCGCCCAGCAGGAGCGCGCCCGCCAGCAGCGCCGCCACCGCGATGAGCACCCGCCGTCGGACTGCCATCCGTCGATCGTCACATATCGGACAAATCGGGCAAGGGGTCGGGCGCGGGTTCACCCGCTCGGGACGACGTGCGCCCCGGGTGCGGACGCGGTGCTACAGCGCCGCGTCGGCCGCCTCGCGCGCCGCGACCTGGTCGACGCCGCGCCGCGGGGCCGGGACCTCCGGGTGCAGCACCTGGAGGTGCGGCCGGCTGAGGAACCGGTAGCGCACCTGCACCCGCCAGTGCTTCCGCGCCCACAGCCCCGCCGCGACCGACACCATGAGCGCCGTGATCGAGCCGATGCCGATGGACCACCGCGGGCCGAACTGCTCGCCGATCCAGCCCACGATCGGCGACCCGATCGGCGTCGCCCCGAGCATGACGATCATGTAGAGCGACATCACCCGGCCGCGCACGACGGGGTCGGTCGACATCTGGATGGTCGTGTTCGCGGCGGTCATCATCGTCAGTGAGGCGAGCCCGACCGGGATGCACGCGACGGCATAGGACACGTAGGTCGGCATCAGCGCCTGGACGCCCGTCGCCACCCCGAACGCGAACGCCGCGCCGATCACCAGCCGCACCCGGGGCCGCTCGCGCCGGGCCGCCAGCAGCGCGCCGGCGAGCGAGCCGATCGCCAGCACCGAGCCGAGGATCCCGTACTCCCCCGCGCCCTTGCCGAACTCCGCGCGGGCCATGAGCGCGCTGGTCATCTGGAAGTTCAGGCCGAACGTCGACACCACGCCGATGACCGCCATGATCACGAGGATGTCGCTGCGCCCGCGGACGTACCGGACGCCCTCGCGGATCTGGCCCTTCGCCCGCGGGGCGACCGGCATGGTGTGCAGCTCGCCGGTCCGCATGAGCGTGAGCGCGAGGATCGTCGCCGCGAACGACACCCCGTTGATGACGAACACCCAGCCGGTGCCGACCGCGGCGATCGCCAGGCCCGCGACGCCCGGGCCGATGAGCCGGGCCGCGTTGAACGACGTGCTGTTCAGGCCGACCGCGTTGGACAGCCGGTTCGCGGGCACGAGCTCCGCGACGAACGTCTGCCGCACCGGCTGGTCGAGCGCCGCGACCGCCCCGAGCGCCAGCGCGAACAGGTAGACGTGCCACAGCCGCGCGTGCCCGGACAGCACGAGCGCGCCCAGCCCGAACGCGAGCACGCCCTGCGCCCCCTGCGTGATCATGAGCAGCTTCCGCCGGTTGACCCGGTCGGCCAGCACGCCGGCCCACGCGGACAGCAGCAGGGTCGGGGCGAACTGCAGCGCCGTCGTGATGCCGACCGCGAGGCCGGAGTCGTCGGACAGGTCGGTCAGGACGAGCCAGTCCTGCGCGACGCGCTGCATCCAGGTGCCGACGTTCGCGACCAGCGCGCCGGCGAACCACAGCCGGTAGTTGAAGTAGCGGAGCGACGCGAACGTCGAGTTCATGCGGGCGGCCTCATCCCGCCGCGATCCGGCGCAGCAGCACGGCGGCCTGCGCGAGGGTCCGGCGATCGTCGTCGGTCAGGGTGTCGAGCTGGGCGGCGAGCCACGCGTCACGGCGGCGGCGGGTCTCGCGGACCTCGGCCTCCCCCTGCGCGGTCAGGCTCACGACGACCTGCCGCCCGTCGGTCGGGTGCTCGGACTTCTGCACGAACCCGAGCTCCACGAGCGCGTTCACGGTGCGGGTCATGGAGGGCGGCTGGACGTGCTCGGCGTCGGCGAGCGCGCCGGGGCTGAGCGGCCCCTCGCGCAGCAGGATCGCGAGCACGTTGAACTGGGGGTCGGGCAGGTCGGCGGCGCCGCGGCGGGCGCGGATGCGCCGGGTCGACTTGGCGAGCGCGACCCGCAGCTCCCCGGCGAGCTCGGTCACGGCGACGCCCTCGGGCGCGGGTGCGGGAGCGGCAGTCACGATCGTTACCTTACGTCATTACCTTCGCTAACCAAACTGCCCTCTGTCCCGCTGCCGCGCCCGGCGCCGCCCTTACCCCCCGCCTCTACCCCGCCCTTACCCCCCGCCTCTACCCCGCGCGCACAACCCGCCGAGATGGCAACTCTCGGCTGCCGGGAGCCACCGACGCACAGCCGAGAGTTGCCATCTCGGCGGTGGACCTCGGCGCGGGCGGCAGAGGTTGTCCACAGATGGCGGAGTCGGGGGCTGCGCCCGGGGACTCGGAAGAGCAGCGTGGCGGCATGCCCCGCCACGACCGACCGCTCCCAGCCACCCTGCGCCGCGGGCCGTTCACCGTCGCCGACGGCCTCGCGGCCGGTACGCCCGAGGACGCGATGCGCCGCGCCGGCCTGCGCATCCCGACTCCCTCCGTGCGTGCCGCGGGTCCGGCGCCGGCAGCCGGCGACGTCCTGGCCCGGTGCCAGGAGTTCGCGCCGGCGCTGCCGCCGGACGCCGTGTTCTGCCACGGCACCGCGTTCGCCCTGCTCGGGGCCGACCTGCCGTTCGGCATCGACCCGGCCGGCGACCTCCACGTCGAGGTCGGGCCGGGCCGGTCGCTTCCCCGTCGACGCGGTCTGGTCGGGCACCGCCGCTCGGCGGCGGACGTGCCCTACCTCCGCATGCCGCTGGGCGTCCGGGTCGCGCTCCCGGAGGCCGCGTGGCTGCAGCTGGCGACCGCCGTCGCGCCGCGAGAGCTCGTCGTCGCCGCCGAAGCCCTGATGCGCCGCCAAGGCCCGTTGTGCCGACCCGAGCACCTGGACCGCGCCGTCGCCGGGCTCCCTCCCGGCGCCCGCGGCGTGCGCCTGCTGCGCCACGCGCTCGGCCAGGCGCGGGCCGGCACGGACTCGTGCATGGAGTCGCGGCTGCGCTGGACGCTGACGGACTCCGGCCTCCCCTGCCCCTCCGTGAACGTCCTCGTCCACGACGCCGACGGTCAGGTCGTCGCGATGCCCCACCTGTCCTACGAGGAGGAGCGCGTGGCGATCGAGTACGACGGGGACATCCACCGCACCGACCGCCGCACCTGGCTGCGCGACCGGACGAGGCGGGCGGCTCTCGAGTCGCTCGGCTGGCGCGTCATCACCTGCACGGCAGACGACGTGCTCCGCCACCCCGAGCGCCCTGTCATCTGGGTGCGCCGTGCATTGCGCCGGTGACACCCGCCGAGATGGCATCTCTCGGCTGTGTCGGGCGACTTTCGCACAGCCGAGAGATGCCATCTCGGCGAGGTCTCGGGAGAAAGCGGAGCGAGCGGAGCGAGAGCGGAGGGGTTACGGGCGGCCCAGGGCGCGGTAGGTCCAGCCCGCCGCCCGCCAGGCGCGCGGGTCGAGGACGTTCCGGCCGTCCAGGACCGCGCGGCGCGCGACCAGGCCGCCGACGCGCTCCGGGTCCAGGTCCCGGTACTCCCGCCACTCCGTGGCCAGCAGCACGACGTCCGCGCCGGCCACCGCCTCCTCCGCGGTCGCGGCGAACGTCAGGCCCGGCCACGCCCGCCGCGCGTTGTCCACGGCCTGCGGGTCCGTCACCACGACCTGCGCGCCCTGGAGCTGCATCTGCGCCGCCACCGACAGGGCCGGCGAGTCCCGGACGTCGTCCGAGTCCGGCTTGAACGCCGCGCCCAGGACGGCGATCCGCCGGCCGACGATCGAGCCGCCGCACACCTCGCGGGCCAGGTCCACCATCCGCACCCGCCGGCGCATGTTGATCGCGTCGACCTCGCGCAGGAACGACAGCGCCTGGTCGACGCCGAGCTCGCCGGCCCGCGCCATGAACGCCCGGATGTCCTTCGGCAGGCAGCCGCCGCCGAACCCGAGCCCTGCGTTGAGGAACCGTCGCCCGATCCGGTCGTCGTAGCCGATGGCGTCCGCGAGCCGGGTGACGTCCGCGCCGGTCGCCTCGCACAACTCGGCCATCGCGTTGATGAAGCTGATCTTCGTCGCCAGGAAGCTGTTCGCCGCCACCTTCACGAGCTGCGCGGTCGCGTAGTCCGTGACCACGAGCGGGGTGCCGTCCGCGAGCGGCGCGGCGTAGACCTCGTCCAGGATCGTGCGGGCCCGGTCGCCCCCCGGGGTCGGGACGCCGTCGTCGTCGGTGGGCAGGCCGTACACCAGGCGGTCCGGGTGCAGCGTGTCCTGCACCGCGAAGCCCTCGCGCAGGAACTCCGGGTTCCACACGAGCGTCGCGCCGGTGCCGGTCAGCCGCGCGGCCAGCGCCTCCGCGGTCCCGACGGGCACGGTCGACTTCCCGACGACGAGGTCGCCGGGGCGCAGGTGCGGCAGCAGCGCGGCGAACGCCTCCTCGACGTGGCTCAGGTCCGCCCGGAACTCGCCGTGCTGCTGCGGGGTGCCGACGCACAGGAAGTGCACCGCGGCGCCGGCCACCGCCGCCGGGTCCGTGCCGAACGCCAGCCGATCGCCCCCGCCGACCTCGCGGAGCAGCTCGGGCAGCCCCGGCTCGTAGAACGGCGCGGTGCCCGAGGCGAGCAGGTCGACCTTCGCGGCGTCCACGTCGACGCCGACGACGGTGTGCCCGAGCTGGGCCATGCTCGCGGCGTGCACGGCACCCAGGTAGCCGCAGCCGATCACGGAGACGCGCATGGGGGACCCTTCGGCGGTCGTCGGGGGGACGGGACGAACCTAGCCGCGCACCGGGACCCCCGCCCGACGACGGCGCCCGCCCGGACGCGGGGTCCGGGCGGGCGCGGTCAGGGTGCGACGGGGCTGGTCAGACGCCCAGCCAGGACTTGATCGGGCCGATGAGGAAGTAGACGACGAACAGGGCCGCGGCCACCCACATGAGGGGGTGCACCGTGCGGACCTTGCCGAGCGCCAGCTTCAGCACGACGAACGAGATGACGCCCGCGCCGATGCCGACCGTGATCGAGTACGAGAACGGCATCAGGACGATCGTGAGGAACGCCGGGACGGCGACCTCGAAGTTCTTCCAGTCGATGCCGGACACCTGCATGACCATGAGGAAGCCGACGACGACCAGCGCCGGGGTGGCCGCCTCGAACGGCACCATGCCGACCACCGGGGCCAGGAAGGTCGCGAGCAGGAACGCCACGCCGGTGGTCACCGACGCGAGGCCGGTGCGCGCGCCGTCGCCGACGCCCGCCGCGGACTCGACGTAGGACGTGTTCGACGACACCGAGGCGGCGCCGCCGGCGGCCGCGGCGATCGAGTCGACGACCAGGATCGACCGGGTGCGGGGCGGGTTGCCCTCCTCGTCGAGCAGGCCCGCCTCGCCGCCGACGGCGACCATCGTGCCCATCGTGTCGAAGAAGTCGGCGATCATCACCGAGAACACCAGCAGGATCACCGCGACGATCCCGATCTTCTCGATCGAGCCGAACAGCGAGAACTGGCCGAGCAGCGAGAAGTCCGGCGCGGCGACGACGGAGTCCGGCACGGCCGGGACGGCCAGCGACCAGCCGTCCGGGTTGTCCGCGGAGCGCTCGCCGAGGTTGCCGACGGCCTCCACGACGATCGCGAGCACCGTCGAGGTGGCGATCGCGATGAGGATCGCGCCGTGCACCTTGCGGGCCATGAGGATGATCGCGAGGAACAGGCCGACGACGAACACGAGCAGCGGCCAGGAGCCCAGCGAGCCGCCGATGCCCAGCTCGACCGGCGTGGCCTGGCTGAACGGGATCCGCACGAAGCCGGCGTCGAACAGGCCGATGAACGCGATGAACAGGCCGATGCCGACGCTGATCGCGGTCTTGAGCTCCATCGGCACCGCGCGGAACACGGCCTCCCGGAACCCGGTCAGCACGAGCACGAGGATGATCAGGCCCTCGAGCACCACGATGCCCATGGCGTCGGCCCAGGTCATGTCCGGCAGCGAGGCGATCGAGTAGGCGACGACGGCGTTGAGGCCGAGGCCCGCCGCCAGCGCCAGCGGGAAGTTGGCGACGACGCCCATGAGGATCGACATGACGCCCGCGACCAGGGCGGTGGTCGCCGCGATCATCGGGATGTTCGGCTCGGACCCGCCGCCGAGGAAGTTCCCGGAGCCGTCCTGGACGGTCCCGAGGATGAGCGGGTTCAGCACGATGATGTAGCTCATCGTGAAGAAGGTGACGAGACCGCCGCGGATCTCGGTGCCGATCGTCGACCCGCGCTCGGAGATCTTGAAGAACCGGTCGACCGCGTTCTTCGGCGCGGCGGACGCCGGAGCGGTCGCCCGCGGGGAGGTGGTGGACATGGGGGGAAGTATGGCGGACGGGTGACGGTGCGGTCGCGGGTGTCCGGGAAGCGTTCACCGGCTCGAAACACACCGGCGGGTGCGCGCCCGCGCCGCCCCGGCCGGCGGGTAGGTGGCGGCCCGCTCCCCTGAGTGCTCCGGGTGCGCGCTCTGAGTGCCCGCGCGCCGCCGACAGGATGCGGTTCCGTGCGAGCAGCGGACGGGACGACGGCGGGCGCGGGCGCGGAGGCGTCCGCCCGGCGGCCCGGTCGACCCCTGCACGTCGCCCTCGTCACGCACCACTACGCGCCCGAGACCTGCCCGCCGGCCGCGCGCTGGCGGGAGCTGTCGGCCCGGTTCGTCGCCGCCGGGCACCGGGTGACCGTGCTGGCCCCGCCCGCGCACTACCCCGCCGGGCGGACCGGCGACGGCCCGCGGAACCGGCCGTGGGCCCGCGAGGACGGGCCCGCCGGCGAGACGGTGCACCGGGTGCGGTACCGGGAGCACGGGGTCGACGTCCGCAGCAGGCTGCTGGACCAGCTCTGCGCCGCCCTCGACTCGGTGGTCCTGGGCCGGCGCCGGCTGCACGGTCCCGACCGCCCGGACGTCGTGATCGCGACCGCGCCGGGCGGGCCGTCGCTGCTCGCGGCCCTGGCGCTCGCGGGCCCCCGGCGGCCGGTGGTGGTCGAGATGCGCGACGCGTGGCCCGACGTGCTCGAGGTCGAGGCCCTGGAGGACGTGGCCCGCGGCCTCGGCCGGCTGCTGCTGCGCGTCGCGGCCGCGCTCGTCCGGTGGGCGCAGCGCCGGGCCGCGCTCGTGGTGACCACGACGGTCGCGTTCGCCGACGTGCTGCGGGACCGGGGCGTCGCCCGGGTGGCGGTGGTGCGCAACGGCGTGCCCGTGACGCCGGCCCCGGCGCCCGGGCCCCCGCGGGCGGCGCCGGGCACCGACGACGGCGCCGGCGGCGTCGACGGCACCCCCGCCGCCGCCCTGCACGTGCTCTACCTCGGCACCACCGGCCGCAGCCAGGGCCTGTGCACCGCCGTGCGCGCCGTCGCCACCCTGCGGGACCGCGGCGTCGCGGTGCGGCTGCGGCTCGTCGGCTCGGGGTTCGACGACGCGGCGCTGCGCGCGGAGGTCGCCGCGACCGGGGCGCCCGTCGAGCTGGTCGGCCGGGTGCCGCGCGCGGAGGTGGCGGCGCACTACGCCTGGGCGGACACCGTGCTGGTCGCCCTGCGCGACTGGCCGCCGTTCGCCTGGACCGTGCCGTCGAAGCTCTACGAGGCGATGGCGGTCGGCCGGCACGTGTCCGCGGCCGTGGCGGGCGAGGCGGCCGCCGTGGTGCGGGACGCCGGCGCGGGCGACGTCGTGCCGCCCGAGGACGCGGACGCCCTGGTCGCGCTGTGGACCGCGCTCGCCGCGGACCGCGCGCGGCTCGACGTCGGCCCCGGCGGCCGGCGCTGGGTGGCGGAGCACGCCGACCTCGACCGGCTCGCGGCGCACTACCTCGACCTGCTCGCGGAGGTGGCGCCGTGACGGCCGCCCCGCGGGGCCGGGACGCCCGCGTGGTCCGGGGTGCGCCCCGGCCCCGCGCCCGGGACGTGCTGCGCGCGACCGCGGTCGCCGCGGGCGTGGCCACCCGGATGCTGCGGGAGGACCGGGCGCTGCTGGTCGTGCAGGCCTCCCGGCGGCTGCCGCCGACCGCGACGGCCCGGGTGGCCGGGGTGCTGCTGCGCGGCGGCCCGCCGGCCGGGGCGCGCCGCGTGCTCGGGCACTGGGTCGCCGGGCACCGCGAGGAGGCCGCGGCGCTGCTGCCCGCGGCCTGGGCCCGGGCGCGCACCCGGCCCGGGCGGCGGGTGCTCGCGGAGGTGGCGGTGGAGCTCGACCGGGCGGGCGCCGCGGGCGCCAAGGCGGGCGTGGCGCCGGCGCCGGGGTCGGACGCCGCGCCGGGCTCGGGGTCGGGCGCGCCCGCGGGCGTCGTCCTGCCCCGCGGCGCGGCCGCCGCGCGCGCCGCCTGGCGCGACGGCGACGTGCGCGGCGCCCTCGACCACGCCCGCGCCGCCGGCGACGCGCGCCTCGCCCGCCGGCTCGCCGCCGAGGTGGCCACGCTGCAGCCCGGGTTCGCGGTCAGCCCGGCGCCCCGGTCTGCGCCCCGCCGCCGCCTCGCCCCCGCCGCGACCCGCGACCCCGCCGCCCTGCACCTGCTCACCTCGTCCGTCCCGCACACCCCGAGCGGCTACGCCGTCCGCTCGCACGCGGTGCTGCGCGCCCAGGCCGCCGCGGGGGTCCGGGTCGCCGCCGCCACCCGGATCGGCTACCCGGTCTCGGTCGGCCGCCTGACCGCCCGGCGGTGCGACGTGGTCGACGGCGTCCCGTACCGGCGGCTGCTGCCGCTCGCCCCGCCGCGCACCGTCGTCGAGCGCGCCGCCCGCACCGTCGCGGAGCTGCGCCCGCTCGCCGACGCCTTCGGGCCGACCGTGCTGCACACGACCACCCCCTACGGCAACGGGCAGGTGGTCGCCGCCCTCGCCGCGGAGCTCGGGGTCCCGTGGGTGTACGAGGTGCGCGGGCTGCTGGAGCAGACCTGGGTGGCGGGCCGGCCCGACGCCGCCGCGCGGGACCGCGCCGCCGCCAGCGAGCGGTTCGCCCTGCTGCGTGCCCAGGAGGCGGCCGTGGCCGCGGCGGCCGACCACGTCGTCGCCCTCAGCGGCACCCTGCGGGACGACCTGGTCGCCCGCGGCGTCCCCGCCGAGCGCGTGACCGTCGTCCCCAACGGCGTCGACGCGCGGCTGCTCACCCTGCCCGACCCCGGCCCCGCGGCCGCCCGCCGGGCGCTCGGCCTGCCCGCCTACGGCTTCTGGGTGGGCACCGTCAGCAGCGTCGTCGACTACGAGGGCCTGGGCACGCTCGTCGACGCCGTCGCCCTGCTGCGGGCGCGCGGCCTGGACGTCCGCGCGTGCGTCGTCGGCGACGGGGTCGCGCTGCCCGGGCTGCGCCGCCGCGCCGCCGCCGCCGGCGTGGCGGACGCCGTGCTGCTGCGGGGCCGGGTGCCGGCCGCGGCCGCCCCGCGCTGGCACCAGGCGCTGGACGCGTTCGTCGTCCCGCGCCGGGACCTCGCCGTCTGCCGCCGGGTCGCCCCGCTCAAGCCGGTCGAGGCGATGGCGCTCGGGCGGCCGGTCGTCGCGAGCGACCTGCCGGCGCTGGCCGAGGTGCTGCCCGACGGCTCCGGGCTGCTGGTGCCGCCGGACGACGCCGCCGCGCTGGCGGACGCGCTCGCGGGCCTGCGGGCCGACCCCGCCGCCGCGGCCGCGCTGACCCGGGCGGGGCGCGTGGTGGCGGCGGAGCGGACCTGGGCGCGGGTCGGCGCGGCGTACCGGGTGCTGTACGAGCGGCTCGGGGCGGCGGGGTGACCGGGGCGCCCGCGCCGGCGACCGCCGGCACCGCCCGCCCCGGGCCGGGCCCGTCGGACCCGGCCACGCCCCCGGCACCCGCGGCGGCCCCGGCACCCGTGGCGGCCACGGCGCCCCCGCCCGACCCCGACCCGACCGGCCACCCCCGCCGCGGCGCCCGCCCCGTCCGCCGCGAGGTCGTCGACGGCGCCCACCTCGGCCCCGTCGCCGGCCGGCCGCCGCTCGACGCCTACCTGTCCCGGCTCTGGGGCCGCCGGCACTTCGTGCTGTGCGACGCCCGCGCCCGGGTGCGGTCGGGGACCAGCGGCACGCTGCTGGGCCGGGTGTGGCTGGTGCTGCGCCCGGTGCTCGACGCCACCGTGTACCTGGTCGTGTTCGGGCTCGTGCTGCGGTCGAGCCGGGGGATCGAGAACTTCCTCGGCTACCTCGTGGTCGGCACGTTCATGTTCCAGTACACCGTCCGGTGCCTGAACGCGGGGGCCATGTCGCTGCTGCGGCGGCAGGCGCTCGTGCGGGCGTTCGCGTTCCCGCGGGCCGCGCTGCCGCTGGCCGCCGTCGTGCGGGAGACGCTGTCGTACCTGCTGGTCCTGGTGGCCATGGTGGTGCTCGTGGTGCTGCTCCCGCCGGGCCCGGTGCTGTCGTGGCGGTGGCTGCTCGTCCCGCCGGCCCTGGTGCTCCAGGTGCTGCTCTGCGCGGGCCTGGCGCTCGTCGCCTGCCGCGCCACCACCCGGGTCCCGGACCTGCAGCACGTGATCGCGTTCCTGACCCGGCTGTGGTTCTACGCCTCCGCGGTCTTCTTCTCCTACGAGCGGTTCGTCGAGCACCCGCAGGTGCTGGCGCTCGTCGACCTGAACCCGATGTACCGGCTGCTCCAGATCACCCGCGACTGCCTGCTGTACGGCCGGACGCCGCCGGGCGCCGCGTGGCTCGTGCTCGGCGGCTGGTCGGTCGCCCTGCTGGTCGCGGGGCTGCTGTGGTCCTGGCGGGCGGAGGACTGCTGTGGCGACGACTGACCTCGTCCAGGTGGTCGTGGACGACGTGCACGTGCGGTACCGCACGCCCTCCTCCGCCGCCGGGCTGCGCGACCGCGCCCCGCGCTGGCGCCGCGCGCTGGCCCGCGCCGCCGGGTTCGAGCCGACCGAGCAGGTGCGGGCCCTCGCGGGGGTGTCGCTGGTCGCCCGCGCGGGCGAGGCCGTGGGCGTCGTGGGCCTGAACGGCTCGGGGAAGTCGACGCTGCTGCGGGTGGTCGCCGGGCTCGAGGTGCCGCACCGGGGCCGGGTGCGCGCCGCGAGCCGCCCGGTGCTGCTCGGGGTCAACGCGGCGCTGGTGCCGGAGCTCTCCGGCCGGGAGAACGTCCGGCTCGGCTGCCTCGCGATGGGCATGACCCCCGAGGCGGCCGCGGCGGCGTACCCCGAGGTGCTCGAGGTCGCGGGCATCGGCCCGTCGATCCACCGCCCGATGCGGACGTACTCGTCCGGCACGGGCGCCCGGCTCAAGTTCGCCATCGCCGCGGCGGCCGACCCGCGGATCCTCCTGGTGGACGAGGCGCTCGCCACCGGGGACGCCGCCTTCCGCGAGCGCAGCGAGGCCCGCATGGAGCGGCTCCGCCGCAGCGCCGGCTGCGTGTTCCTGGTGAGCCACGCGGCGCAGACCGTCGAGGAGACCTGCACCCGGGCGGTGTGGCTGCACCGCGGCCGGGTCGTGCTCGACGGCCCGGCGCGGGACGTCGCGCGCCGGTACCGCTGGTGGGCCTGGAACCTCGCCCGCGGCGAGGCGGGCACCGCGGAGCGCCTGCTGCGCGAGGCCGTGGCCGCCGGCGCCGACACCCGCGTCGTCCTGTCCCCCGCCGACGCCGCCCACGCCACCCCGCGGCACGCCCGCGCCTGACCGCCCCGACCCGCCGCCGACCGCCCCGCCCCCGCCGCCGACCGCCCTGCCCCGACCCCGACCCCCGGAAGGCCCCCGCCATGCCCGCCCGCGTGATGACCGTCTACGGCACCCGTCCCGAGGCGATCAAGGTCGCCCCCGTCGTCCTCGCCCTGGACGCCTCCCCCGACATGCAGGGCATCACCGTCGTGACCGGCCAGCACCGGGAGATGCTCGACCAGGTCAACGCGCAGTTCGGCATCGCGCCCGACCACGACCTCGGCGTCATGCGGCACGGCCAGTCCCTGTCCGGGCTGTTCGCCCGGGTGCTCGACGGCCTCGACCCGGTCCTCGCCGCCGAGCGCCCGGACGCGGTCGTCGTCCAGGGCGACACCACCACCGCGGCGGCGGCCGCGCTCGCGGCGTTCCACCGGGGCGTGCCCGTCGCGCACCTCGAGGCGGGCCTCCGCTCCGGGGACCTGGCGTCGCCGTTCCCCGAGGAGGGCAACCGGCGGCTCGTGACCCACCTGGCGGCGCTGCACCTCGCGCCGACGGCGACCAGCCGCGCCAACCTGCTGGCGGAGGGCGTGCCGGCGGACCGCGTCGTGGTCACCGGGAACACGGTCGTCGACGCGCTGCTCGCCACCGTCGCCCGGGACGCGCCGTTCCGCGACCGGGCCCTGGAGTCCGCCGCCGGCTGCGGGCGTCGCCTGGTGCTGGTGACCACGCACCGCCGGGAGGCGTGGGGCGAGGCCATGCGCGGCGTCGGCCGCGCGGTGGCCCGGCTGGCGCGCGAGCACGAGGACGTCCTGGTCGTCCTGCCCGCGCACCGGAACCCGGCGGTGCGCGAGGTGCTGCTGCCGGAGGTCGCCGGCGAGCCGAACGTCCTGGTGACGGAGCCGCTGCCGTACCCCGAGTTCGCGCGGCTGCTGGGTCTGGCGCACCTGGTGCTCTCCGACTCGGGCGGCGTGCAGGAGGAGGCGCCGAGCCTCGGCACCCCGGTCCTGGTGCTGCGCGACACGACCGAGCGCCCCGAGGCCGTCGCCGCGGGGACGGTGCGGCTGGTCGGCACCGACGAGGAGGCGATCGTCCGCGAGGCGCGGACGCTGCTGCGCGACCCGGCGGCGCACGCCGCGATGGCGACCGCCGCGAACCCCTACGGCGACGGCACGGCCGCGGCGCGGAGCCTGGACGCCCTGCGCGACCTGCTGCCGGCCGAGGTCGCCACGTGAGGGCCGCCCCGGCGCCCCCAATGCGCACCCTCGTGCTGGGCTCGTGCGTCGCGCGCGACACGTTCGCCCGGCTGCCGCCCGACCGGTTCGCGCTGGTCGACTACGTCGCGCGGCAGTCGCTGCTCGCGGCCGACCGGCCGTCGCCCGCGGCGGCGGCGCTCGCGCCCCGCGTCCTGGTGCCGTCCCGGTTCCGCCGGCGCATGGCGCGCGGCACGCTGGCCGCCGACCTGCACGGCCGGATCGAGGCCGCGCGCGACCGGGTGGACCTGGTCCTGTGGGACCTCGCCGACGAGCGGCTCGGGGTGTACGAGCTGCCCGACGGGGGCCTCGTCACGCGCACCGTGGAGCTCGTCGAGTGCGGGCTGGACGCGGAGATCGCCGCCCGCGCCCGGCACGTGCCGTTCGGCAGCGAGGAGCACCTCGGGCGCTGGGCGTCCGCCGCGGAGCGGGCGCTCGACCGGCTGGTCGCCGCGCGGCTCGCGGACCGCACGGTGCTGCTGGAGGTCCCGTGGGCGGAGCGGTCGGCCGACGGCTCCCCGGCGCCGACGAGCTTCGGCACGTCGGCGCGCACCTTCAACGCGCTGGCCGCCCCGTACTACCGGCTGGTCCGCGAGCGGCTCGCCCCGGTCCGGGTGCTGCGGGCGCCGGTGACCCCGCTGTCCTGCCCGACGAACGTGTGGGGCGAGGCGCCGTTCCACTACGCCGAGCCGGTCTACGCGGCGGTGGCCGGGGCGCTCGTGGCCCGCGCCGACGACCCCGGGGCGGGCCTGCCCGTCCCCCGCCCGCAGGTGGAGGCCGCGGGCCCGCGGCGGGTCGTGGTCACCACGGCCCGCACCTGGGGCGAGGCGTTCGCGCTCCGGGTGACCCGCCGCGGCGAGGTCGTGGCGGAGCGGCCGTACCAGCGGGGCACCCGGTTCGAGGTCGCGCTCGCCGCCCCCGGCCGGTACGGGTTCCGGGTGCACCACCGGCGGGACGACCCGCGCCGCGTCGAGTCGGCCGGGACGATGGTCAGCGTGCGCTGACCGCCGCGGCGCGGCCCGCACCCAGCTCCTCGTACAGCGCCGACACCCGGCCGGCGAGCGTCGCCCAGTCCCGCTCCCGCTCGACCCACGCCCGCCCGGCCGCCCCGAGCCGCCGCACCAGGTCGGGCCGGTCGAGCAGCTCCCGCAGGCGCCGGGCCAGGTCGGCGGCGTCGCCCTTGGCGTGCAGCAGGCCGGTGACGCCGTCGTCCACGATCTCCGCGAGCGCCGCGACGTCGGACGCGACGACCGCCTTGCCCGCCGCCATGGCCTCGAACGGCTTCAGCGGCGACACCAGCTCGCACACCGGCAGCGGCAGCCGCGGGAACGGTGCGACGTCGACCAGCGAGTAGTACCGCTCCACGTCCGCGTGCGGGACCCGGCCGACGAACGTGACCACCCGGCCGAGCACCCCGAGCTCGTCCGCGAGCGCCTCGAACCGCTCCCGCTCCGCGCCGTCGCCGACCAGCAGCACGTGGAAGTCGGAGCGCTCGCGGTCGAGCTCGGCGGCGGCGCGCACCAGCAGGTCGATCCCCTCGTAGTCGAGCATCGACCCGACGTAGCCGATCACCGTGCGCCCGGCCAGGCCGAGCCGCTCCGCGAGGTCGGCGTCGCGCGGCACCGGCACGAACCGGCGGGTGTCCACCCCGTTCGGCACGACGGTGATCCGGTCCTCGGGGACCCCGCGGCCCACCAGCTCCGCGCGCAGCCCCTCGGTGATCGCGATGACCCGGTCCGCGGCGGTCGCGGCGTCGGCCTCCATCCGGGCGATGTAGCGGTACATGCCCGACCCCGCCCAGCCCGGGTTCCGGGACGCCCGGGTGACCTCCCACAGCCCGCGCACCTCGTACACCGACGGCAGGCCGAGCCGGCGCGCGGCCTGCACCGCGGTGAGCCCGTTCCAGTGGTTCGAGGCGGCGTGCACCAGCGCGGGCCGCTCCCGCCGGGCCAGGTCGGCCACCGCGTCGGCGTAGTCGGCGACGTACCGGGTGAGCGGGTTCTTGGGCCAGACGCCGGGCTCGGTGCTGAGCCGCGCGTACGGGACCCCGTCGACCACCTCGCGCGCCGGGACGGACCGGAGCTCGTCGTGCCCGGGCAGGTCGAACGGGAAGCCGGGGCGGGTCACCCCGAGCACGTCCCAGTCGGCGGCGAGCCCGCGCAGCAGGCCGTGCGAGCGGGTCGCGTAGCCCGCCGACGCGTACGGGAGCGAGTTGTGCAGCAGGTAGAGCAGCCGGCGGGGGTGCGGCTCGTACGCGGGCTCGGCGGCCCGGCGCGCGACCGGGAAGCCGCGGCGGGCCAGCTGCGCGTTGCTGGGCTCGGCGCCGGCCTCGGCCGCGCGCACCGCCCGGCGGCACGCGAGCTGGGTGCGCCGGCCCCACGCGTCCGCGGGCCGCGCGCGGCGGTACTCCCCCAGCAGGACGGCGGCGCGCGCGGGGCGCCCCGCGGCGAGCTGCCGGCGGACCGCCCGGCGGAGCGCGTCCACCGGGACCCGGTCGGCGGGCAGCGCGGCGACGAGGTCGACCGCCCGCCGCACCCGGCCGCACGCGAGGTCCACGACGGCCTCCGCGAGCCGGGCCTCGTCCGGCTCGAGCCCGGCGAGCGGGTCGCCCTCGGCCGGCTCGCCGGCGCCGTGCAGCCACAGCCGGGCGGCGGCGCGCGCGACCGGGTCGGGCCCGGCGGCCAGCGCGGCGGCGCCGGCCCGGTGCCGCGCCGGGATGAGCAGGTCGACCGCGCCGCGGTGCGCGGCGGGGTGCGCGGGCAGCGCCGCGGCGAGGTCGTCGAACACGCCCCGGACCAGCGCGTGCCCGCAGTTCCGCACCCGGGCGAGCTCGATGAGCAGCTCGACGGCGCCGACGTGCGCGGGGTGCAGGTCGAGGGCGGTGCGGACGGCGTCGAGGGCGGCGTCGGGCCGGCCGGCCTCCACGGCGCGCTGGGCGTGCAGGAACCACAGGTCGGCGCGGCCCGGCAGCAGCACGAGGGCGCGCCGGAGGGCGTCCTGCGCGCGGTCCCGGCGCCCGGCCGCCCAGTCGGCGCGCGCGGCGGCGAGCAGGGTCTCCGCGTCGGCGCCGCGGACCCGCGCCGGCCCGGGACCGGCCGGCGCCGCACGCGCCGGGCCCGCCGACCCCGCGGCCGCACCCGCGCCCCCCGCCCGGCCCCGGCCCCGGCCCCGCAGCAGCCGCCGCACCCGCGCCCGGACCCCGGCCGGGGTCACCGCCACACCCCGCGCGTGTCCACCACGACCGCGCCGTCCAGCCCGAGCGCCGCCCGGTCCGCGGCGACGAACTCCGCGTGGTCCACCAGCAGCACCACCGCGTCCGCCCCGGCCACCGCGTCCGCGAGCGGCTCGAGCGTGACCCCGGGCCGGGCCGCGAGCTCCGGCGGCAGCGCGGCCACGTGCGGCTCGACGACCGCCACGCGCCCCGCGGGCGACCGCTCGGCCAGCCGGTCCGCCAGCCGGCCGACGACGCACCGGGCGGGCGACTCCCGGAGGTCGTCGATGTCGGCCTTGAACGCCAGGCCGAGCGCGGCCACCCGCGGCGCGGCGACGCCGGCCACCGCCGCGAGCACCCGGTCCACCACGGCGTCGGGCCGCGCGTCGTTGATCTCGCGGGCCGTGCGGATCAGCCGGGCCTCCTCGGGCGCGGCCGCGACGAGGAACCACGGGTCGACGGCGATGCAGTGCCCGCCGACGCCCGGGCCGGGGCGCAGGATGTCGACCCGCGGGTGCCGGTTCGCGATCGCGCGCAGCTCCCAGACGTCGACGCCGAGCCGGTCGCAGATCGCGGCGAGCTCGTTCGCGAACGCGATGCCGACGTCCCGGGACGCGTTCTCGGCGAGCTTCGCGGTCTCCGCGGTGACCGCGTCCGTCAGCACGATCTCCCCGGTGCAGAACCGCGCGTACAGGTCGCGGGCGCGGCGGCCCGCCTCGGGCGTCAGCCCGCCGACCACCCGGGAGTTGGCGACCAGCTCGTGCATGATCCGGCCGGGCAGGACGCGCTCGGGGCAGTGCGCCACGTGCAGGGGCGGTCCGTCCGCCCCGTCCAGGGACAGGTCGGGGCGCGCGGCCAGCAGCCGCTCCGCGAGGTGCCGGGTGGCGCCGGGCGGCGAGGTGGACTCCAGGACCACCAGCGCGCCGCCGCGGAGCCGGGGCGCGATCGCGTCGGCGGCCGCGTCCACGCACGACAGGTCGGCGGTCCGGTCCGGCCGGAACGGCGTGGGCACGGCGATGACGTACGCGTCCGCCTCGGGCACCGTGGTCGCGGCGCGGAGGTCGCCGCCCGCCACCGCCGCCGCGAGCGCCTCGCCGAGGTCGGGCTCGACGAACGGCACCTCGCCCCGGTTCACGGAGCCGACGGTGCCCGGGTCGACGTCGACGCCGACGACCCGGGCGCCGTGCGCGGCGAGCACGACGGCGGTCGGCAGGCCGATGTAGCCGAGGCCGACGACGGCGACGGCGGGGCGGTCGGACATGGGTGGGTCTCCTCGGGGTGGGTCGGGCGCGGGTCAGACGAGCACGTGGGCGGGGTGCAGGCCGGCGACCTCCACGTCGCCGCCCGCGAGCAGCTCGGCGTCGGTGGCGGTCCAGGTGTGGGCCGCGGGGTCGGCGCCGCGCATCTGGAGGAAGTTGAACCGGTCGGCGGAGTAGACCCGGGCCCCAGCGGCGACCGCGGCGGCGAGGAAGCCGGTGTCCTCCCCGCGGGG